>JBMFWU010000048.1:0-28199 GCA_049964955.1 Syntrophobacteraceae bacterium
ATCTATTCTGAAAAAATACCCCCTCATTCTGGCCGTTTATTCTGATTCCCTACACTCTTGTTGAGCACTCGCCCGGATTTGCATTGATAACCAGTGCGCCCGCCTGAAGAGATATCCGATGCCGAAAGGCGTTGAGCACTCGTTGGACTGGGGGCAGGAGTTATCGACCGTTTGCCTGAAGAGATATCCGATGCCGAAAGGCGTTGAGCACGGCTGGTTGGGCTGTGCGGCCATGGCGGCCTGGAGCTGAAGAGATATCCGATGCCGAAAGGCGTTGAGCACTTGCGGAGGGGGAAGGCTTCATCGGTCCTCTCTCCCTGAAGAGATATCCGATGCCGAAAGGCGTTGAGCACTCTGCGAATTTTGTAAGCCGTAGTCTTGCTGGCCGGCTGAAGAGATATCCGATGCCGAAAGGCGTTGAGCACTAGATTCCTTTGTGGCTTTCAGCGGCCTCTTTCGTTCCTGAAGAGATATCCGATGCCGAAAGGCGTTGAGCACGGGGTTGGCCTTCGGTAAAGACGGGTTTGAAGCTCTGAAGAGATATCCGATGCCGAAAGGCGTTGAGCACTCAGGGCCTTCCCATTTTATATCTTCAGAATCAATCTGAAGAGATATCCGATGCCGAAAGGCGTTGAGCACTGCTCGTGCAACTGATTCGGGGTCATCGGGATCGTCTGAAGAGATATCCGATGCCGAAAGGCGTTGAGCACCATATTAACGTCCGTTTTTGACCCGTGCCGAGCTGCTGAAGAGATATCCGATGCCGAAAGGCGTTGAGCACCTACCTCTGACCATTTCTCGAGCGTTAGTATTTGGCTTTTTCCAGGAATTTCAGGCGCAACTTTTCACGGTCCCGGATGCTCTGTTCGATTTTTCAAAACATCCAAATCAGACATTTTGCCTCCTTTTTTATCCCCGGGCTTCACCGACTTGGCAGAAAAAGACCCGAACTCCGCGCGACCATGTGCCAGGCCGGTCGAGCCCTATTCCACCAACAGGAAAGCATATCGGTTCATAGTCTGCGAATAGTCCGGCAACACATTGACGGGAAAGCCGTATCGTCTGACTGTTGCGTATACGTCGATACCCAGTGCTTCCGCGGTGGGGCGGGCTGTCCGGGGATTTACGCATTGCTTCCTGTCTTTGTTGCACTCCCTGCACATAAGGCAATTGTCGATAGGCAACACGAACACCTTATGATACCCGGAAAGAAAAACCTCTCTTTCCATCTCGGAGAGCTTCTTGTGGATTTTCCCGGCCCACGCCTCGCGATCTTCGGGCTTGTCCACATGTTTCTCCATATGGAAAATAACGCCTTCGCCGTATTCCCGAACAAAAGCCCTGCACTCGTCAATCGTTTTTGATCTGCCATGTGCCGGCTCCCGGACTCCCGTTTCGTTTTAGCATAGAACACTCCAGCGGCATTTCCTCCGCGCACAGTAAAGCAAATCGGTATGATTGAATACCCTTTTTCACTTCGCCGGCGCCTCGTTTCACCCCGCCTGAAGCCCGCCGGACAGACGCTCATCGGCGGCAGCCATTGAAATTGCAAAGAGATTCAAACTGATTATCTTCTATTAGCTCATTATGCCAGGAACTGGCGGACTCAAAGGAAGCAGGCATGGAAAAAATGTTCAAGGTGCTCGTGATAGAAGATGATGAGGATGACTTCATAATTTTGAGAGAGATGCTCGCTGAAACCGGTTCTGCGAAGTTCCTGCTTCACTGGGCGGGGACCTACGATTCGGGCTTGCAGGAGATTTGCCGCCCGGATTACGACGTCTGTCTTCTGGACTATCACCTGGATGCGAAAAACGGCCTCGAGCTCTTACAGGACGCAAGCTTGCGAGGGTGTGAAATACCCGTCATCTTTCTTACGGCTCAGGACGGGTACGACATTGACGTGCAAGCGATGGGGGCGGGCGCATCGGACTACTTGGTCAAGGGACACATCACTGCGGACCTCATTGAGCGCTCCATCCGCTATTCCATCGTGCAAAAGCGCGCCGATCTGGAGTTGAGAAAATATCGGGACCATTTGGAACAGCTCGTCGAAGAACGCACCCGGGAACTCGAAACGGCGAACCATCGGCAGGAAAAGCTGATAGGGGAACTCCGGGAGGCGCTTTCCAGAATCAAGACGCTGCGAGGTCTTCTCCCCATTTGCGCCTGGTGCAAGAAGGTGCGCGACGACCAGGGCTATTGGCAGCAAATTGAAGCATACGTTCGAGATCATTCGGAAGCCGATTTCAGCCACAGCATTTGTCCGGTGTGCGCCAAAAAGGAGCGGGAGACGATCAGGCGATTGACCATGCGGGAGCGGCAGGCGTGAAACTTTTTATTCCCGATTCCCGCTAATTGTTTCCCGCTCCACTTATCACCAGAGCCTGCGTTTTTTCCTTCCGGTTGAACTGCTCGGCAAAAGCGATTGCAGCCTTGCGGGTGGGGAATGCGCCCAGGAGTATGCGACTCCATTTCGAGGCGCCGAATTCGAGCGTCTCGACGAGAGGCGAATAGCCGTCTGCTTTGAGCTTTTTGACCAGAGGTCGTGCGTCGCGCTCCCTTAAGGAGGCTACCAGCAGCGTGTAGCGGCCGGAGCCGGGGGCCTTTGCCAGGGGAGGCTTGACCGGCGGCAGGGCGGCGGAGGGTTGCGCAACCGGGGGCTCTTTCCCCGTGACAACCGATTTGCCCTCTTTTGCGGGAGTAGCTGGAGAAACCGCAGGGGATACCTTTCCTGCCTGCGAGGGCGTACCGAGGGGAGAGAGGTTCTGACTGGTCAGATCCTGGTAGTAATTGAGGGAATCGACCATCTTTTTCTGGTTTTTCCAGGTCGCGGCGGCATCGGGCACGACCGCCCCCGTCCCGTGGTCCAGGCCCAAAAACCTCAGGAATCTTCCCTTTACGGAAACATCGTCGGACCGCACCACGGAAATGCCCCTGCCGACGAATATCCCAAGCGTGAACATAAAACAAAGCGACACCATCAGGCTCAACACATAGACGACCAGCCTGCTTCTGCTCAGGTGAAAATGAACACCCTTCCCGTCTCGAGACGATCGAGACTCTTCATCCCGCTCATTTTTTACGACCACAAGCTTCGGACGAATCATTTATCCCATCCCGACGGCGTGGCGGCTGGCGCCGCTGCCGAGTCGCCCGCCTGCTTCGCGGGCGGGCAATTCGTTACGATGGTATCAGCCTGCTCGTTGAAACAGCCCCGCCACCGCCGCGGGCAGTGGCGCTCCGGGCCTGGCGACCCGGCCGCGGCGACCCGCCGCCTACATTTTTTCGGGGGCGGTTACGCCCAGAAGCGACAGGGCGTTTGCTATGACTTCTTTTATCGCCAGGGCCAGGCAGAGCCGCGCTCTGGTGAGTTCGACATCCTCGCCCAGGATGCGGTTGTCATGATAATAGCCGTGGAAAAGCGACACGAGCTGGTGCAGATAGTAGGGGATGTAGTGCGGTTCGAGCGAACGCACGCACTCGGCTACCACCTCGGGATACTCTCCCAGCAGTTTCATTATTTCAAATTCTTCCCGAACCTGCAAGAGGTGGAGCGTTTCCTCGGCCGCCCGGCGCCAGTCGAATTCCAGACAGCGTTCGCGAGCCACCTCGAAGATGCTGCAAAGGCGTGCGTGCGCATACTGGACGTAGAAGACCGGGTTGTCGTTACTGCGGGATTTGGCCACTTCGAGATCGAAATCGAGGGGACTATCGGTGCGGCGCGTGAGAAAAAGAAAGCGTGTGGCGTCTTTTCCCACCTCGTCGACGACCTCGCGCAGGGTCACGAACTCCCCTCCGCGCGTGCTCATGGCAACAGGCTGGCCGCCCCGCAAAAGGTTTACCAGCTGCACCAGGACGATCCGGAGCGCCTCCCTGCTTCCCCCCATCGCCTGGACGCCTGCGAGCATTCTTTCGATATATCCGTGGTGGTCGGCGCCCCACACGTCGATAACGGTCTGGAAACCCCGTTCGAATTTATTCCGGTGATAGGCCAGGTCTGCGGCAAAATAGGTGCTCGCGCCGTTTGCCCGTACCACGACGCGGTCCTTCTCGTCGCCGAAGGCGGTGCTTTTGAACCAGACCGCCCCTTCTTTTTCGTAGATGAATCCACTCTCCCGCAGGGAGTCGATACTCTTTTGAATCAGCCCCCCGTCGTGGAGTTCGCGCTCGCTGAACCATTTGTCGAACCGAACACCGAACTGGTCGAGATCTTCCCGGATTCCCTCGAAGATGCGCCTGGAGGCATACTCGGTAAAGACGGGGAGCGCCTCTTCCAAAGAGGAAGCGCGAAAGGCTTCGCCCCGCTCGGAGATAAACTCCCGGGCAAGCTCGCGCATGTACTCCCCCCGATAGTGGTTATCGGGAAATTCGATTTTTTCGCCAAGCTCCTGCCGGTAGCGGTAATAGAGGCTGCGCCCCAGGGTCTCCATCTGGTTTCCGGCATCATTTATATAGTACTCGCGCTGGACCCGGAAGCCGCGGGCTTCGAGCAGATTGGCGAGCACATCGCCTATGGCCGCGCCCCTGCCGTGGCCGATGTGGAGGGGTCCGGTGGGGTTTGCGCTCACAAACTCTACCTGAACCGCAGGTCCCTGGCCGGCTTCGAGCCTTCCGAACGTACGCGGCCCCTCCAGGACCTGGCGCAGAGTTCCATACCAGGCGGAAGGGCTTATGAAAAAATTGATAAATCCCGGCCCCGCTATCTCGACCTTATCGAGCAGGCCGCCGGAATCGTCGAGGTTTGCGATGATTTCGGAGGCGATCTGTCTGGGGTTTTGCTTCAGCCGCTTGGCCAGAGCAAACGCAAAATTCGAAGCATAATCCCCGTGCCCCGGGTTCCTGGGAATGTCGAGTTCTATATTCAGCTCGGCCTCCACCTCCCGGTAGCCGGCAACGGAGCCCGCAGACCGGGCTATCATGGACTTGAGGCGCTCGCGAACGGTAGTCATTTTCTGTAGATTTTCCACTGGGATCAATCCGGAAGCCTGGTTTCCAGAGCCATGGCGATTTTTTTCTTCAGCTCGGTCAAATCGAAACTTTTCACGACGTAAAAATCGGCGGCAATCGACTTCATGTCCTCTTTGAAGGTATCGTAGGCAGTCGAGAGTATCACCGGCAGGTCATAGAACTGATTTCGGATATCCTGAAGCAGGTCCAGACCGTTGTAGTCGACCATTTTTATGTCCAAAACGACCAGATCCGGCTTTTCTTCCTCGATTTTTTCGAGAAGTTTGTAACCGCTTTCCGCCGTGATGACCTCATAGCCGGCTTCCTTCAGTTCTTCCGAATACAGGAGCCTGATATGTTCCTCATCATCGACAACAAGGATTTTCGGCATTGCTCAGCCCCTTTCTCCCTTTGTCCACGTCTTTATAAGATAAGATTTATTTTCCTCAAACATCATGCACTCGTTTTCAATGTACTCCTCGGCCTGCTGCAGCGACATTCTCCAGATCTTTTTAACGTAGGAGACGACCTTGCCGACATAGAGCGGGTGCAGGCCTTCGACCAGGTCTTTTCTGTCCTGCTCCGACATCCCGCGATAGGCGACCGCCGAGTCGAAAAGAATAGTCATCCAGGTCTGCGTCGGCAAGGAAAAATGCTGGAGGCCGATCGATCTGATTTCCTGGAGCTTTCGGGCCACAATGGGACCGTAGACATGCTCCCAGAGCCTGTAGTATTTGTCGAAGCCCTCCATGAACACCTGATGGAGCCCTTCGGGGTTGACGTCTACGGGAAGAGGGGTATCCACCTCCTGGAGGTCGGTGCCAAAAAGGGCGGTGGGCTTGCTCCATTTGACCAGGGGCCAGTAGTTGTCATAGACCTCCATGAGATCGAAAATCGTTCCCACCGTCTCGACAAACATCTGCGGCATGTGCGTATAACGGCCTTTGAGCCGGTGCAGTTTGGGAGCGCCCATAACGGCCTGAACGATCGGGAGCCGGGAGGCCAGGGCGATGTTGGCCATCCAGATGTCGATCCCCGAGTTTTGGACCGTATCGCTCCAGGAGGGGGCGCTCAGATACAGGTCAAGCAGTTTGGGGCTGAAACCATAATCGCCCGCGTTGCATTGCCGCACACGCCGCCCATAAAGACATCGAAAGAGAGGGTACACAATCGAGTTCGTCAAAAAGGTTTCATACTTGTGACGTTCGTAGAGCGGGCAAACAAACCCGGCGCCCTTGAGGACCGGCGCCACGAGATTTCTCACCCACATGGGGGAAATGTTTCGGATATCGGCTTCCAGGACCATCAAAGCTTTGGGGTTGAGCTGGCGGGCCTTTTCAAAGAAATTGCGAATATTTCTTCCTTTGCCCGCTTCCCCGGGTGGGGTGGAAAGGTAGAGCTTGGCTGCCGTACCCGGCGCCGAGAAAAAAGCTTCCCGCGTGCCGTCGGAGGAATGGTTGTCGCAATTTATGATGGCGCAACGCATTCCCGGGAAATGCTCGCTCAGGCCCTTATCCACCCGAGCGGCCGTTCCGGCTATGTTTCCCGCCTCATTTGCCGAAGGGATGCCCACGACGATATCGGCCTGGGAAATTTGCCCTGGATTTTCTTCATAAAAGGCCATGGCTTACCTCGCACTCAGCTTTTTGGCGTCAGGCGTCTCTCCTGCGCCTTTCAGAGCTTTTACAGGCGGCGCCCCTGCGCCCTTCAGGTATTTGAAAACATCCGAGTCGGTACTGAGCAAAAATGAGCTGTTTTTCTTGAAATCGCCGTAAAGATTCAACGTCTTGTACAGAGAGAAAAACTCGGGGTCTTTGCCGTAGGCAGCCGCATATATGCTGGTCACCTGCGCGTCGGCTTTCCCGCGGATTTCCTGCGATTGCTTGTAGGCCTTGGACCTGAGCTTGGCCAATTCCAGGTCCATCTGGCCAAGGATCGCGGCCTTCTCCCCGTTGCCCTCGGACCGGTACTGGGCGGCAATCCGTTTTCTTTCGGAAATCATCCGCTGGTAGACCGAATTGCGCACCGACTGGACGTAGTTGATGCGCGTAATACGGATGTCGACCAGTTTCATCCCGAATTCGGAAATGAGTTTGGAGGCATCCGCCACCATGTCGCGGGTGATTATCTCGCGTCCTTTCTTGAGCGTATAGTTGTCGGAGGTGCTCGCATATCCGGGGCCGGACACCAGGGGCTCGGGGACCCCCGACTGCAGGAACTGCTCTTTGGCCTTCTCCCAGCCCTTGCTCCTGACCAGCTCCACCAGGTCGTTATCCGAAACATTGTCGCGCACAACCGAGTCGATTATTCCATCCAGCCGACTCTGCGCCGTCTGGAAATTCCCCACCCGCTCCATGAAAAGCAGAGGGTTGGCTATTTTCCAACGAGCCGTCGTATCCACCCAGATATATTTTTTGTCCCGGGTGGCGATCTGGTCCGGACGTCCGTCCCATGCCAGGATGCGCTTGTCGAAATAGTTGGCCGTCTGAATGAAGGGGAGCTTGAAATGAAGACCGGCCCGGGTAATCGGATTGCCGATAGGTCGGCCGAACTGGGTAATCACCACCTGCTCGGTTTGGGTGACCACGTATAAAGAAGACCAGGCAACGGCTGCCAGAACGATTACTGCCGGTGCAGCCATCTTAACCCAGCGTGGAATCATGGTATTTTCCTTTCCATATCCTGCCGGCACTACTTACCGGCCGAAAGATCGGCCGCTTTGCCGTTCTTTGCCCCGAGATGTCCCAGGTCGAGCAGCGGCAGAATGCCTTTTTCCGAACTGTCGACAACGTAGAGATGGCCGGCTCTACCCATTATATTCCCGAACGAGTCGAGATACATCCTGCTGCGGGTAATATCGGGGGCCTTTTGATACTGGGCAAGAATATCGAGGAAACGCTGCGCCTTACCTTCCGCCTTGTTCACCCGCTCGGCCGCATAGGCTTGCGCCCTGGCAACCGTCTGCTTAGCCTGGCCGACGGCTTCGGGGATTTTCTCGTTGTAGGTTTGCTCGGCCTCGTTAATCGTTCGCGCCTTGTCCTGCTTGGCTTCATTGACCTCGTTGAAGGCCGGCTGGACAGGCTTCGGGGGATTTACGTCCTGCAGCTTCACGGCAACTATCTGCAGCCCGGTCCCATAGGTGTCCATGATGTGCTGGATTTCCTTCTGGCACTCGATGGCTATGGCCGCTCTGCCCGTAGTCAATACATCGTCGGCATAATGATCTCCAACGATCTGGCGCATCACCGCCTGGGAGATATCGTCGAGGGTAGCCGTCACCCCTTTGACGTCAAACATATATTTCACCGGGTTTCGTATCATGTACTGAACCGTCCAGTGAACGTTCACAACGTCGAGATCGCCGCTAAGCATCATCGATTCGCTTTCATACCCCGCTGTCGTAAACTCCGAGCGTACGCCCGGCCGGGTGGTGCGGTATCCGTATTCGCGCTGGAGCACCTTGCCGGTGACCACCTTGGTCACCGTATCGATTCCGAAAGGAATCATAAAATGAAGGCCGGCGCCGGCAGTCCCGAGGTACTTGCCGAATCTTTGGATTACAGCGGTTTGCTGGGGTTGCACCGTGTAGTAGGAATTGAAAAGGATAAAAATTGCAAGGGCCCCCCCGACGATCGTTGCGAGCCAGCGAAGAGAGGGACCGGGCGATTGTCTGAAACGCCCGGCAAGCCACCTCAGGACCTCTTCGAAATCCTGCGGCGGACCGCCCGTTTGAGGCGCCCTTCTTTCGGGCGGCCTTTCCCAATCCATAAAAATCCTCCCCCGCGGAAGCACGACAGCCTTCGCGGCAAATGTACGCCGGGGTCTTCGATACCGCCCCCGGCTGAAAATAAGCCTTTCGTTTACGCACAATCGGGGAACTCTAAATTGGATACCCGACAAAGTCAAGAATTCACCGGACAAAGCCTTGAGTGGCTTTTGTGGTAAAAGCTTCGCCCCGCGCCGCAGGAATCACTCAATTGGGGGAATCAATTATTTTTAATGCGCGTAAAAGTGTGCTATTAAAAGATTTAAATTGGCTTAAACAACTATTTTTCCCCGCGACCCACAGAAAAAATGGGAGAGAAGAAGCGAGTGTCGGATTTCCAGCGATCTCTCGATTACCTTTACGGTCTGCAGAAGTTTGGCATAAAGTTCGGTTTGAACTGTACGGAAAATCTTCTCGCGCGGGTTGGCGACCCGCACCGCAAACTCCGCTTCCTGCATATCGCCGGGACAAACGGCAAGGGTTCGACTGCGGCGATTCTCTCGCGCATCCTCGTAGAACACGGCGTTCGGGTCGGGCTGTATACCTCTCCGCACCTCGTGCGCTTCACCGAACGCTTCCGTATAGACGAGCAGGAAGTCTCGGCCGAGAGGATCCTGCAGGTTTTCGAAAAAATCCGGGCAGTCCTGGATGAGAGTCAGCCGCCGACCTTTTTTGAAATGGTGACCGCGATGGCTTTTCTCTACTTCGCGGAGGAAGAGGTCGATCTGGCAATCATTGAGACGGGCATGGGAGGACGGCTCGATGCGACAAACGTGATTACTCCCGAGGTCTGCGTCATTACCAATGTCGGCTTTGACCACCAGGAGTATCTTGGCTCAACGCTCTCTTCGATCGCCAGGGAAAAAGCGGGGATCATCAAAAAGGGGGTGCCGGTGGTGAGCGGCGTATCCCAGCCCGCGGCTCAGGGGATTTTTAAGACCGCGTGCATGGAAAAGTCCGCCCCCCTCTACCGCTTCAAGTCCGATTTTCGGGTGCGGCGAAATGCCAAAGGGTCCTTTCGATACAAGGGGCTCGACTTCGAGCTGCCCTCGCTGTCGGTAAATCTCAAGGGGCCCCACCAGGTGGGAAACGCCGCCCTGGCGCTTGCCGCCCTCGAAGTGCTCGAGCGCAAACACCTTGTATTGCTTCGCCCGCACCTCATCCGCAACGCCATGCAGGAGGTCCGGTGGCCGGCTCGCCTGGAGGTCCTGGGGAATAATCCGACCATCCTGCTCGACGGGGCACACAATCCCCAGGGGGCGGAGTCGCTTCGAGACGCTCTGCGGGAGACTTTTCCCTATAAAAAACTTCACCTGGTGATCGGCATCATGGCCGATAAAGACATTTTGGGAATCCTGCGGCGCCTGCTCCCCCTGGCCGAGACGGCCATATTCACCAAACCCGTCTACGCACGGGCCGCAAATCCCGAAGAAATCCGCAAGATGGCAAGACCTTACATACAGAGATGCTACGTCATTTCCGATCCGGCTTCGGCCATTGAGGAGGCAAAGCATCTCGCAGGCCCGGAGGATCTCATCTGCATCACCGGCTCGCTCTATTTCGCCGGGGAGGTTAAACAGCTTTTCGGGGAGCCCGCCTTGTGAGCAAAGTCTTTGGAAAGCAACTTTTTTGGAGCCTGGGGCTTTTTTTGTTCGCTGTGGCCCCGGGGATGTGGCCGTGTGGTCAGACCCTTGCCGCCCAACCGCCCTCGCCGCTTGCCGCAACCGCAGCCATCGGTCGCGCGAAAATTCCCTGGACAATCCACGCGGACAAGCTGGTCTATAACGAAGCCAGGCACACGTATGAAGCCGAAGGGCACGTGCGGCTCACCGCTACCGACAGGACGATAGAAGCCGACCGTGCCTCGGTAAACAACCTGTCGCGCCAGGCCGATCTGCACGGCAACGTCACGATCCGCTACGGCAGAAACTGGCTAAAAGGCAGACACATCGTCTGGAACCTCGACACCGAAACCGGAACGATGAACCAGGGCATCATCTATTTTGCTGCCAACAATTTCTTCGTTCAGGGCGCCTCGATAGCCAAAACAGGCCCCACCCAGTTTGAACTCGGACAGGGCTTCATCACCAGCTGCAATCCGGCCGACCCCGCCTGGAAAGTCCAGTTCAAAAAGATGCAGGTGAACGTAGGGGGAACCGCTTACACGACGGGAGCATCCTTTTGGGCCAAAGACTACCCTCTCGCCTATTTTCCGATGGTGGAAATGCCCATTGAAACGCAACGGCAGTCGGGTTTTTTGCTGCCCTTCGCCGGAGACTCCACCTTAAATGGCTTCCATTTTGAAATCCCTTACTACTGGGCCATGCGTCCGGACATGGACGCTACTTTCTACGCCCAGTACTTTCAGAATCGCGGCTTTATGGGCGGCCTCGAATACCGCGTAAATAACCAACAACTGGGCCAGGGGGTCTGGATGTTCGACTATCTGCAGGACCAGGCGAGCAAATCGTTTCTGGCCGAGCAGGGATATCCCTTTCAGACCTACGACAAGTATTGGGTGCGAGGCAAGCAGAGCTTCGCGTTGCCCTGGGACATAGAGGGGAAAATCGACCTCGACTATGTGAGCGACCGCAATTTTCTCCAGGAATTCTCAAGCGGGTCGAGCTCATTTTTTAACTCCAACCGCGAATTTCTCGAGTATTTCAATCGGGGTCTTTTGTACGACCAAACCTCCCTGGTGCGCGAATCCGACCTGTACCTGGAAAAAAGAGGCGAATCGACCTTACTCAGCATGGACCTGCGATACTGGGAAAACCTGGAGACTTCGATAAACAGGGAAACGATCCAGAAGCTACCCTCCTTTTACTATACCGTAATTCCAAACCCTGTCGCCGGCACGCCCCTGTATTACTCCGTAGACAGTTCGGCGGTGAACTACTGGAGGCAGGAGGGCGACAACGAGCAGCGGCTCGATTTGTATCCGCAACTCTTTTCCCCGCTGCACTGGGGCAACTACCTCGACGTCGAGCCTTCCATAGGGATGCGAACCGACGCCTATTCGATCCAGTGGGATGAGCCCACCACGGCCGGCAATTATGCCGTTCGTGAAGAACCCGATGTCACGGTCAAAATGAGTTCGCGCCTCAACAGGGTTTACCCCGTCAACGTCTGTGGCTTTACCGCCGTTCAACACGCGATCGAACCCGAAATCTCCTACGAGTATGCGACCCAGACGCTCAGCAGTCAAATCCCCCAGCTTGACCGACTGGACCTGGACCAGTCCAGAAACGGCATTCGCTACGGGTTTACGACCTTTCTAACCGGTAAGCAGATCGCTCCCGGCGCCTCCGGGACCCCAGTGGTCACCTATGCGGAAATTGCCCGGCTGCGCGTTTTTGATTTTTTCAATATCGCACCGCCCGCCCAACCCGATCCGCTCTTTGATACCGACACCCTGATGCCCGAGGGCTTTTCCCCCCTGGGAGTAAGGCTCGACCTCATGCCCATTCGTAACTGGTCTCTTTCCTACGATCTGGACTGGAGCTTCCGCTCGGGCGCAGGCGTGCAGGCCCAGGACCTTTCGGCTTCCTACACCACCGGTCCGGGAAATGTCTACAGTGTCGGCTACGAACAGATCCCCAATCTCAATGTCAACGAAATTACCCTCTCAACCTATTTTAAAGTCTATGATCACATCTATCTCAACACCTACCATGATTACTCCTTTCAAAACGCTTTGTGGTTTACCCAGGGCTACGGGATCCGGTATGTGCAGGGGTGCTGGGGGTTCGGCGTGGGATACGAACAGGTGGGATCCGACAACCGGTTTCTTTTCACGGTGGACCTCATGGGGATCGGCAGTGTAGGTAACCAGGCGACCTTTTTCGGAAAACCCCAGTTCGGGGAGTCCTTTCCCGGCTATCAGCACCCGGAGACCTGGGTGCTTACGCGATAGCCCCTTTTCGCCAATCCTCAAGCGCCCTGGCCGGCTGGTTTAGATAAACCTGGCCGAGCCCGCAAAAAGATTTATAGTGTAGAGGCAACACAGCGAGCGCAAAATCGATGCGTTGCCCCTGCATTTCGCCTCCGGAGGCGAGTTGAAATACTTTTCGCCGCTCTACCGGGCGAGAAAGGAAAACCGGATGGAATGGCGCGAGGTGGTCGAACACCCCAGTCTACAAGATTTGCCTTTCAAGATCGAAACCAATGCGGAAGGCTATGTCATCATGACTCCGGCAAGGGGGAAACATGGAATATACCAAAGCCTGATTGTCAGAGCGCTCGGCAGGCTGGCCAGGGAAGGCCAGATTTCTACCGAATGCCCTGTCCAAACCTCCGATGGGACCAGGGTCGCCGACGTCGCATGGGGAAGCTCCGCGTTTTTCCGCAAAAATATGGAGGACGATAATCCATACCCTGAATCTCCCGAACTGGTGGTTGAAGTGAAATCGCCTTCCAACAGTGAAATGGCGATGAAACGGAAGGCTGCTCTCTATTTTGAGAAGGGGGCCAAAGAGGTTTGGTTTTGCGACAGTGACGGCAATATTCGTTTTTTCCATTCTGAAGGAGAATTGCGGAAAAGCACACTTTTCAGGCAATTTCCTCGACGGGTGGAAATCGATCTTGGGTGAGCCGCAGGACAAGGAGAAAGCTAGTGGAATGGCACGAGGTCGTCGAGCACCCCAGTCTACAAGATTTGCCTTTCAAGATCGAAATGAACCAGTGGGGGGAAATCGTGATGACGCCGGCCACCGTTGGGCATAGCAAGTACCAAAGGCGCATCATTAGCTGGTTTGACAAATGTGGAGGCCGTGGAGATGTTCTTCCCGAATGCCCGATTCAAACTTCCGATGGGGTCAAAGTAGCCGATGTCGCCTGGGGCACCCTGGACTTTTTTCGGCGAAACACGGGGGATATGCCCGCTCTGCCGGAAAGCCCTGAAATCGTCGTAGAGATAAAGTCCCCTTCCAACACGATCGAAGAGATGGAAAGAAAGAAGAAGCTATATTTCGAAAAAGGTGCTAAAGAAGCATGGTTTTGCGATAAGAAAGGCGATATGCACTTTTTCGGTTCTCAGACCAGGCTGCGGCGCAGCGGGTTGTTCCCCCAATTTCCGGAGCATATCGACCTCGATACGCTCTAAGAGGGCAGGATGGGCAACAAGGCCAAAAAGAAGCGTGCAGCAGAACGGCCATTTTTCATTTGACAAGATTGCCCGCCCCAGGTACTATCCAGCTCTTAAGCTAATTTTCCCATCGGAGTACGACGATGAAAACAGAAAGCGCCAAGTTCGAACCCCAAAAGCGCAAATGGATAGTGGTGGATGCCGAAAACCAGGCATTGGGCCGGCTGGCAAGTCAAATCGCTGTCCGCATTCGAGGCAAGCACCTGCCGACCTTCACGCCACACGTGGACCTGGGCGACTTCGTCGTCGTGGTAAACGCCGACAAGGTCAAGCTCACCGGGGGCAAGTGGGACAAAAAGACCTACTACCACTACTCCGGCTATATGGGCGGGATGAAGGAAACCAGTGCCCGCAAGCTCAACCAGGAGCATCCGGAGCGGATGTTGCGGTTGGCCGTGTGGGGGATGCTGCCCAAAAACCGTCTGGGCCGTAAGCTCATCAAGAAGCTCAAGGTCTACACCGGTCCGGAACATCCTCACGAGGCGCAGCAACCCGAGGTTTTCAAGTGCATCGAGAAATACAGCTAGGAGCCTTTTACAATGCCTGAACAACGGTTTTATGCCACAGGGAAACGGAAGACCTCGATCGCGCGGGTATGGCTTCAGCCCGGAACGGGCCGGATTGTCATAAACAACAAGCCTGCCGAGGAGTACATGGACCGAGAGACGAGCAAGATGGTGATCGCGCAGCCGCTGTCCCTCACCGGGACTCTTGGCCGGCTCGATATCTCGGTAAATGTTCTGGGCGGCGGGATCTCCGGCCAGGCCGGCGCGATTCGCCACGGGATATCCAAGGCGCTGCTCGAACTCAATCCCGAATACCGGGAAGTGCTGAAACGCGCAGGCTTCCTGACACGCGATTCGCGCGTCAAGGAACGCAAGAAGTATGGCCGCAAGAGCGCCAGGGCACGGTTCCAGTATTCGAAGCGTTAAGATGCAGTGATCAGTGAACAGTGAACGGTGAGCAGAAAAAGCTTTTTCCACACACTGTTCACTGATCACTCATAATTGTTCACTTACAGGGCGCTGCACTTGTGTGCACGCGCCCTGGACTTTTTAGGAACGCCTCATGATAAGGGTTGCCGTTGCCGGGGCCTCCGGCTACACAGGCTTCGAGTTGCTGCGCATCCTGAGCGCTCATCCGGCCGTGAGCGTCTCCACTATTACCTCGCGACAGCAAAAAGGCGTGCGGCTGGACGACTTCTATCCCGCGTTACGGCGCCACTACGACCTGGTGTTCGAAGACACCGACCCGGCAAAACTTGCTTCCTCAGCCGAACTGGTCTTTACGGCCATGCCGCATCAGGCGTCGATGGAGATCATTCCGGAGCTGCTCGCCCGAGGGGTCAAGGTCGTGGATTTGAGCGCCGATTACCGGTTAAAGGACGCGGAGGTCTACCGGGAGTGGTATTCGGCGCACAAGACCCCGGAGCTTTTGAGCGAGGCTGTCTACGGCCTGCCGGAACTCTACCGGGAAAAAATCCGCACCGCCCGCCTCGTCGCCAATCCGGGCTGCTATCCTACGAGCGTTATCCTTGCCACAGCGCCGCTTCTCTCCCACGGCCTGATCGAACCGGAAACGATCATCGCCGATTCCAAATCGGGAGTTTCGGGGGCCGGAAGGGGCGCCTCCGTGGCCTTACTCTACTGCGAGGTAAATGACGGCTTTAAGGCCTACAAGGTAGCCGAACACCGCCATACGCCCGAAATCGAGCAGGAACTGAGCGTTCTCGCCCAAAAGCCTGTAACGATCAGCTTTACCCCGCATCTTGTGCCCATGTCTCGGGGCATCCTCAGTACCGTTTACTCCAGTGTGAAGCCGGGGGTTTCGAAAGAAGAGATCGACCGGGCCTTTCGAGATTTCTACCGCGAAGAGCATTTCGTAAGACTTTGCGGGGAGAATCTTCCCGTCACCCTCCAGGTGCGGGGCAGCAATTACTGCGATCTGGGCTGGAAGTTCGACCCCCGCACGGGCCGGTGCATCGTGGTCTCGGTCATCGACAATCTCACCCGGGGGGCCTCGGGGCAAGCGGTGTGCAATATGAACCTCATGAGCGGCCTGCCCGAAGAGAGCGGACTACAAGGGGCTCCATGGCAACCCTAGACGGCGGGGGGACCGCCGGCCAGGATGACCGGGACCTGAGGCCGGGGCGCACCTTCAAGCTTGTAGTAGAATATGACGGCCGCGGCTATCACGGGTGGCAGCGTCAGGCCGGGTCGCTCTCCATCCAGGAAGTTTTGGAGTCGCGCCTTGGGGTCATGCTCGGAGAAAGAGTGGCCATCTGCGCTTCCGGCCGCACCGATTCGGGAGTCCATGCCAAGGGGCAGGTCGTAAGCTTTCGGGCGCGCACAAACCTTACCGCCGACCAGATGCTCAAGGGTCTAAACAGCCTCCTCCCAAACGACATCGCGATTGTGGCCTCCGAGGAGGTCGATCGCTCTTTTCACGCTCGCTTTTCCGCAGTAAGCAAGGTATACGAGTACCACATCCTTAACCGTCCGGCGCCCTCGGCGCTTCTTCGCAATTACGTGTGGCACGTGCGCATGCCGCTTGCGCTGGAGCCGATGAAGGAGTGTTTGAAAACGATTTGCGGCAGAGTCGATTTTTCGGCCTTCATGGCCTCGGGCTCCCCGGTTTCCTCGACCTCGCGCACCATGTTGCGGGCAGAACTCGAACAGAGGGGCGCGGACAGGCTGAAGTTCACCTATGAAGCCGACGGATTTTTGCGCCACATGGTGAGAAATCTCACGGGCACGATCGTCGAGGTCGGAAAGGGAAAGAGAACGCCCGGAGACTTCGAGCGCATTCTAAGAAGCGGAGATCGCAGGCAGGCGGGCATAACCGCACCCGGACACGGGTTGTATCTTATTTCAGTACACTACGGGCAAAACGGCCGACTATCCACCGGAGGAACGATATGAAGTTAGCTGCAAGACTTGGCAGGATCAAACCATCAGCCACTCTGGCGATTAATGCCAAGGCGAACGAACTCAAAAAGAGCGGGGTCCGCATCATCAATTTCGGTGTCGGCGAGCCTGATTTCGATACGCCTCAAAATATCGGCAACGCCGGGATGGAGAGTATCAGGAAGGGGATGACCCGCTACACGGCAGTGGGGGGAATAAATGAACTAAAAGACGCCGTATGCGCCACCATCAAGGCCGATTACGGTCTTTCCTATGGACGGGAAAACGTTTTGGTTTCCTGCGGGGGAAAACACGCGCTCTACAATCTGTTCATGACCCTGCTCGACCCCGGAGATGAGGTCATTATTCCTTCGCCCTTCTGGGTGAGCTATCCGGACATGGTGAACCTGGCAGACGCCAAGCCGGTAGTAGTCACCTGTCCGCAGGAAGACGGATTCATCCTGCGGCCCGAAAACCTGGAGAAGGCGATTACGCCCCGGACCCGGCTGCTGATTCTTAACAGCCCGTCGAACCCGACCGGAAAATATTATGGCGCCGACGAGCTCAAGGCGCTCGCCGAGGTGCTCCTGAGGCATGAAAACGTCCTGATTGCAAGCGATGACATTTACTACCGCATTCTTTTCGGCGGGAAAAAATGGGTCAACCTCGCCATGGTCGAGGAAAAACTGCGCGAGCGCATCTTTATCCTTAACGGTGTGAGCAAGAGTTACTGCATGACCGGCTGGCGAATCGGCTATCTCGTGGGGGACCGAACGGTTATCAAGGCGGCCACCGATTTCCAGAGCCAGGTAACGAGCAACGCGGCCTCCATATCACAATGGGCGGCCGTGGAGGCGCTCGCCGGCGATCAGGAGCCGGCGGCGGAAATGGCGAAAGTATTTGAAAGAAGGTGTAACCGGGTTTTGGAACTGCTTTCGGGCATGCCGGGCGTCACCTGTGCTGCGCCCGATGGCGCCTTTTATGTCTTTCCCAATTTCAGCTCCTATTTCGGGAAAAAATTCGGAACGCGCACAATAGCCGGTTCTCTCGACCTTGCCGATTTTCTCATGGAGGAGGCCCACGTGGCCGTAGTTCCCGGAGAGGCCTTCGGCGAAAACAATTGCATCCGGTTCTCCTATGCTCTTTCCGACGAGGAGATCGAGCGGGGATTCGATGCGGTGGCCAAAGCGCTGCAAAAACTCAGCTGATGCCCGACCGGAAACCGGACCGTGGCAATGTTGGGGATCGCTGTGCTCACCCCAACCTACCAATCCGCATCTCGTGAATGTTGGGGATGGGAGATGTTGGGGATCGCTGCGCTCACCCCAACCTACCAATCTACCAATCCGCACCTTGTGAAGAATGGGGATGGTGAGCGCGCCGGGGGCTTCGAACCCAAGTCCCCCTTTGAAAAAGGGGGGGATCTGGCGCCTGCCTTTACAAAAGGGGGATCCGACGCCTGCCTTTACGAAGGCGATAAAGGGGTTTTCAAGAAGTTGGACAATATGGAACAAAACAGACTCTTTGCTTCCCGCTTCCCGCTTCCCGCTTCCCGCTCTGTGCTTCCCGCTTCCGCCCTCCTTATCCTGATTTGTCTGCTTTTCTACCTTCCGGGGCTTTTTACCATTCCGCCCATGGACCGCGACGAAGCCAGGTTTGCCCAGGCATCCAAACAGATGACGGAAACGCGCGATTTCGTGCGGATCCGTTTCCAGAATACGCCCCGCAACAAAAAGCCGATCGGGATCTATTGGCTGCAATCTGCGAGTGCCGAGCTTGCCGGGGCGGCCGCATTTCGAAAAATCTGGCCCTACCGTATTCCATCGCTTCTGGGAGCGATTTTTTCCGTTCTTTTCACCTTTGCACTCGGAAAGCGCCTTTTTGGAGAAAAAACCGGGTTTCTTGCCGCCCTCCTTTGCTCGAGTTCGATCCTGCTGGTGGTCGAGGCGCACATTGCGACGACTGACGCCGTACTCCTTGTGACGATTCTGGCTTCCCAGAGCGCGCTTAGCCGGTTTTATCTGCGGGAGGATAAAAGCAAACCCGCAGGGATCGGACCTTTTCTGACCTTCTGGGTGGCACAGGCGGCCGGGATCCTCGTAAAAGGACCGGTCACGCCGATGATCGGAGTTCTCACGATCGGCTGCCTTACCGCGGCCGACAGGGATACGCAATGGTTAAAGGGGCTGAGACCCCTGGCAGGCCTTGCGATTTTGATTCTGCTCGTAAGCCCCTGGATGATCGCTATAGGCATCGACACCAGGGGGCTTTTCTACAAGCAGGCCGTGGTGGGGGATTTTCTCTCCAAGGTTGCCTCGGGGCAAGAATCCCACGGATTCCCGCCCGGCTTCTACCTGCTCCTTTTGCCCCTCACCCTCTGGCCTGCATCTCCGCTTGCGGGGGCTGCGGTGTTTCGGGCATGGAAGTCGCGTTCGGAGGCCGCGCTACGTTTCTGCCTCGCCTGGGTGCTGCCGGCATGGGTCGTTTTCGAACTGGTCCCAACCAAGCTCCCCCATTATGTCTTACCGCTCTATCCGGCATTATGTCTTCTTGTCGCCCACACCATCATTTCGGCGGAAGAGGGCAAAAGGGGCGAACTCGAATCGAAACTGGTCAAAACCGGCTATGTTTTATGCCAGCTCGTGATTGTCGTTCTTGGCCTGGGGTGCCTCGCACTGCCCTGGGTACTGGAGCACAGGTTCGTCCCGCTTGCGGTGATACCGGCGACGGCGGCGATCGCGGGCGCGATTTTTTCGACGCGGGCTTTCCTCAAGGGGCGCTACCTGCACGCCACGGCGGTCGCGGTGGCAGCTACCGCTCTGCTGCTCGCCCCCGCCCTCCAGTGGGTCTTGCCGGGAATTAACTCCATCTGGCTGAGCAGAAGCGTGAGCGCGGCCGCCCGGGAAATTGGCGGTAATCAGGTCAAACTCTGTTCGGTAGGCTACTATGAACCCAGCCTGGTCTTCCTGCTCGGAACCGGGACGCTTCTCACCTCTGCGGGCGGCGCCGCTCGATATCTCGCGAAAACCCCCGGCGCCCTTGCCCTTGTGGACCGCAGGCAGAAGGACAACTTCCTTAAGGATGCGCAGGCCGTGGGCCTGCACGTGCGCCAGGTGGGCGCGCTATCCGGCGTCAATTACTCGAAGGGCAGAAGGATGCTGCTGCGACTGTATGAGGGGGTGAACAGTGAGCAGTGAACAGTGAGCAGTGAAAACGGCGCTGTATTCGAGTGAGCAGTTAACGGTGAGCCGTGAAAACGGCGCTCCGGGCTCTAGTGAGCCGCGAGCAGGAAAAGCCACCTCTGATCACTGATCACTGTTCACTGTCTTCACTTCACTGTCTTCTCTGGACTCTTGGCGCTGTGCGCGATATGATCGACCAAGTCCAATTTTGTTGCTCATGACTCAAAGGGGCATCCGATGATAATCGGTCTCGACGTTGGCGGCACGCACACGGATGTCGTGCTGATTGGAGAGGGCCGAATCTTGCGCCAGGTAAAAGTCGCAACCGATCCCGCCAATCTTTTCGATTGCGTGTGGGCCGGACTGGAGATGATTACCAGGGGGATTGCGCCCGAAAAGATCCACCGCGCGGTTTTAAGCACAACTCTTACCACCAATGCCATTGCCGAAGGGCAGCTGGAAAAAACCGGCATCGTCGTATCGGCGGGCCCCGGCATCGATCCGGCCAATTTTCAAATCGGCAGTCACTATTATTGCGTCTCGGGCTCGATCGACCATCGTGGTCGGGAAGTTCAGCCTCTTCGAAAGAGAGAAATCGAGGAAATCGCCGACATATTTCTGGCCGAAAACATCCGGCAGGCTGCAGTCGTATCGAAATTCTCGGTACGAAACCCCTGCCACGAACTCGAAATGGCCGAAATCCTGCGTCGGTCCTGCGACATAGTGGTCCCTGGCCACACTCTTTCGGCGACCCTCAATTTTCCCCGCCGGATCGTCACGGCATGGCTCAATGCAGCCGTGCAAAACGTGCACAGGCAGTTTTTCGAAGCGGTACGCGATGCGCTCAAGAGTAGGGGTTTCGAGGTCCCCATCTACGTTCTCAAGGCCGACGGGGGGACGATGAGTTTTGAAGCCTCGATCGATGCGCCCGAACAGACGATCTTTTCGGGCCCGGCGGCAAGTGTTCTGGGGGCACTTCCGTTTGTCTCCCATTCGGGCGACACCCTCGTGCTCGATATCGGGGGCACGACTACCGATATTGCACTGTTCGTGCGCCGGAGCCCGCTGCTCGAACCGCTGGGAGGCGAGGTCGGGGGGCGCAGAACGCTCATACGGGCGCTCAAGACCAGGTCGATAGGTCTCGGGGGCGACTCTTGCGTTGCGGTTATCGACGGGGACCTGCGGATCGGCCCTCGCCGCCTGGGACCGGCCATGGCGTACGGTGGGTTGTCTCCAACTCCTACCGATGCCTTGTTTGTCCTGGGAAAAGCGGTGAACGGCGACCGCGAGGCGGCCAGACGCGGTTTGGCCCCCATTGCCGAGCAGCTCGCGATGCCCCTTGAAGCAGCCGCCCGGCTGATCCTGGATGTATCGTGCCAAAAGATCGTGCGCGCCGCTCGCGAGATGATCGATGAGATCAATCGCAAGCCGGTTTATACGGTAAAAGAGCTTTTGTCCGGTTATAGAATCGAGCCTGTCGAAATTCTGGCTCTAGGAGGCCCGGCGCCCTATTTCGCTCCGCTCCTCGAAAAGTTCACCGGCATTGCGACCTGCACGGTGCCGCAGTGGCACGTGGCCAACGCCATAGGGGCGGCCCTGGCCAAGAACACCTCCGAAGTCACGCTTTTTGCCGACACCCAACGGGGTGTGGCCCTCGCGCCCGAAGAGCAATTCAGCCGGCCGGTCGGAAAAGATTTCGACAGGAAAGCTGCGCTTTCTCTTGCTTGCGACCTGCTCCGGGCAAAGTGTATAAAGGCCGGCGCCTCGGAATGCGAAATAGACCTGGAGGTGGTCGAAGACAGTCAGTTTAACATGGTGCGGGACTTCTACACCGTCGGGCGCAACATTCGCGTGCGGGTCCAGACGCGGCCCGGCCTCATCGCGGAGTGCCAGGACCTTGCGCAGTCGATGTTCAACTGCTGCGTCCTGCCGGATTGTGTATAGTGAACAGTGAGCAGTGAACAGTGAACGGGAAAACCGCTCACGGCCCACTGATCACTCATCACTCATCACTGATCACTCATCACTGAGGTTTTATGCTTTCATCCAAAGACAAAATCGGCCTCGTTTTTTTCCCCGCCTTCGACTGGGCGATCGATCCGACGCACCCCGAGCGGGAAGAACGGTTGCTCTACACGCAGGACCAGGTGTTCGAGGAAGGCATCCTCGACATCGATGGGATCGTTGAATATAAACCCGATATGGCCTCGGTGGAAGACATCCGGCGCGTTCACTTCTGCATCCCGGATGAGTTGAGCGTGGTTACCGAATCTCACCTCATAAGCGCGGGGGGAGCAAAGAAAATCGGCTCGGAGGTGCTCGAAAAAAACGTCCGGCGAGGCTTTGCCCTCGTGCGTCCGCCGGGCCACCATGCAATGCGGGTGGTGCACGGGGCGCGGGGCTTTTGCAATATCAACATCGAAGCCGTAATGATCGAGTATCTGCGGCAGACCTACGGCGTCGACCGCGTGGCCATAATCGACACCGACTGCCATCACGGTGACGGCACCCAGGACATTTACTGGCACGACCCGGATACCCTTTTTCTTTCCGTGCACCAGGACGGACGAACGCTCTATCCCGGAACGGGGTTTGCCTCCGAATTCGGCGGCCCCAATGCCGCAGGAATGACGATCAATCTGCCGCTACCTCCCCGCACCTCCGAGGAGGGGTTTCTCTACGTGCTGGAAAACGCAATCCTGCCGATCCTCGACGAATTCAAACCCGAACTGATCGTCAACTCTGCGGGGCAGGACAACCACTACACCGACCCGATAACCGATATGAATTTTTCGGCCCGCGGCTACGCGGAACTGACCAGCCGCCTCAAACCCGACATCGCCGTTCTCGAAGGCGGCTATTCGATTGAGAGCGCCCTGCCCTACATGAATGTCGGAATCATTCTGGCACTTGCCGGACTCGACTACAGCAGGATCCGCGAACCCGACTACGACCCGGACAAGCTCAGACAGGGGCCGGAGATATCGGAAAAAATCGAAAAAGTGGTCGAGGAGGCCCTCGAGGTATGGAAAAGGGGCCCGGGAATCCGGGAAATTAAACGCCACAGCAGCGAATTCTTCCGCCGTCAACGCCATATCTTTTACGATACGGACAATATCATTGAAATTCAGCAGGAAACGGTCCGGGCCTGCCCGGAGTGCGGGGGGCTTCTGGCCATAGACTCGCAGACGGACAGAGGGCGCAGGATCCTTGCCATCCACATTCCCCGCAAGGCGTGCAGGCAGTGCAGGGAGGCCGGCTACAGGCTCTACGACTCGACCGGCCTTGGCGAATATAATCAGATCTGCCTCCAGGACCGTACCACGGACGAGTACTTTTCCAGAAAATGAAACCTCTTTTTCTTAAAAATTTTACTTTGGAGCAACTCGAAGCGTGGGTCGTGACGCTTGGAGAGAAGCCCTTTCGCGCCCGTCAGCTCTACAGGCACCTGTATACGAGAAATGTCTCCGACTGGAGTCAATGCACCGACATCAGCCGGGATTTCCGTGAAAGGCTTGCATCCGAAGCGACCCTCGACGCTCTGACCGTGGCCCGCGTCGATGAAGCCGGCGACGGGACCCGGAAGTATCTTTTCCGCCTCCATGACGGCCATTTCATCGAATCGGTGCTCATACCCGATCCGCCTCGGTGCACCCTGTGCATCTCCAGCCAGGTCGGGTGCGCGCTGGGGTGCAAATTCTGCCTGACCGGTACCATGGGGCTCAAACGCAACCTCGAAACAGCCGAAATAGTCGACCAGGTATGCCATGCCATGCGGGACCCGAAGTTGGGAGACAAGGTAAACAGTCTCGTCTTGATGGGAATGGGCGAACCCCTGGCCAATTACGACCAGGTCCTGCGAGCGCTCGATATTCTAACCGACCCCGACGGCCTGATGTTTTCCCATCGCCGGGTGACCCTTTCGACAGCAGGGCTTGTCCCCCAGATGCGCCGCCTCGGAACGGATTCGGCCGTAAACCTCGCGATAAGCATCCATGCGCCCAACGACGCCCTGCGAGACGAACTCATGCCGGTAAACAGAACGTATCCGCTCGGCGAACTCATGCGGACCTGCCGCGAGTATCCGCTCCAGGCCAGAAAACGTATTACCTTCGAGTACATCCTGCTTGACGGCGTAAACGACAGCCCCCGAGAGGCAAAGGAGCTCGTAAAGCTTCTAAAAGGGGTACGAGCCAAGATAAATCTTATCGCATTCAACCCCCATCCCGGCTCGATCTACCGGACCCCCTCCCCGGAAAAAATCCTGGCGTTCCAGGATGTCTTGCGAAATGCGAATCTAACTGCGATAATCCGCAAGAGTCGAGGCGGGGAGATAGGCGCGGCCTGCGGGCAATTGGCGACAAGGCAGTGAAATAGTGAACAGTGAAGAGTGAACAGTAACAGAGACCCAGTCGCTGATCACTGATCACTGTTCACTGATGGAGGACATTGACGTTGGGACCTGATTTTAGTAAACAAAACGGGTTGATTCCGGTTATTGTGCAAAGTTTCAAGACCGGGAAGGTGCTGATGCTGGCCTACATGAACGAAACGGCCTGGGATAAGACTGTGGAGACCGGCAAGGCCCACTACTGGAGCAGATCGCGTCAGAAGCTCTGGATGAAGGGCGAAGAGTCGGGAAATATCCAGCATGTCCGGGAGATCGCGATCGACTGCGATTCGGACACCGTCCTTCTAAAGGTCGAGCAGGTTGGGGGGGCGGCTTGCCACACCGGTTTTGAAAGCTGCTTTTACCGTTTTTTACAGAACGGTGAGTTTGAAGTGCGGGGAACGCCGCTTTTCGATCCAAGGGAGGTCTACAAGAAGTGAAACAGGTACTAAATCTCGGCATTCCCAAGGGAAGTCTCCAGGAATCCACCCTCAGGCTTTTCCAGCAGTCAGGCTGGAAGATATCGCTTTCGGACAGAAACTATTTTCCGGAAATAAACGATCCGGACATCAGCTGCTCTATCTGCCGCGCCCAGGAGATGTCGCGCTACGTCGAAAACGGGACTTTCGATGCGGGTCTCACCGGCCGCGACTGGATCATGGAAAACGACTCCAAAATTCATGTAGTTGCCGACCTGATCTACTCCAAAGTGAGCCAGAGGCCGGCCAGATGGGTGCTTGCCGTCCCGATGGACTCGCCGGTGCAGTGTGAAGAGGACCTGGCGGGGAAAAAAATCGCCACCGAACTCGTCAACTTCACTCGAAGACACTTCGAGGGAAAGGGCATCAAGGTCGAGGTGGAGTTTTCCTGGGGAGCAACGGAAGCAAAAGTCATCTCGGGGCTTTGCGACGCCATCGTGGAGGTCACGGAGACGGGCTCGACCATGCGTGCAAACGGTCTTAGAATCGTTTGCGAATTGATGCAGTCCAACACCCAGCTGATAGCCAATACCGAGGCTTGGCAGGATCCCTGGAAGCGCGAGAAGATCGAGCATATCTCGCTTCTGCTCCAGGGAGCGCTTCGCGCCGAGGGCCTGGTCGCGCTCAAGATGAATGTGCCCAAGGCAAAAATCGAAGAGGTCGTAGCGATTCTTCCCAGCTTGAACGCTCCGACAATCGCAGGTCTTTTCCAGTCCGACTGGCTTTCGGTGGAGACGGTGGTATCCAAAAGCCGGGTGCGCGAGCTCATCCCCGAACTGATACGAAAAGGGGCCGAAGGGATCATTGAGTACACCCTCAATAAGGTGATCTGAAAAATGAGACGACTTTGGTTTCTCTACCTCGCTTTTGCGGTAGCGCTCCTTTCCGGATGCGCCACCACATCGCAGCAATCCCCGCGCTTATCGGCGGACCAGCTCAAGAGCCTGGGGGAAAAGGCTCTTTCCGCCAATGACACGGGCGCCTCGCTGCGATTTCTTACCGAAGCGGAGCGGGAGCGACCTCATGACGCCGGGATAGAATACGACCTGGCTCTGGCGTACAATCAGCGCGGCTTTAAAGACCAGGCTCTCCAGCACATCAAGAAGGCCCTGGAAATTAAGCCCGATTATCCGGAGGCCTTGAACACCATCGGCTACATGTACGCCGTAAACGGGCAGTTCGATCTGGCCAAAGATTCTTTTACCAAGGCGCTGAACGACCCCTTCTACCAGACGCCCCAGATTCCCGCCTACAATCTGGGCAGGCTGTACGAAGACCGGGGCGACTACACGAACGCGCTCGCTTATTACAGGCAGGCGGTGAAGCTCGCACCCGGGTACGCGCAGGCATGGTATGAAATCGGAAGGGTTTTGGAGCGTACGGGCAAAAACGATGAAGCAAGAAACGCCTATGAGAAGGCGGTCCAGGAATCCTCGGACATGCCCCAGGCCTGGCTGCGACTAGGCATTATGAGCTACCGGGCCGGTGATTTCAAATCTGCGGCAGGGGCCTTCGGCCAGGTCCAGCGGGCTGCCCCCGGGAGCGCTCTGGCAAACGAGGCGCAAAAGTATCTCCAAAAGATCAATACCCCGGCGTGGCAGCACCTCCGAGACCGCCGGAAGCGGAAATCGTCATGACTTGCAAAAGACTTGAGCAGCTGACGTCCTTTATCGCCATGGATGTTCTCGAGCGCGCCCAGGAAATGGAGCGAGCGGGGGAATCGGTAATCCACCTCGAGGTCGGCGAGCCGGATTTCAATACCCCGGAAGCCATAAAGAATGCGGCCATCGAAGCTCTTGTGCGGGGAGAGACCCATTATACGCACAGCCTTGGCAGCTCCGCGCTCCGCGAGGCGATCTGCAGTCATTATGAGAAGACCTACGGAGTAGGCGGCCTCGAGCCCGACCAGGTGATCGTCACCTCAGGGACCTCCCCTGCTTTCCTGGTGGCAATGGCCGGCTTTCTGGAGTGCGGCGGAGAGGTCATCCTGTCCAACCCGCACTACCCCTGCCACCCGAACTTCGTGCGTTTTCTCGAAGCCAACCCGGTCCTGGTTCCTGTGTATGAAGAAGACGGTTTCCAGTTGCGCCCCGAAGCCATACGAGCGGCCATTACGCCAAGAACCGGGGCCATACTGGTGAATTCTCCCGCAAACCCCACCGGAAATCTCCTCGATGCGGACCGGATGGCCCGGATCGCAGACACCGGCAAGCTGATCCTGAGCGATGAAATCTATCATGGCCTGGTCTATGAGGGCCGCGCACACTCGGCGCTCGAATTCACCCGAAACTGCATCGTCTTTAACGGCTTTTCCAAACTCTACGCCATGACCGGCTGGAGACTGGGATACATGATAGCACCCAAAGACATGGTGCGGCCGATACAGAAGATGGTGCAAAATTTTTTCATCTCCGCAAATTCGGTCTCCCAGGCGGCGGGCTGCACCGCTCTAAAAGACCCGAGCGTTGCCGCAGATGTTTCCAAGATGCTTGCGACCTATAATGAGCGCAGAAAATATATCCTCCCCCGCCTGCGGCAGATGGGATTCGGGATAACCGTCGAGCCGACGGGCGCATTCTACGTATTTGCAAACGCACGCCGATTCACGAGCGATTCCTATTCCTTCGCCTTCGAAATACTTGAAAAGGCAAAGGTCGGCATCACCCCCGGGATCGATTTCGGATCGAACGCAGAGGGCTACGTGCGCTTCAGTTATGCCAGCTCGCTGGAAAACCTCCGGGAAGGGCTCGACAGGATCGAGCGCTATCTGGAAAACCGATGAAGGAACCCATGAAACAGGAATCGCAACCGGGCGAACTGATCATCTCTTCGGCCGAATTCATCACTTCGGCCTCGCGCCCGGGACAGTATCCGCGCGAAGAGCTGCCCGAGATGGCTTTCGCGGGCCGCTCCAACGTGGGAAAATCCTCGCTTATCAACTGCCTGGTGCAGAGGAAAAAGCTGGTACGCACGAGCCGCACCCCGGGCCGCACACAACTCATAAACTTTTTCAGAATCAACGGGTCGTTCCTCTTCGTCGACCTTCCCGGCTATGGATATGCGAAGGTGTCCCAGAGTCTTCGCGCCACCTGGGGGCCGATGGTGGAGACCTATCTGGAATCGCGTAAAAACCTGCGGGGCATCGTGCAGATAATGGATATGCGCCACCCGCCCACCCCCGACGACGCAAGCCTTTGGAACTGGCTCGCGGAAAAAAAAATCCCCGCCCTGCCCGTCCTTACCAAGGCCGATAAACTCACCCGGACAAACTGGAACCCCTCCGCCCAAGCCGCCGGCAGAATTCTCGGGATCACCCCCTCCGAGTTCATCTTCTTTTCGGCCCAGACCCGGCAGGGAAGAGACCAACTGCTTCTCAAAAT
>JBMFWU010000048.1:28299-33860 GCA_049964955.1 Syntrophobacteraceae bacterium
GCATCAGCCCTCACTGTCCAATCTCTCGAGTGCTTCAATGAAACGCCTTTCTTCCGGCTGCAAACGGCATGCTTCTGTGAAGGCTCGACGGACCTCGGAAATCGGCGCTTTAGACCACTTGAGCACTTTTCCCAAGTCGTAGTATGCCCATGCTCGGCGCATCGGGGGCGCTTCCATCTGCGCCACACGTTCGAGCATTTCGCGTGCTTCTCGCAAAAGACGTTTGGAAACATCCCTGTCCATCTTTCTACCACCGCGCTGTCCTCGCGCCTTACCTGATAATTTCATCTTGGTTTGCGCAAACTCGTGGAGGGCTCTGACATCGCGCAAAACAGCATCACCTGCTTTTGTGAAGTACCGGTGGGCCTTCTCCAATCGTTCCGCTCGCTTTTCCTGTATGGCAGTTTCGATGGCATCCTGCTCCGGCGCAATCTCCGGAATCCTATCGAGCAACTTAAGCGCCTCAGAGCGACGGCCTGCATCAAGGTAGGCCGATACGAGTGGCAGAATCAGGCGGGAGGCATTGGCTCCAGGATTCTTGATGACAAATTCTTCGAATACGGAACAGGCTGCCTCCAGATCACCCACCTTTACCAAGGTCACAACGAGTTCAGCGGCAACGATGGCGGAAGAAGGGGAGTCGCTCAATGTGCTGCGCAGTCGCTCCAGCGCCGCCCTCGAATCTCCGATGGCGCGAAGGCGTGCCGCATCCTGCAATGCCAGGACTGCGATATACTCAGGATGTGCCGGCAGTGTTACCCTGAAATACGAACGGGCTTCGTCAAAATCAAAGCGGGGCGGAGGAGAACCGTTTTCCTGCATGGATCTACGGACTTTTGGCAGCCCTGTCCCCCGGCCTTCAGCCAGTCTCAATTCCTTGAGGAACTCGCCAATCCTGCGATTACGGGCGGGCACGGGCGGCAGCGGATCCAGACCCTCAAGATGACGCTTCTCGATTCCGGGCACGGGTCCAGGATAGCTGATAATCTCCATCCTGTCGGGATACAGGTAGACCTTGACCGGCTCAGGCGCTCCCGGTTCATAGGAGCGGTGATAGACCGCATTCACCAAGGCTTCGCGTAGAGCCTGGGATGGATAGCTCACCCAGCCGGCCGCTTCGGGCCGATAAGGAACCTTTTCCACCTGCCTGACCGAAAGGTTTTCCAAATAGCTCAGGCACTCCCTCAATTGCTCATGAATGGGCCTCTGCTTGAAAGGCTTTTCCTCGAACACGTTACCGCTTGCGTCGGCGGCAAACTGGACGACTTCGATACGGGCGCCGGGAAACCACTGTTCGGGGTCCTGAGAGAAGAACAAAAGGCCCACATTCTTAGGCACGTCATGATCATTGACAGGTACGGCGATCCGTAGGCACCGGTATATCGTCTTGGTATCCTGTTCGTTGACAAGATCACTCCGAATGTCCTGCAAAAACTCACGCACCTTGGTTTCGCGAACGTCCAGGATGGACGCCTGCTGCGCCCGGCGGTCATCGAACGGCACCCTTGCAGTCAGTTGCATGAGTTGAGTCAAAAGCTCAGGTTTTCTGGTTATGTCAATCGTTTCGTCGCCAAGCCTTATGTAGTATCTTCGTTCTCCCCTATCGAGCTTATCGTAGGTCTGATGCGGGCGAACATCGCTGCCTGGCGCCCAGATGACGAGAATGTGTCGGCCATCAACAACCTCAGGAGAAAAAATGGGCTGGTACACGGGATCGATGGTATTGCACCTTCCGCGTACCCAATGTTGCGCCTCTTCTATCTCCAACGGGGTTAATCCTTTTGGAGGAAGTACAGCCTGCCCTTGCTCCTGTGCAACACCGATTACGATGTAACCGCCATTCAGGTTCTGGAAGTCGTTTGCAAAGGCGCTGATGGTATGCAGCACCTGAAGGCCGGTAGTAGCCTCATCCCACGACGCTTTGAATTCGACACGCGTGGACTCGACACCTCGAAAGTGTAACAGATTATCAATGTTTATAGGCAGACAGCTCGGCATTACGATTTATCCCATCCAAATCAGAGAGCGTACCGATCACCATTCTCACGAAGCCACTCTTGATGGAGTTCATAATCCGGGGCGGCCACTCGTAGCCGCTGATAGAAAGCTGCGTTGTGGCTGTGCTCGCGGATATGGACAAGTTCGTGTAGTATCAGATAGTCTATCCGCTCAGGCGGCAGCAGTATTATACGCCAATGAAAAAACAATTTCCCCTTCTCAGCGCACGATCCCCAGCGGAAACCCAAATCGCGAACTTCCATGGATTTCAACCGCACGCCGACACGCTCCTGAAGCGGCTGAATTCGGCGGCCGATCCACTCTTCGGCTCGTCTCGTATACCAGGTAACGAATGTTTCACGAGCTTTCGGCACAAATTGTCTCAATAGGATGAATCGTCCATTCTGAAGTTTCAGGATTTCGTTGTTCGTAAACGAAACGGGACTGTCGAGAATCTTCAAACGGTACTTGCGCCCTCGATAGTAGAACCCCTCCCCGGCAACGAACTCTTTCGCCGGCAAACGGTATAATTCTTCTTCCTTCCTGCCCAACTGTTGATAAATCCAGAGTAGCCTTTCGCAAACCATGGATTCCAAACCGGCCAGGGCGGCTTCTTTCGGCGCATGCAGCACCACCGCGCCATCACGTTCCACGGTGAGTTCGACCGTTTTCCGGCGCGAGCTACGCTTAACCTCGATCGAAAGGTCTTTAATCTCGATTTTCTCCATTGCCCCACACCAATAATCTGTGAAGATTTCGGGCTTGATCGACAACCCTGGCCGCCAGTTCAGCCAATTTTCCCCTGGCTACTTTGCCGCTTCGCAGTAAAGAACGATAGATCGATTTTTCCAAAGATTTTCTGCTGTTTTCGTCCCGCCAAAAATCTACCAGCCGGATTTTGCTCTGAATCTCGGTTACTGTTGAAACGGTTAGATCGACCACCTGCCTAAAAGCAGGATCATCACTTTTCAATTCTGCTCCGGTTTCTTTTTCGATTGCCTCCTTAAGAGTGCCAAAGAAAGGAGCGTGCAAACGGGGGTCGAGCCCTTGAACCGACTCTTTTCCCTCCCGTTCACGTTCCTGCTCGATGAAATCGCGCAATGCCTTTTCCAGTGCCTCCCAATTATCTTTGAACTGTTTGATGATTTCTTCCAACCGCTCGCTCAGCTTTCGGTAATGCGCGGGATCTTCATCAAAGCGGAGCCTTATCTGATGGCGGAGGGCGTGTTTCATCTCCAGTGCCCGGGCGCGAGCGGTCAATTTCTTCCCCGCCTCATCGAAGAAATTAATATCTGTAATGGACACTGGAGCTATGCGTGGATCGATCCCCTCGGCGGAGACATATTCGTCAATCAGCGCTTTCACGCGGCGGTCGACTCCCTCCAGGTTGAGCTGGTTGTCTCGATAGAGGTTGGCGGCGACTTTTGCGATAAAGCCCAGAATCTTTGCATCCTTCACAAAAGGAAGCGCCTCGGGGCGAGGCATGACAATCGCCAGGCTCGCAAGAAAGGCACGCACACGGTTTAGAAACTCAGCCCGGATTCTTTCGTCTTCCAGAAGATCGACGCACGGATCAATCGGCATAAGGTCGGATATACCGCGCGACCGGAAGACATCCAGAGCTTTCTGATGGCGATCTTTGAGGCGGGGGATTTCATCCGGGACCGTATCGATCCCCGTTGGAGGACGAGTCCCCCCCTCCTGCCCTTCTTCGGAATCGGTCAGCGCTTCCCGTAGTTCTCTGGCCACTCCGACGTAGTCTATCACGTAGCCGCATTCTTTTTGAGAACGCTTGCGGTTAACCCTGGCGATCGCCTGCAGGAGTTCATGCTCGATGATCCTCCGGTCCAGGTAAAGGGCCTGTTCGACAGGGGCGTCAAAGCCTGTAAGGAGCATGCGCATGACGCACAGAACGGCAAGATTACTGCTTTTATCCGGGTCCTTATGCTCGAAAGGTTTTTTGAAATTGGCAATATTGGTTTCAAGTTTTACGGGATCTGTCCACTGGTCCCAGTCACCGTTCTGGTTGTGCCGCTTCGACATGACGGCCGCAAATTCGAGGTTTTTGAGCCGATCCAGTTGCCTGTACGCTGAAACGGCTGTACGCTCTTCCTCCGGGCGCCTGAGCAGCTCCTCTTCAGGAAGCGAAAGGAGGGCCGGAGCAATTGCCTCCGCCTCTACCACCAGTTCGTCACGCGCCCGGCATAAAGCCTTCTGGTAGGCAACGACCGCCTCCTGACTCACTGCAACCACCTGAGCCTTGCACGCTCCGGGCAGAATGTTGCGAACGTAATGGCCGAGCATGTCCTTGGCTTTGAAAAAAATGAGTTTGGGCGCCTCCATCACCTTACGTTCGGTGGCGAATTTCCGCATAATGATTTGCTGTTCGGCACCGTTGAACTCCGCCAAACTTTCAGCAACTTGTTCGTCGAGTCTGGCCGAGTCTTCTACAAGCCCCAGGGGCACTCGCCCCTCATAGAGAATCGGCACTGTCGCCTCGTCCTCCTGGGCCTGCTTCATCGAGTACTTGTCGATGAAATCATCGAAGATGCTCAGGGTATTGCCGCGATCTCTGTTCATAATGGGCGTTCCGGTAAAACCGATCTTCGCGGCATTCGGCAGGGCCCGCATCAGGTTGGCGTGCAGTGAGAGCGTGTGCGAGCGGTGACACTCGTCAATCAACAGAAGAATTTTCTCCGAGTCGTTTAATTCTGGATACCGGGATTCCTGCCGAATCACCTGCCTCATAGTCTTTGTTTGAGCAAGGCCGCGCTGAGCTAAATGGCTATCGAAATCTTCCCTGCGGGCGGCTTCCCAAGAGGCGATTCTGTCTTGCTGCTTCAATTCTCCACGGTGTGTTATCCGAGGGGGGGTAACCGGGACTTCATATTCCAGAACGGTAACCTCGCCTTCGCGGTCCTGATGTTTCTGAACCATGCAAAAGACGAGATCGGGGCCGTCCTCGCTTAGAATGCGCCTGACCTGGTCGCTTCGGGATTCCCCTGTTTTATCGTCATTCTGGTCCGGCCTCACCCGCTCACCGGTAAGTCTTGCGGTATCCTGCAACTGCTGCTCCAAAGAGGTGCGATCCGTGATCACAACGACCTTGAATCCGCAGAGCTCCGGCAGGGTTCGTATCTTGCGAACCAGTTGAACCATCGTGATGCTTTTTCCGGACCCTTGCGTATGCCATATTATACCGCCGCGTTCGTCCCGCTGCTTGTTCGATGATCGCCTCGGCTTGCCTTCGCTCAACCGCTGTATCGATTTCTGCACCGCGCGGTATTGCTGGTACCGCGGGCATAGCTTTATAAGAGCGCCATCCTCCACGGTGAAAAGAATAAAGTTTCGCAAGATGTCGAGAAGGTGTGCGGGCCGGAGCATTCCGGCCGCCAATATCTCCTGGCTTCGCAGCTTCTTTCCCGCACGGCCGATTTCCCTTAACACCTACTCCTCGGAGAAGGGCGTCGTATCCTTCCACTCTACATAATGCTTATAGGATGCGCCGTAAGGTGCTTTCTATAATTAAAAGTACCTCTCAATGCGGCAAAATTAAAATGTCG
>JBMFWU010000049.1:0-33834 GCA_049964955.1 Syntrophobacteraceae bacterium
GGGAGGTCTTCCAGATGATCGCGGAGGGCCGCTCGACCAGGGAAATCGCCGATGTGCTTTGCATCAGCGCGAGCACCGTCAAGACGCACCGCTCCAACATCATGGAAAAACTGCAGATGGAAACCGTTTTTCAATTGGTTCATTTTGCTTTTGAGCTCGGGCTGGTGGAAGTTCAATCGTAAATGAGCCACCCCGGGCGGTTAACGTGCATCGGAGGGACTGCGACCCCTCACGGGGTCGTTTCCTTCTCTTTCGCTCTTTTCCGGTGGTATCGGCCTTACGGCCTCAACCACCGGCTAATGGCTTTGATCCCTCCGGGATCAAGAGCGTCAATCGAAAAGAGCAGTACCGGGTTGGAGCCCGCGGGGCTCCCAGCCATTAGCCGTTGGTTGGAGCCTGCAGGGCGATACCACCGGGTGCCGGCATTGACCATGGCCATTCGGCGGACCTCCCGTCCGGACCCTCGCAAATATCATCCTTGCGATCCGATCAAATCGTCCTCCGGATGATACCATCGCCCCCCGACGCCTTCTATAATCCAACCTGGTCGGGAAAGGTCGGTTGTCCAAAAGGCGCTCTCCTGTTTCCACCGCCCCCGAAATCGAGCTGTCATCACAGATGCGGAAACTCTCTCTCCAGCCGACCCTTCCCGCGCTCCAGTACGCTTCTTGCGCTTTCTTGAACCGGAGTTACGGGATGCAAACCTTCAAGCGTTCCTTCCGGACATAACCTCTTAAAAAGAAAGGGGAGCCATGATCCTCGTCGGCGAAGAGTTGAACGTCATGTCGAAAAGACTCGCGCAGGCCATCAAGGAGCGCGATCCTGCCCCCATACACGAATGTGTCTCCGAACAGATGAAAAACAGGATGGATTATCTCGACCTCAATGTCGGACCGGTCAAAAAGGATCCGGTCGGAACCATCGAATGGCTCATTGAGACGGTGCAGGAAGTGAGCGATCTGCCCCTGTGTCTGGACACCACCAACACGGAGGCTATGGAGGCCGGCATCAAGCTTTGCAGGAAAAAGCCCGTGCTCAATTCGGCCTCGGGGTCCACGGAGAGCCGGCAGACGATGATGCCTCTGGCGGCGAAATATCCCTGCAGCCTGGTGCTCTCCGTCATAAACGATCAGGGATTGCCTTCCGATGCCGACGCACGGGCCGCGAGCATCATGGATTCGGTCGCCTACGCCAATGAAATCGGCATTGCCAATGAGGACATATGGGTTGACCCGGTCATGATGCCGATTACCGTGGACCAGCGCCAGATCGCGGCCTACATGGAATTTTTGCAGATGCTGCCCGATATCGCCCCCGGAGTCAAATCGCTCTGCGGCCTTTCCAATCTGTCCTTCGGTGTTCCCAAGGACCTGCGGGGACTGCTCAACCGGTGCTTTCTCGTCATGCTGGAGCGGCTCGGCCAATATTCGGCCATTGTCAGCGGCTATGACGAGGAACTGCGCCGGCTCATGGGGGGGGAGATGCCCGAAATCGTAAGCCTCATTCACAAAACGATGGATGGGGAGGATATCGATGTTTCTTCCCTCTCGGAAAAAGGGCGGCAGTATGTGAAGACCGCCGAAGTGCTCATGGGAAAAAGCCTGTTTTCCAGTTCCTGGTTGGAGGTCTGAAAGGAGAAGTGGAGCATGAGCTTTGAACCGCCCTTGGAAAAATATTCCGTAAAGATTCGAGAAGTGGTGTGGGGAAGCGGCGAGAAGGCCCTTCGGATAGGGGGGGAGAACACGCTGCCGCTGCACCATTTTGAAGGGGAAATTCCCAATCGGCCGGCACTTGCGCTGGAAATCACAGACACTGCCCCCGAGAACTGGCCCGAGGAACTGATCGGAAGCTTCCGCGACGTGTTTTCCTCCCCTGCCGACTGGGCCGGGAAATGCGCAAGGGAGTACGGCGCAGATGCGGTTTGTCTCAACCTCTTGAGCACCGATCCTCTGGGAGCCGATGCTTCGCCCGCAAAGGCCGCTGCGACCGCCCGGATGGTGGCCGATTCCATCGATGTTCCTCTGATCGTGTGGGGAACGGGAGATGAGCGAAAGGATGCCGAGGTTTTGACCGAAGTAGCGCAGAGCTGTTCGGGGAAAAATCTGCTTTTGGGACCGGTGCTCAAACAAAATTTCGCCGAGATCGCCGGGGCGGCCAAGGAACATGGCCACGGCATAGTCGCCCAGGCTTCCATGGACGCCAATCTGACCAAAGAATTGAACATAGCTCTTTGCAAGTTTTTCCCGGCCGACAAGATCGTAATCGATCCGACTTCTTCCGCATTGGGCTACGGGCTGGAGTTTACTTTCTCCATCATAGAGAGAATCAAACAATTCGGGTTGGCGGATCGAGACAACATGATGCTCATGCCGATTCTGGCCGATGTGGGAGCGGAGTGCTGGAGGGCCAAGGAGGCGAAGGGAGACCGGGAGCAGGGGATTTTGTGGGAGGCCGTGACCGGGCTTTCGTTCCTGCTGGCAGGGGCCAATATTCTCATATTGAGGCACCCGGATTCATTGCGATCACTGAAGGAGATGATAAATGGCTCTCAAAGGTGCTGATATATTAAAAAAATTGCCGAAGACAAACTGCAAGGAATGTGGATTCCCCACCTGTTTTGCCTTTGCCATGAAAATCGCAACCGGCGGTGCCAAGCCCCAGGATTGTCCGCACATGTCCGCGGAAAGCAGGGCGGAACTGGAGGCCGAACTCTCGCCTCCCGTAAAGCTGGTGACCGTAGGACGCGGGGCGAACGCTCTGGTGATCGGCGAAGAGGAGGTGATGTTCCGGCATGAAAAGACCTTCTTTCACGAACCGGGCATTGCGATCCTTCTCTCCGACAGGGAAGCGGAAGCCGAGATAGATCAAAAATTGAAAAAAATCGTCGGTTTCGACTTCGAACGGATCGGCGTGAAGCTGAAGGTGAACCTCCTGGCCCTTTCCCATGATTCGGGTGAGGGGGACAAATACCTGGCCCTGGTCCGAAAGGTCTTGGAAACCACCGACATGGCCCTCGTACTGATCTGCCGCGATACGGAGCTTTTGTTTGCGGCAGCCGCCCTGTGCGCGGACAGAAAGCCGCTTGTCTATCCGATAAGCGGGCAGAACCTGGAGGCGGCCATTCCCCGGCTAAAGGAACTCGATGTTGTGGCGGGCGTCTTTGGCAAGGGGCTCGACGGGGTGGCAAACACGGCTTCGGCCCTGAGAGAGGCCGGAATCGAAGAGATGGTTCTCGATTCGGCTCCCGGGAACATGGAGGAGGCCGTAAGAGACAATACGCTGATCAGAAGATCGGCCCTCAAGAAAGGCTTCCGGCCTCTGGGATACCCGACGATAGCCTTTCCATGCTTTCTCTACGAAGACAGGTTGCAGCAGGTCCTTGCGGCCGCGGCCTGCATTACGAAGTACGCCGGCATCGTGGTGCTCTCCGAGCCTGATGACCATCTGCTGCTGCCGCTTCTGGTCTACAGGTTCAACATCTACAGCGATCCGCGCCGTCCGATGACCGTTGAGGAAAAGATTTACGAGATCGGCGGCCCCGGCGAAAATTCCCCCCTTCTTATCACGACCAACTACGCTCTCGACTTTTTCATCGTTTCAGGCGCCATCGAAGAGGCGGGGCTTCCGGCCTACCTGTGCATAAAGAACACGGAAGGGCTGGGGGTTCTGGCTTCCTGGACCTCGGGAAAATTCAACGGGGAAGCCATTGCCGAATTTTTCGGCAAATACGGTGTGGAGAAGACGGTCAAACATCGCAAGCTGATCATCCCGGGGGCGGCAAGGAAGCTGAAGGAGGAACTGGAGGAGGACCTCCCGGGCTGGCAGATAATCTTGGGACCGCATGAGGCAAGCGATATCCCCAAATTTCTGGCAGAGGAGTGGAAGCAGTGATGGAAGGGTGCGGAAAGTGTGACAGCGGGCAAATAGAGGAAAAACTGGCCGAAGTCCTGGGGCAGTGGGAGCAGGATCGAAGCCGTTTGATCCCCATTCTCCAACAGACGCAGGAAACTTTCGGGTATCTTCCGGCCGAGGCGATCGGCTCCATAGCCTCCCACCTGGGCATGTCGGATGTCCAGGTCTACGGGGTGGCATCCTTCTACAACCATTTTCGCTTCATCCCTCTTGGCAAAAAACCCGTCCAGATGTGCATGGGGACCGCCTGTCACATGGTGGGTGGGCCTTTGGTCCTGGAGGCTTTGGAAAGAGCGCTGGGGATCAAGGTGGGAGGGATCACCGAGGATGGGGAGTTCAGCCTCGACAGGGTTGCCTGCATAGGGTGCTGCGGATTGGCGCCGGTTATGGTCATCTCGGATAAGATCTTCCCCCGATGCACCTCCACCAAGGTGGACGAGATCCTGGTGAATTTGAAGATGGAAGAGGGGGAGGGTGCGAGTGCGGCCGGACAAAAGGATTCATCGCAAGATGAAAGTGAGAGGTCGGAATGAACTTCGAAGATATTCGCGCGCAGGCTCTTACGGAATGGGAGGCCCTGGAGCAGGGCGGGATACCTGTTATCCGCATCGGCGCTGCGACCAGCGACAGGGCCACCGGGGCAATGGAAGTGATTGCCGCCTTTGAAAAGGAACTGGCAAGAGTAAACGTCGAAGCCAGAATCGTTACGACGGGATCTGTCGGGTATTCCAACTACGAACCCCTGGTGATCGTCAGTAAACCCGATTTTCCGAGGATCTGCTACGGCAAGGTGACGCCGGATGCGGTTACGCGCATCGTGGAAGGCTATCTGGTAGAAGACGATCCATGCATGGAACTTGCCCTGGGGACTCTTGAAGGAGACGGGGGTGAGGGGGAAGCTCCCCACATTCCCGAACTGGAGCGCTCCGAGCACGAAAACCGTCTGCTCCTCAGGCACTGCGGGTTCATCGACCCGGAAAACATCAACCACTATATCGCGCTCGGCGGCTATGGCGCTCTTGCCGGGGCGCTCGCCATGGGGCCCGAACAGATAATCGAAGAAATCAAGCGGTCCGGGCTAAGAGGCCGGGGTGGGGCGGGTTTTCCAACGGGGAAGAAGCTCGAGTCCTGTTTCAAGGCTGCCGGGACCCCCAAGTATGTGATCTGCAACGCCGATGAGGGAGACCCGGGGGCCTTCATGGATCGGGTCGTGCTGGAAAGCGACCCGCATGCGGTGCTGGAGGGCATGGCGATCCTGGCTCGCACGCTCAACGCCTCTCAGGGCTATATCTATACGCGTATGGAGTATCCCCTGGCGGTCAAGCGACTGAAAACAGCCATCGAGCAGGCGCGCAAAACGGGGTTTTTGGGAGAAAACATCCTGGAGAGCGGGTTCAGTTTCGATATCGAGGTGTTCCAGGGGGCCGGGGCCTTTATCTGCGGGGAGTCGAGCGCTCTTATGTATTCGCTTGAAGGCAAGAGGGGATTTCCACGGGTGAGGCCTCCTCAGTCCATAGAGTCCGGGTTTCTCCAGAAACCCACCCAGCTGAACAATGTCAAAACGTACGCCTATATTCCCATCATCCTCAACCGCGGGGGGGACTTCTTTGCAGGTATCGGGAGCGAACGCAGCAAGGGAACCGCGGTGTTTGCTCTTGCCGGCAAGGTGGAAAACGTGGGGCTTGTGGAAGTGCCCATGGGCGCCACTCTACGGGAGGTCATCTTCGATATCGGCGGGGGGGTGAAAGCCGGGAGGCCCTTTAAGGCGGTGCAAATCGGAGGCCCTTCAGGCGGGTGTCTACCCGAATCCTTCCTCGATACGCCCATCGACTTCGATTCCCTGGCGCAAGCCGGGGCTATCATGGGTTCGGGCGGCATGATCGTCATGGACCATGATAACTGCATGGTGGATACGGCTCGATTTTTCCTCGAATTCACGCAGCAGGAGTCCTGCGGCAAATGCATTCCATGCCGGCTGGGAACCAGACAGATGCTCAGCATCCTGGAAGATATCGTAGCCGGCCAGGGAAAACCGGAAGACATCGATCTTCTGGCCGATCTTTCGGAGGATATCCTCAAGGGGTCGCTTTGCGGGCTTGGAAAATCTGCGCCCAATCCGGTGCTGACTACGATACGCTATTTCCGTGACGAGTACGAGGCGCATATCCTCGAAAAGCGTTGTCCGGCTCTGCAGTGCCGAGCTCTGATCGCCTACTATATCATTCCCGAAAAATGCGCGCGGGGCTGCGAGCACTGCGTGGTGGTGTGTCCTTCGGAGGCAATCACCGAACATCCCAGGCGATACAAGGTCGTAAACGACGAAAAGTGCGTCAAGTGTGGAAACTGCCTGGAGGTCTGCCCGTCCGAATATAGCGCCGTGGTGAAAGTTTCGCCGGTTCCCGCAGTGGTGGACCAGGCGGTTTCGAATCCGTAAGCGCTGAGGAAAGGAAGCGATGGAGCTCATTGAATGTACAATCGACGGGATAGCGGTCCGGGCAAAGCCGGGGACGAAGGTCCTCAAGGCCGCAATGGACGCCGGGATCTACATTCCCAACTTGTGCTACATCCCGGAGGCTGAACTGCCGTTCGGAGGATGTCGACTCTGCTATGTGGAAGTCGAAGGCCGGGGGCTCGTTACTGCCTGTACCCAGGAGGTCCGGCAGGGGCTGGTGATCCGTTCGGAGACGCCGCAGGTGGCAAGAGTGCGTCAGACTGCATTCAAGTTGCTCCTTGCCTACCATCATCTCGATTGTCGCGCCTGTTGGAAGAACAAAAATTGTGAGCTGCAAAAGATCGCCGGAAAAATCAAGGTGAAGCTGAAAAGGCCTGCCGAGTTCAGGGCGCTTCCCACCGAGTGGGAGCCATTGGATACGACAAACCCCTTCGTCACCTATGACCCGGGCCGGTGCATCCTTTGCGGAAAATGTGTCTGGGCGTGCGGCGAGAAAAACGGGGAATCGCTCCTCGATTTTGTTTTTCGCGGTTTTAGAACCAGGATCAGGATGTCTGCCGCCCCATCGATTGCCGGCGGCGATACGTGCGCATCGTGCGGCCAATGCATGGAGATCTGCCCGACGGGGGCTCTGCAGCCGCCCTCGCTGGGATAGAATTGTTGGGGTTCGCTTTGGCTCACCCCAACCTACAACCGCCCGCGTAAGGAAAATGTATTTAACCCGCCCGCCCGCGCAGCAGGCGGGCAATCCGGCAGCGGCGCCAGCCGCCCGCCCGCAAAGGATCGGACATATGACACCTAAAGAGAGAATAGAGAAAATTTTCCGGAAGGAAGCAATCGATACCATGCCCGTTTTCAGCGGTCAGGGGATGGTGACGATCCAGGCGATCAAGAAAATGGGCATCCGTTTTCCCCAGGTGCATACTTCCGCCCAGTATCTGGCCGACTCCGCGCGGACTTCCGCCGAAATGTTCGGTTTTGAATCCGTTATCATTCCCTACGATATGTGCACGGTGCCCGAGGCGCTGGGGCGGGGAGTGAGCCTCTATGACCAATCCGAAGACATCCTGTATCCTACCGTGCCCCATAAGTGGGAAAAACTCGAAGATGTGGTGATCCCCGATGATTTTCTCAAAAGGGGGCGCATGCCTGTCGTAGACGAAGCCTTTCGCATTTTGAAGTCCGAGCAGGGCGGTAAATACGCCATCGGAGCATGGGTGCTCGGCCCCTTCACCATGGCGGGGCAGGTGATCGAACTCGATCTTCTGCTAAAGGGCGTAAAAAAAGACAAGACGAGAGTGGTCGAGTTTCTCGACAAGATGACCGATGTGGTCATAAAGACCGCGCAGCACTACCAGGAGCTTGGCGCCGACTATATTTCCATCCGGGATATGGGCACCGGGACGGATCTTCTCTCGCCGCGCATGTGGAAGGACCTCATTCAGCCCAATCTGGTGAAGATCTTTGCCGCCCTCAAACCCCCTCGTGTCAACCACATTTGCGGAGCCACCAACCTCATCATCGAGATGATGGCCGAATGCGGCGTGGAAGCGGTGAGTGTGGATCACAAAAACGACATGGCCGAATCGCGCAGGAAACTGGGCGACGATGTGCTGATCTTTGGCGATTTCAATGCCTATGACACTCTGTGCCAAATGGAGGTGTCCAAGGTGGAGGATGTGATCAAACGATGCATAGACAAGGGCGCCGATGCCGTGTGGCCGGGATGCGATCTCTGGCCCGACACCAGGCAGGAAAATGTGGAAGCCTACGTGGCGGCCATCCATAAATACGGCAAGCAGGCTTCCCCTGCGGTGGGAAGGATCTGAGGGCAGTTGTTGGTTGCCGGTTTCCAGTTGCCGGTTGCTACGGGAAGGAGAAAAAATGGAAAACGCGCGAAGAGATGAAATCCTTAAAAAACTCAGTGATGCCGTGGTGGAATACGATGAGGATATGGCGAAGCAATGGGCGCAGACCGCTCTGGATGACGGAGTCGATGCCTTTGACGCCATCATGAACGGCCTGGCTGCAGGGATGGAGATCGTAGGCGACCTCTACGACAAGCAGGAGTATTTCGTCCCGGAACTGCTCATGTGTGCCGATGCGCTCTATGTGGGGATGAATATCCTGCGTCCTCACATGAAAGTGGACAGCGCGCAAAAGAAGGGCCAGGTGGTCATCGGGACCGTCCAGGGGGATGTCCACGACATCGGGAAAAACATCATCAAGCTGATGTTCGACGTGGGCGGCTTTACCGTTCACGATCTGGGGCGTGACGTTCCTCTGGAGAATTTCGTGCAGGAGCAACTGCGCACCGACTCCGAAATTGTGGCAATGTCGGCCATGATGACCACAACCATGATGGGCATGAAAAAAGTCATCGAGTTGATCAAGGCCAAAAACCCCAATGTGGCCATCATGCTCGGGGGCGCGCCGGTTACCAGGGATGTCGCGGACCTTTTCGGTGCCGACGGCTACGCCGAGTCTGCGGGAAATGCCGTTCAGGAGGCAATCAAGATGATCAGCCGCTTGCGTGAAATGCACAGGTAACCCCGAGATGCGGCCGGAAGCGGTATTTTTCGCGCTTGGGTTTCCGGCAGGGAAGGAGTGGGCTCAATGGAGCATGACAACAAGGTGAAGATCATTTTTCAGCCCTCGGGAAGGAGAGGCGAGGTGGACAGGGGGATAACCCTCATAGAGGCTTCGCGCCAACTGGGGGTGGATATCGAAGCCCTGTGCGGTGAAAAAAAGGTCTGCGGCAAATGCAAGGTGCGTATCGAAGAGGGGTTTTTTGAAAAATTCGGAGTTCACTCCAGCAGGGCCAATGCAAGCGAATGGCAGGAAGAAGAGGAAAAATTCATAAATGGAACGCAGCGGGAAGAGGGGTACCGACTGGGCTGTTGCGCAAAAGCTCTGGGGGACATGCTGATCTTCGTTCCGGAGGAATCCCGGGCCGGCAAACAGGTGGTAAGCAAGGCGGCCCGTGACATTCATATCGACTGGAACCCTGCGGTGAAGCACTATTACGTGGAGGTGGCGGAGCCAACTTTCGAAGAGCCTACGGCCGATTTGGAGAGGGTCATGCAGGAGCTCGAGCTCCGCTACGGGTTGCAAAACCTGAACGTCGATTATCTTGCCTTGAAGACTCTGCCTACGCGGCTGCGAGATCCGGCGAGCCCGTGGAAGATCACCGTGTCGGTGTGGATGGATAAGGAAATCATACGGTTTCTGCCGGGAAACAGAGAAGAGTATTATGGAGTGGCGATCGATATAGGCACCACTACCGTTGCCGCCTACTTTTGCAATCTGCGCACCATGGAGGTGGTGGAAACGGTTTCCATGATGAATCCGCAGTGCAAGTACGGCGAAGATGTGATGAGCCGCATCACCTACCACATGATGAATCCCGGCGGACTGGAAAAGATGAGCGAGGACATCATCGAGGGGCTGAACTCTCTGGTGACAAGGGCGTGTGAAGCCACTCATCCTCCGAAGAAAAAGAAGAAAGGAAATGGAGAAGCGGAAGAAATGACCGCTCCCGTCGAAGAAGGGGCGGAAGCAGCCGAAATGGTGGAAGACGACGAGATGCTGATCTTTAAGACCTCGGAAGGAAAGCATTATCTACGGCTCTACCCCGAGGACGTGATCGACATGACCATTGTGGGCAATACGGCCATGCACCACATTTTCTTGAAACTCGATCCGCAATTCGTAGGACTTGCGCCTTTCCCTCCGGTGGTTCACAAGGGCATGGATATCAAAGCGAGAGATCTTGGCATCAAGGTCTGCGATTCGGCTTATGTACATGTGCTGCCCAACGAGGCGGGATTTGTGGGGGCCGATAACGTCGGGGTGCTCATCGCCGAAGAACCCTACAAGAAAGACGAAGTGCAGCTCATCATCGATATCGGCACAAACGGGGAATTGGTGCTGGGGAACAAGGATAAACTCATCTCTTCTTCGTGTGCAACCGGCCCGGCTTTGGAAGGAGCGCAGATCACCTTCGGCATGCGGGCTGCTCCGGGCGCCATCGAAAGGATAAAGATCGATCCCGAGACTCATGAAGTCGATTATAAGGTCATCGGCCGCGACGCCTGGAAGGGCTTTTCCAAACCCGAAGAGATGAAGACCAAAGGAATTTGCGGCTCCGGAATCCTGGATCTTCTGGCCGAACTCTATGCCGCCGGGGTGGTCGTCAAGAGCGGCAGGTTCAATAAGGTACAGAAATCGAATCGTTACCGGATCAACCCCGATAACGGGCAACCGGAGTTCGTCATCGCATGGAAAGAGGAGTCGTCCATAGGAAAAGACATCGTCATAGCGCAAAAAGATGTTCGGCAGATTCAGTTGGCCAAAGGCGCGCTCTACTGTGGATGCAAGCTCATGATGCGGCGCATGGGCATAAAGAGTGTGGACAAGGTAAAAATTGCCGGCGCCTTTGGAACGCACGTGGATCGGCAGAAAGCCCTGGTGATGGGACTTTTTCCCGATTGTTCCCTGGATATGATCGAATCGGTGGGGAACGCCGCCGGGGATGGGGCGCGGGCCGCCCTGCTCAATAGAGAAAAGCGAAACGAGGCAAACTGGGTGTCGCGGAACGTCGAATACATCGAACTCACTGTCGAGCAGGACTTCCAGACGCATTTCATGGAGGCCATGCAGATTCCTCATATGAAGGATCGATTTCCGCACCTGGAGGGGATCGTTCCGTCCGCGGTGCTTGACCAGAAGTGACACGCGACCTAAATTGTGTCGGGCAATGGAATTTCTTCAATTGCCCGACAGGCCTTCTCTCAATGCTTTTCGTATGCCACAAGCCTTACACAGCGTTTTTTCTCCAGGGACTCGATTTCCCCCCTGGTCTCTTCGTTCAGTTTGCCGGGTTCGGGAGGCTCAGGATAGGCCAGTATCCATTTGCCGATCTTATTTTCCAATTGTTCTATTTCCTTGACGCCCTTTTCGTCTACATAGTTTGCAAAATCTTTATTCCAGTTCATTGCAATTCTCCTTATAATCAAAACATAATTCGAGCTGTGCGGGGTTCAACCGGGAAAGGATCGGAAGATCACCATGAAACTCACACATCGCTTCACGGCAATAGTATCCGTCACGGTTGTCGCGTTTTTCCTTTCGGCCGACCTCCCGGCGTTTGCCATGCACATCTCCGAGGGGATCTTGCCGCCCTGGTGGTGCCTGCTGTGGTTTGCGGTTTGCACGCCCTTTCTTCTCCTGGGTTTGCGCGAGATGGGCAGGCGCGAGCAGCGAAGCCCGTATCTCAAACCCATGGTCGGACTCGTGGGAGCGGCTGTTTTTATCATATCGTGCATGCCGATTCCGGTCCCTACGGCGGGCAGTTGTTCGCATCCCGTCGGCACGGGCATGGCTGCGATCTTTATCGGTCCGCTGTTGACGGTTGTGGTGAGCAGCGCGGCGCTGCTGCTCCAGGCGCTTTTCCTTGCGCACGGGGGGCTCACGACCCTTGGCGCAAATCTAACGTCCATGGGGGTCGCGGGAGCCTTTGTCGGGTATGGCGCCTTCATCCTCGTCAGGCGGTTTTCCGGCAGATGGTGGGCAGCCTGTTTTCTCTGTGGCCTCCTTTCGGATTGGGCCACCTATACGGTCACTTCCTTCGAACTTGCCACGGCCCTCCACGGGAGCGCTCCTCTCGGTAAATATTTCCTGACGGTACTCCTGGCCTTCGTACCCACCCAGGTCCCCCTGGGGATAATCGAAGGAATCTTGTGCGTGGGTGCCTACAAATTCATTCTGACTCGCAGACCCGAGTTGCTGAAAACGTTTGCTGTTCAGGAGGAGTCTTTGTGAAACTCGCCATTTCAGCCTGTTTGATCCTTTTGCTGGCTTTGGGCATGTATTTCGGTCTGCGTTCTTCCCACTCCGGATGGAGCGGAGTGGATGACACCGTGGTCGAAAAGCTTGCCGTAGCGGCAAACCATCCTCCGACGAAATCTCTTATCGATATCGAACACGGAGATCTGCCCCTGTTGATGTTTTTGCTCGCCGGAGTGGCCGGCGGCTTCGTTGCCGGCTACCAGTTTCGGGGGTTATTTCCTCCAAAGGACCGGGGGTAGGCTTGTGCAGCCTGTTTTCGAGCTTTTCTCCGACATATTCGCCTTCCGGGATAACGCGCTGACCCGGATCGACACGCGCGTAAAGCTCCTCTTGGCGGTGCTTGCGATCCTCGAGGTGCTGCTTGCGCGGGGCTTTGCGTTTCCACTTTCGATTTTCGCAGCCTCCATGGCGGCAATGCTGGCGATACGGATGCCTGTCCGGGTGATCGCCGCAAGATTCATGGCGCCTTTGGGAATAGCTCTCGTTTTACTTGTGCTCCAGTCGCTTCTTGTCGGTTCCACCGAGCTTTTCAGTGTCTCCGGATTCGGCTGGAAACTGAGCGTGATGCGAGAGGGCTTACTGGAAGGGGCTTTGCTCGGCGCAAGGGTCCTCGGAGCGCTCGGCATGCTTTTGCTTTTGAGTTCCACCACCAAGGCGCACAATATCTTTCAGGCGCTGAGCTGGTTTGGTGTTCCCAAAGGCTGGATAGAGGTGAGTATGCTCATGTACCGCTATATCTTTCTGCTTCTCGACCAGGCTGGAGACATCATGGACGCGCAGCGGGTGCGCCTGGGGTATACCCGCCCCGGCCATTCCCTCTCCTCTGCGGGAGTTCTCGCCGGAACGGTTATTACCAACGCAATCGACCAGGGAGTTCGCACCTGTGAGGCCATGGAGGTAAGGGGGTACAAGGGCTTTATGCCTTTCGGCGCTCTCCCGCGAATTCCTGCGCGGGATTTTTGGGGCCTGGGTCTGGTTTCGGGAGTCATGACACTGGCATTCATCTGCCTGAAATGGGGTGCTCTATGACAGAGGCTCCTCCGGCAATCGAGGCTTCAGGAGTATGTTTCACCTACCAGGAGGGAACGCAGGCGCTCACAGATGTGGACTTTCGGGTCAAGGCGGGCGAATTTGTCGCGATGCTCGCCTCCAACGGCTCGGGAAAGACTACGCTTATCAGGGTGCTCATCGGCCTCCTGAAACCGCAAAAAGGAGTGGTATGCATAGCCGGACGCGACATCCGCCGCATTCCGCCCAGGGAACTCTATCAGCGTGTGGGCCTGGTTTTTCAGAACCCGAACGATCAGTTGTTCGCGGCGACCGTGGAAGAAGACGTGGCCTTCGGGCCAAGAAATCTGGACTTGCCCGAAGAGGAGGTGCAGCAGCGGGTCACCCTTGCGCTTACTTCGGTAGCGGCCGCCGATTTGCGGCACAGGGCAATCCACCATCTGAGTTTCGGGGAACAGAAGCGTGTGGCGATGGCGGGTGTGCTCGCCATGAGCCCTTCGATTCTGATCCTGGACGAACCCACCTCAGGGCTGGATCCGGCCGGAGAAGACAAGATGATGCGGCTGCTAAACCGGTTGAATCGGGAGCAGGGAATTACGGTAATACTGGCCACCCATCTTGTGGATATGCTGCCGCTTTTCGCAGACCGGATCTATGTGCTGAACAGGGGACGGGTCTTGAGTCACGGGAGCGCAGAAGAGGTATTTGGCGATTATGATATGTTGCATAAAGCAGGCCTGCGTTTGCCCTACATATCGACGCTGCTGAGCGAGATGAAACGCTATGACGGAGTGCCGATAAACGGTCTGCCTCTTACCGTGGGCGAGGCACGCAAGCGACTGATGGAGCTGATTCCCGAAGATCTCATCAAGCGCATGGAAACTGATTTGAAAGTTACCGGGCGGACTCCATGAGTACCGCGGCGAGCTTCGACGGGTCCTGCACACTCACCATGAGTTGCCGCAATCGGACGGGAAAACCCATGACATATCCGCGCTGAACCGGCTCCAGCTCGATTGTGAGAATTCCCCGTCCCGATCCGTTTACCAGCCATCGACCTGCGAATCCGTGCACGCCCCGGCTGAGCGGGCGTTTTTCCATTTCTGCTGCCCCCTTGACGAAGGCTCTTGGAAAACGAGCTCGAAACGCCCAGCCCATTTGCACACGAACCTGGAGGGTGTCGACTTCCACATAGGAACTCGAAGGCGGCAGAAACAGAGCGCTCGATAGGGAGGCGTACCAGGTGTCGAACAAAATGGGGAATCGCCGTGGTTTCATGCACATCCCTTCGTTGGTTTGCCCGGGGCTTTTATGCTGCGGGCGAATGCCGTAAAAATCCCCCTGAATCCCCCTTTTCAAAGGGGGACTTGAGTTCAATGAGAGCCGAGCTTCCTTCCCGCCATGGACGCAATATGGCGCGCAATGGCCAGGGAGGAAGTGGCGGCAGGGGAGGGGGCGTTCAGAACATGGATCGCGTTTTCTGTTTCCCGAGGAAGGAAATCGTCGATAAGTTTCCCGTCACTTCCCAAAGCCTGCGCACGCACGCCTGCTCCGCCGGTCTCCAGGTAATTTCGGGTAACAGCCGGTATCAGCTCCTGTAAAGACTGGGTAAAGAGGCTTTTGGAAAACGACCTTGCCATCTCCTCGATGCCGGTTCGCCAATATTTGGCGACAAGACGGTGAAAACCGGTGTAGGCGAGCGTTTCGAAGGTGTCTCGAAGTGAAATGCGTCTTGCGGTATATCCTTCGCGGGCAAAAGCCAAAACGGCGTTTGGCCCGGCCTCGATTTCCCCGCCGATCCTGCGTGTAAAATGAACACCGAGGAAAGGAAGCCGCGGATCCGGGACCGGGTAGATGAGATTTTTAACCAGATGAGCGGATTCGCGCCTCAAGCGGTAGTACTCGCCGCGAAAGGGAACGATCATGCAATGAGGATTTGTACCGGACAGTCGCGCGACCCGATCCGAATAGAGCCCTGCACAATTGAGAAAAAGCCGGCTTTCGAACCGGCCGTTGTTCGTTTCAAACCGGATCGTTTTGGAGCCGGGCCTCTCAATCTTTTTGACCTCCGTTTTCAGGAAAAGCTTTCCTCCGCACCTGGAAAAGACCCGAGAATAGGCACGGGCAACTTCCCGGAAGTCTACGATGCCCGTAGAGGGTACGTGAATGGCCCCGATGCACTGCACATGCGGCTCAAAGTCCCGCACCGCGGCAGAAGAGAGCATGCTCAAGCCGAAAAGGCCGTTTTCACTCCCGCGCCTAAAGAGTTCCGCGAGTGCAGGCAGTTGTTCCTCGCGTGTCGCGATGACCACTTTCCCGCATATCTCGTGTCTGATGTCGTGCGCCTGGCAAAACTGAATCAGTTCGTCCCTGCCTGCTTTGCACAGGCGAGCTTTGGCCGACCCGGGCCTGTAATAGAGCCCCGAATGAATGACACCGCTGTTGTGGCCGGTCTGGTGGGCCGCAATCGTGTCTTCTTTCTCCAGGATCGCCACCCGCAAGCCCGAAAAGTCCCGGGCGAGAGTCATCCCGACCCCCAGACCGGTTATTCCGGCGCCGGCAATAAGAACGTCGAAGGAAGCAGTCAATCTACAATCCCTGAAGAAAAAAACACCGCATTCATTCATGAAAGGTTGGCGGCGCGCGGGCTTCTTCCTGCTTCCCGCTCCTCGCCGGACCACAATACCGCGGTTCCGAGTAGAAAAATAGTCTTTCCTTTATTCTTCCACTCTGGGGAGCTTCGGGTTCCTGGAGAGATGAACGACAGTGTGTGTTGCTGCAATACCTGCGTCCCGGTGCGGGGAAGAACCTTCAGAAGCGGATTGGGTGCTTGGCTGCAGGGGGGAAATGCGGCGATTCGTTTGGTCTGAAGAGAAGGTAATTGTTACACGCCGGTTGGCTTTCCTGCCCTCCCGAGTGGCGTTGGAGGCTACCGGCCTGGCTTCTCCCCATCCTTGGGCCCTGATCTTGCGGGACGCTATGCCTTTTTCGACCAGGGCTTTTTTTATCATCCAGGCCTGCAGTTCCGATAGGGCGAGGTTTTGTTCCTCCGAATGGGTACAGTCCGTGTAAGCCGAGACGGTTACCCTGGCGCGGGGGTATTTTGCACAAATGGCTGCAACCGTATCGATCGGGGCCGTCCATTTGGCCGGTTTCGCCTCGCACGAATGAGGTTCGAAAAGAGAGTCGGAGGGAATTGATATGGTGGCGCAGTCTTTTCTTGTAAAGAGCATTTTCCCGAACAGGCGGGAGAGGTAAATGTGAAGAGCCACTTCTTTGCCGTGCGCAGGGGTTGCCATGGCGACATTTTCGACGTGTTTCGTCACGGCGGCCTGTTGAGGGTTTGCGCACGAAGTAAGGAAGTACAGAAGCGTCAAATAAGACCATTTGTGTCTCATGACTCACTTCCCTTCAAGGGGGGGGCGACCGATGGACTCTTTGTGCGACGAAAGCAGGCGTTACGGGTTCGTCTGTAAAACGTGAAACAGAGAGCCAGGCCCGATAGAACACTTCAGGCAGGAACAGGGTGATCGGCAAAGACATCTGAGAGATCGATAACCACTGGTCCGGCGGTTGTCAATGGAATAAACCCGGACATAATCTTTCGCGGCTGCCTTCCCGGTTCAAAAATTCGCCGGAAAGGGGAAAAAAAGGTTGTCATATCCGGCCTGATGGCTTATTAATTCGGCTGCTCGTGATGATTGATTTGTCCTATCTTTCGGATAAAAGAACGTGAGGTTGCCTATCCAACCGGGTCCGGCTGCAAACGAAGTCCGGCGCGCCCGCCCGATGTGGAGTTTTGCGAGATTTCCCTGGTGGAATCGGTCCTCCCCGCGTTCGGGGGCCGGTAGTCCGGCCCGATATTTGCGGTAACGGGCGCGGCCGGCATCAACAGTGGATCACTTTGGAGGCCCCTCTATGCTGGCTGAGTATTTGCCCATTCTCTACATGATCATCCTGGCCCTGCTTTTTGGCGCGGGCACCGTTTTCCTTTCGCACATCCTTGGACCTTCCCGGCCGTTTAAGGTCAAATCCGAATCCTACGAGTGCGGTCTGCCCAGCGAGGGCGCTCAGTTTATACAGACGCCTGTGAAGTTTTACGTCATTGCCCTTCTTTTTCTCGTCTTCGACCTCGAAGCCGTATTTCTGTATCCGTGGGCGGTCTACTACCACAGACTGGGTGCCTTTGGGCTTATCGAAATGCTGATTTTTCTGCTGATCCTTCTGGTCAGCTACGTGTATGTCTGGAAGAAGGGAGCTTTGGAATGGGATTAGAAAATCAACTGGTTGGCGATAATGTGCTGGTTACCAGCCTGACTAAGCTGGTCAACTGGGGCAGGAGCAATTCCGTTTGGCCTTGTACCTTCGGTCTTGCCTGCTGCGCGCTGGAGATGATCGCCAGCACGCTGGCCGATTTCGATATTTCTCGTTTCGGTTCCGAGGTCTTCCGTCCCTCTCCGCGACAATCCGATCTGATCATCATCGCCGGGACTCTTACCAAGAAGATGTCGGTGATGGTAAAGCGCATCTATGATCAGATGGCGGACCCCAAATGGGTTATCGCAATGGGGGCGTGCGCCTCGTGCGGTGGAGTGTTCCAGAGCTATTCGGTGGTGCAGGGGGTCGACCAGATTATCCCGGTCGATGTCTACATTCCCGGATGTCCACCCCGCCCGGAAGCGGTTCTCGCAGGCCTGATGAAGATCCAGGAAAAGATCAGGACCGAGAGACTGGATCAGCGGAGCGATTTCAAACCCGGCATGCTGGAACTGGGGACAGGAAAATAAGAGATGGAAATTGAAAAAGCACTGAGCGCTCTCTCCAAAAAATGCCCCGATTCTATACTCGGGCGGGCCGACCGTCACGGGACAGCCGAAATAACCGTTTCCGGAAAATTTTTCCAGGAAGTGATGGAAACGCTGCGGGGGCTTGGTTTCGACATGCTGACCGATGTCGTGGGGATCGACCGCATGCCGAGGATGCCCCGCTTCGACGTGGTGTACCTGCTGATGGCCATGGAGGATTTTTCCCGCCTGGCGGTCAAACTGCAAACTGCCGAAGGCGAGGAGGTCCCCAGTGTCAGTGGTATCTGGCATTCGGCGAACTGGGGGGAAAGGGAAGTGTTCGATCTTTTGGGGATCAGCTTTTCCGGCCATCCCGATCTGCGGCGGATTCTCATGTGGGAAGGCTTTGAGGGACATCCGCTGCGAAAGGATTTTCCACTCGAGGGTAAGGACTTCGACACGCGCTTCGATCCGGAAACGGTGAAGGATTACTGCTAAACCTTTGACCACGCAGCCAAATAGTCAGGCATAGAAAACATGAACGAGAGTAAAACCATAACCCTGAATATGGGGCCCCATCATCCGGCCACTCACGGCGTTTTGCGGGTAATGCTGGAACTAGATGGGGAAACTATCGTAAATGCCACCCCCGTTATCGGGTATCTGCATCGGGGGATCGAGAAAATCGCGGAGAACAGAAGCTATCAGCAGATACTGCCGCTTACCGACAGGCTCGACTACTCGGCCGCATCGGCGAACAATATCGGGTATTGTCTCGCGGTGGAAAAACTGCTGGGCATCGAGGTGCCCAAACGTGCGCAGTATTTGCGGGTGATCATGGCCGAGCTTGCGCGGATCATGGGCCATCACCTCTGGTTGGGCACGCACGCCCTCGATATCGGCGCCATGACGGTCATCTTCTACGCCTTTCGGGACAGGGAAATGATCATGGCCATGAACGAGGAGATCTCCGGATACCGGCTGACCCCCTCTTTCATCCGCATCGGGGGGGTGGCCATGGATGCCACAGACGACTTCATCGAAAAGGTGAGAAAGTTTGTCGCATGGTTCCCCAAGGCGCTGGAAGGCTACCACAAGCTATTGACCGAAAATAAGATCTGGACCACGCGGACCATGAACATCGGGGTCATTTCGGCCGAAGAAGCGATAAATCATGGCCTGACCGGCCCCAGCCTCAGAGGCTCGGGCGTTGCCTACGACGTGCGCAAGGCCGCTCCTTATTCCAGTTATAACGATTTCGATTTCCAGGTCCCGATCGGGGAAAACGGCGATATTTACGACCGCTACCTGGTGCGCATGGAAGAGTTCAAGCAGTCGATCAACATTATCGGCCAGGCCATTGAAAATCTTCCTTCCGGGCCGGTCTTTACCGATAATCCCTGGCTTGCCAACCCCAGCCTCACCGAGGTGCAAAATGACCTGAGCGCGCTCATTCGCAGGTTCATGATCAATTCGAGAGGCACCCCGGTCCCGAGCGGAGAGCTTTATTCGGCCGTGGAAGGGGCAAAGGGGGAACTGGGGTTCTATCTGGTAGGCGATGGAAGCGAGCATCCCTACCGGTTAAAAATCCGCTCCTCCTGTTTCTATCTTGCCAGCGCGCTGCCCCGCCTGCTGATCGGCCATATGGTCGCCGATGCAATAGCGATAATCGGGAGCCTCGATGTCGTACTGGGCGAAATAGACCGATGAGAAAAGTTCCCGTTAACCGGGGGAAGCGCTGTAAGAATCGAGAAAGCTGCATAACGGAGTGCAACTGATGAATGATCTGGTCATCATTCCCATTATCAAACTGCTCGTGATCTTTGGTGTAGTCATGTTTTTCGTCACCTACACCACCTGGCTGGAAAGAAAGGCCCTGGGGCATTTCCAGCTGCGATACGGACCCATGCGGGTAGGGTGGCACGGGCTGCTTCAACCGATTGCCGACGGGGTAAAGAATTTTTTCAAGGAGGAAGTGGTCCCGGAAAACGCCGATAAAGCGGTTTTTCTGCTCGCTCCCGTGATAAGCATCTCGGTGGCGGTCATGCTTCTCGCCGTGATTCCTTTCGGAAACCCGATTACGATATTCGGCAAAAGAATCGATCTGTGGCTGGCCAACCCTTCGATCGGGATTCTCTTCATCCTCGCGTTTTCGACGATTGGCTCCTACGGGACGATTCTGGGCGGTTGGTCGTCGGGAAACAAGTACGGCTACATGGGCGGGCTCAGGGCCTCGGCGATGATCATCAGCTATGAGCTTTCGATGGCCTTTGCGGTTCTTAGCATCATAATGGTGACCGGGTCTTTCAGCCTTGTGGATATGGTCGCCGCCCAAAATCACGTGTGGAACATCGTGCGGGAGCCTGTCGCTTTTCTGGTCTTCTTCATCAGCGGAATCGCCGAACTCAACCGCATTCCCTTCGATATGCCCGAGGCCGAATCCGAGCTTTGCTGCGGCTACAATATCGAGTACAGCAGCATGAAGTTCTCGCTCTTCTTTCTGGCCGAATATACGCACATGTTCGTATTCGCCTCGCTCGTTACTACGCTTTTCCTGGGTGGTTGGCACGGGCCGCTTCTGCCCGGGGTCTTGTGGTTCTTTATTAAAACATTTATCGTCATTTTTCTGTGTATCTGGATCAGGGCGACTATTCCCCGCCTGCGCTACGACAAGGTGATGAAGCTGGAGTGGAAATTCCTGCTGCCTGTAGCCCTGGCAAATCTTGTCGCAACCGGCGTGGTGATGGCCCTGCTGGGTTGATATATCAGGAGCAGCCATGGAAAAGTCAGAAATTATTGTCGTAAGCAAGAACAGGGGTGAGAAGGGTAACTATGTAAAGCCCTTTTTAAAAGGCCTGGGATTTACGCTGGGAAATTTTTTCACCAAGCCGATCACCGTTCAGTACCCTGAGGAAGAAACCAAAAGAAGTGCGCGATGGCGCGGCCTTCACAAGCTCAACGTGGACGAAAAGGGCGAGCTCAAATGTGTCGCGTGCGGCCTTTGCGCTGCCGTTTGCCCCTCCCAGGCGATCACCGTCGTCGCCTGCGAAGAGGAAGGCGACCACAGGCGTCCGGAACAATTCGTCATAAACGAGCTTCGATGCGTGTTCTGCGGGTTCTGTCAGGAAGCCTGTCCGAAGGGGGCCATCAGCCTCACCCGGGCATACGACTACGTCGATTACAGCCGTGAGGACTTTCTGTTCGATATCTCGAGATTGAAGGCGATGGGAGAGAAATGGGACTGTTAGCGATCATCATCTGCGGTGGCGCGGCGATGGCGTGCGCGCTCCTTGTAATTCTTTCGAAAAACACCGTGCACAGCGCTCTGTGGATGGTCGGCAACTGCCTTGCACTGGCGGTTTTATTCCTGTTGCTGCACAGCCAGTTCATTGCCATTCTTCAGGTGATGGTCTACGCCGGCGCTATCATGATGTTCATTATCTACGCCATCATGATGCTGAACCTCAGGGCGACAGGGGAAGAGGATTTCCGGAAGATTTTGCCCACCGGCCGCTTTGCCCTTTTTTTCCTCCTCATGCTCGGCCTTCTGGCCCTTGGCGCAGGGCTTAGTCCCATGGCCCTCAAGGGAGAGATGGGGCCGCACGCCGTGGCTCAGTTCGGCGAAGTAAACCTGATTGCAAACTACATTTTCACCCAGGGCATCGTCGCTTTTGAACTGGTGAGCGTTCTGCTTACCGCAGCCGTGGTCGGGGCGGTCTATTTGGCGAGAAGAAACTGATTCGAGTAGAAAACCGAGCATATAAGGGATTGGTTCTATGAACGATTATCAAAGCGTCTATCTTGCCCTGTCCGCGATTCTTTTCGCCATCGGCGCGCTCGGAGTGATCTGCCGCAAGGACGCCATCGTCGTCTTCCTGAGCATCGAGATCATGCTGGGCGCCGTAAACCTTGCCTTCGTCGCCTTTTCGCGCACAAATCAATCTGCGGAAGGACTGTTCATGGTCATGTGCGTGATGGCCGTGGCGGGCGCCGAGGCTGCAATCGGGCTTGCCATTTTCGTCCTTTTGTACCGGAAGACGGGCACAATCAACATTGACAAATTCAACCTGTTGAAATGGTAGATCGAGGCTTGCGATGAATTTTGATCTGGTTTGGCTTATCCCGATTTTTCCCCTCGCCGGCGTTTTGATTAACGGCCTTTTGGGCCCCAAGATGCAGAAAAATAACAAAAGCCTCGTGCACTGGATCGCCTGCGGCGCCGTGGGGCTCTCCTTTCTGGTGACAGTGTCGTTGTTTGTAAAACTCCTTGGGCTTCCTGCGGATAAGCGGTTATACGATTTTACGTGGTTTTCCTGGATTTCTTCCGGAGTTTTCCACATTAATATTGGCTACCAGATCGATCCTTTGTCCATGTTCATGTGCATGTTCGTAACGGGCGTCGGGTTTTTGATCCACGTCTATTCGATTGGCTACATGGGACACGATGAAAGCTATTCGCGCTTTTTCACCTATCTCAACCTGTTCATGTTTTCAATGATCACGCTGATTTTGGCCGACAATTTCCTGCTCATGTTTCTGGGCTGGGAAGGTGTGGGGCTGTGTTCCTACCTGCTGATTGCCTTCTGGTTTACGGATATCGCCAATGCGGTAGCCGGAAAGAAGGCGTTTGTCACTAACAGGGTGGGAGATTTTTTCTTTGCCGTCGGCATGCTGCTGCTTCTGACAAAACTGGGCGCGCACGGGGTATGGTCGCTTAAATTTTCGGACGTATTCGCAAACGCCCATCTTCTTTCACCGCACCTCGTCACTCTCGTGTGTCTGTTGTTCTTTCTCGGGTGCACCGCCAAATCGGCCCAGATACCTCTCTATATCTGGCTTCCCGATGCAATGGCCGGTCCTACCCCTGTCAGCGCCCTCATCCATGCCGCTACCATGGTTACGGCCGGCGTCTATTTCGTTGCACGCTGCAATGTTCTTTACTCGATGTCTCCTTTTGCCATGCAGGTGGTGGCAATCGTTGGCGCTCTTACCGCGCTGCTTGCGGCCACAATCGCTATTACCCAAAACGACATCAAGAAGGTGCTCGCCTACTCGACGGTCAGTCAGCTCGGCTACATGTTCCTGGGGCTTGGCGTAGGCGCCTTTACGGCAGGTCTTTTCCACGTGCTGACCCACTCCTTTTTCAAGGCCCTTCTCTTCTTGTGCTCCGGTTGCGTGATCCACGCGATGGGCGGCGAGCAGGACATGAGGAATATGGGTGGGCTGCGGAAAAAGATGCCGATCACTTTCGCGACCATGTTGATAGGCACCCTTGCCATCATCGGATTCCCCGGGTTTTCAGGATTTTTCAGCAAGGACGAAATACTCTGGAAGACCTACAGCAGTCCGCAGGGCAGCTACATCCTGTGGCTTATCGGCGTTCTTGCCGCGGCCATGACCGCATTCTACATGTTCCGCCTGATCTTCATGACCTTCTTCAATGAATGCAGGGCCTCCGAGGAGGTGCAGCATCATATTCACGAAGCACCCAGGTCGATGACCGTTCCCCTGATGGTCCTGGCAGTGCTGTCGATTTTCGGAGGATTTCTCGGGGTGCCCGCCTCGCTTGGGGGAAACAATCTTGTCGAGCGTTTCCTCGAACCCGTTATCGGGCTGGGGAAGGATAAACTCCTGCAGGCTACCGGTGGGCCGTCGCTGCTCCACAGGGTATCGGAAACCGTACCCGTGGCGGCGCATCATTCGTATGGAATCGAATATCAGCTCATGCTTGTGACGACCGTCATCGTTTTCTGCAGTATCCTGGCTGCCTACATGTTGTATATGAAGAAGAGGTCTATCCCCGAGTCTCTCGCCGAAAAGAACCCTTCTTTCTATCAATTGCTTCTCAACAAGTGGTACGTGGATGAACTCTACGAGAAGGTGTTCATCAACCCGTTGCGTTCTTTCAGCTTTTTCCTGTGGAGAGGAATCGACGTGGTGGTGATTGACGGAATGGTCAATTCGACCGCCTCGTTTTTCCTGAAGACCGGAACGGCGTGGAAATCCACTCAGAGCGGTTACGTGCAACGCTACGCGGTGTCTTTTCTCGTCGGGGTGTTCGTCCTGATCGCCTATTACATGTACGTGCGTTAAGACTCTTGATATATTGCGGGAGCAAATTGATGAATCATTTCAGTTTTCCGATCCTTAGCACGCTCATTTTCGTTCCGCTTCTGTGCGCCGTCCTGCTCATGTTTCTTCGAGGCGGAGACGGGAAAAAAGATGAGTTATTGCGGAAGATCGCCCTTGTGGCATCGATTGTCGAGTTTCTGATCTCTCTTCTGCTCCTCAAGTATTTTAATGACTCCACACCCGGCATGCAGTTTGTCGAATTCGTGCCGTGGGCCAAGAGCCTGTCGCTCAATTATTTCGTCGGAATCGACGGAATAAGCCTCTGGCTCGTCATGCTGACTACGTTTTTCGTGCCGTTGTGCGTGCTGTGCTCCTGGACCTATATAAAGCAAAAGACAAAGTATTTCCTCATCGCCATGCTCTTTCTCGAAACCGCCATGATCGGCGCCCTGGTCTCGCTGGACCTGGTCGTCTTCTACGTTTTCTGGGAGATAATGCTGATCCCGATGTTCCTGCTGATTGGGGTTTGGGGCGGAGAACGGCGGATCTATTCGGCGGTAAAATTCTTTCTCTACACCGCAGCCGGCAGCATTTTCATGCTCGTCGCAATCATTTATCTCTATTATTTCAGCTACAAAACGACAGGAACGGGCACCTTCAACCTGCTCGAACTCTATAAGTTGAACATCCCGATACATATCCAACTGTGGCTTTGCGCGGCGTTTAGCCTTTCCTTCGCTATCAAGGTGCCGATTTTTCCGCTTCACACCTGGCTTCCCGATGCACACGTCGAGGCGCCCACCGCGGGCAGCGTCATCCTTGCGGCCATCCTCCTCAAGATGGGTACATACGGATTTTTGCGCTTTTCCATGCCGCTTTTTCCCTATGCCAGCCATCAGTTCATTCCCCTCATCGCCTTCCTGGCCGTTGCCGGAATCATCTACGGGGCGCTGGTGGCCTGGGCGCAGCCGGATATGAAAAAGCTTGTTGCCTACTCGAGTGTGAGCCATCTCGGGATTGTGATGCTGGGGCTTTTCGCCTTGAATATCCAGGGAATAGAGGGCGGCATCTACCAGATGCTGAGCCATGGGGTAAACACGGGCGCTCTCTTCCTTCTTGTCGGCATGATCTACGAGCGGCGCCACACGAGGATGATGGACGATTTCGGCGGTCTGGCCAAGGTCATGCCCGTATTTGCAGTCTTTTTGATGATCGCAACCCTCGGCTCCGTTGCGGTGCCCGGCACGAACGGCTTTGTGGGCGAGATAATGGTCCTTGTGGGAGCGTTTCGAGCTTATCCGATGTGGGGTGTTTTCGCGGTCAGCGGGATGGTGCTCGGGGTCGTGTATATGTTGTGGATGTACCAGAAGGTGATGTTCGGGCCTGTAACCATAGAAGCCAACCGCACACTGCCCGATTTGAACGCCCGAGAGATCGCGACCATGGTCCCGATCGCCGTTCTGGTGTTCGTCATGGGGATATTTCCGGGCATGTTCCTGCATAAAATGGATTCTTCGGTGAAATATTTCCTTACTCAATATCAGCAGAAGTACGAAATGTATCAGGCCGAAAAGAACTCCACTCCCATCGCTTCGCGCCTGGAGGGCTACAAGATCGCAGTTGCTTCCGATGCAGCGCTTCACGGCGGCGTGAATTCGTCCGGCCGATGATCGAGAGAATGGATGTGGTGAACCGCGCCGACGGTTGTTTTAACCTTGGAGGAACCGAATGGAGACGTTGAAATTTATTCTGCCGGCGACTGACTACGTGGCTGTTCTGCCGCAGATTGTTCTGGTTGCGACCGCATTGATCGTTTTGGTGATGGGGATATTTAAAAAACTCGTCAGTGGTTCCGCGGTCGGCTACACGGCTCTTGCGGGGTCGGGGCTCGCCCTCGCCTGCGTTCTCCTTTTCGGTCGCCACGCCGGCCCCACCTCCTCGTTTGCCGGGATGGTGCTGGTCGACGGGTTTTCGTTCTTCCTTACTCTCGTAATTTGCATCATTATCGTGCTGACAGTCCTCGTGTCGCTTAATTACGGGAAGTTTTTCGAAGAGATAAAGTCCGGAGAATATTACTCGCTGGTCCTTTTCGCCGGTGTGGGCATGATCTTCATGGCGACTGCTGGAAACCTGATACTGCTTTTCGTTGCCCTGGAAACCATGTCGATCGCCATCTACGCTCTCACCGGATTTCACAAGCAGCAGCTGAAGTCGGGGGAGGCCGCCCTGAAATATTTCCTGATGGGCGCCTTCGGATCTGCCTTTCTTCTCTACGGGTTCGCCTTCATCTACGGGGCTACCGGAACTCTCGATATCATTAAGATTGCCCAATTCATCAAATCTCACCCGCAGGTCCTGCATGTCAAATTCCTGGTGGCAGGCCTGGTCCTGATGACCGCGGGGATCGGGTTCAAGATTTCGATGGTCCCTTTCCATATGTGGACGCCGGATACCTACGAGGGCGCCCCCACTTCGATCACCGGCTACATGGCGACCGGGGTTAAGGCTGCGGCCTTTGCAGCCCTCATTCGTGTGATTCTCGTTCCCCTTGCGCCCATGCAGCACAGCTGGGTGGACATCATGTGGGTCGCGGCGTTTCTCACCATGACCGTTGGAAACATCATCGCCCTGGTGCAGGATAACGTCAAGCGGATGCTGGCCTATTCCAGCATAGCCCATGCCGGATATATTCTGCTCGGGTTCGTCGCCGGGACGGGACTCGCACAGGCCGGAATGCTCTACTACCTGATGGTGTACGCCTTCATGAATATCGGGGCGTTTGCCGTCGTAGCCCTTATTAGCAAAAAAGGGGAAGAATGCAGCAGCATCTCCGACTTTGCCGGTCTCGGCTTCAAGTACCCTGCGCTGGGACTCGTCATGTCGATATTCCTGTTCTCGCTTGCCGGCCTTCCGCCCACCGGCGGATTCATGGGAAAATTCTACCTGTTCACCCAGGCGCTGCGGTCCGGTTATGTTTGGCTGGTCGTGGCCGCGGGCGTAAACAGCGTTGTCTCGATCTACTATTATCTGCGTGTAGTGGTGGTCATGTATTTTCAGCCCCAGCCGACTGAAAATGCAATCGCCCTTACAGCCGTCTCTCCCGGCATAGTTATTGCCCTCTTCGCGGCCACAACGGCTGTGCTTATCATGGGAATATTTCCGGCCTACTTTATGTCCCTTGCCGGCAACTCGATCTTCAGCCTCATGTAGCGGCATGTTGCCGCTGACGGAGTGCCAAGCCGAAGCGCCGCTGCCTTTGGCGGCGGCGGGCGGCGTGTCGCCGCGGACGAGATGGCCTAGCCGGGAGCGCCGCTGCCTTTGGCGGCGGAGCCATGGCGTTACAGAAGTGGCAGTGCTGCAATCTCACCGTCCACCGCCTCATCTTGACTGGACATCTTGCATCGATCCCCGTATTATTTGTGGTGAAATTGGTAACCCTATGGCGGGGCTCCTCCCCTGTGGACGACCTCCTATCGTTGCGTTGAATCTGGTGGCTTAACCAAGGAGTAGATGCGATGGCGATCATTACCATTTCGAGAGGATCATACAGCCGCGGTAAAGAGGTGGCTGAGAAGGTAGCCGAGAAGCTGGGGTACAAGTGTATTGCCCGCGAGGTGATACTGGAAGCCTCAAAGGAGTTCAATATCCCGGAGTTCCGGCTTATGAAGGCAGTTCATGACGCCCCTTCCATTTTCGAAAAATTTTCCTACGGCAAGGAAAAGTTCATTGCCTACTTCCAAACGGCCCTGTTGAAGAGCCTGCACGGTGACAACGTGGTATATCACGGCCTGGCCGGCCATTTTTATGTCAAAGATGTCCCCCACGTTTTAAAGGTACGGATAATTGCCGATGTGCAGGATCGTATCCGGTATCTCATGGAAAGTGAAAACATTTCGTATGAGAGCGCGCTTTCGCGCATCAAAAGGGACGATAGCGCCAGAAGCAAGTGGAGTCAGCACCTCTACGGAATCGATACTGCCGATCCGCTGTTATACGATCTGGTGGTTACCGTGCGCAGCATGAGCGTCGATGATGTCGTGGATATCATCTGCACCACGGCCAAACTCGATACGTTCCGGACCACCCCGGAGAGCCGACAGGCGATGGATGACCTGGTGCTTTCTGCAGAGGTGCGAACCGCGCTTCTGGAGCTTAAACCCGACATTCCGGTAAAGGTGCGGGGCGGTGTGGCGTATCTGGGCGCGGGGGCCAAGATGATGAAGCAGCCAGAGAAAATAGCGGAGATGGAAAAGATTGCCGGCGGGGTCCCCGGGGTAACGGAGGTCAAGATCGATACCTCCCACATGATGGAATGGACCGACTGAGGTTTGCTTTTCGTGTGAAGGAGTTTAACGATGATGATGGCTGATGAGGCGACTCCGCGGGTTGGACCCGTTCGAACCGAGGCATATCTGGACCTTTTCCAGATGCTCACAGGGGTCGTGCTGGTCACGTTCATGTGGGCGCACATGATTCTGGTTGCGAGCATCAATCTCGATCTGGGAGGGGGCAGGGTGTTGAATGCGATCGCCCGCTTCTTCGAAGCCACCTACATGGCGCAGATCGGCGGGCCGGTGATCGCCTGCATCATGCTTGCCCATTTTGTTTTTGCAGCGCGCAAGCTCCCCTTTCGCGCAAGGGAGCAGAAGGCCATCTGGAAGCACAGCGTGCGGTTCCACCACCTGGATACCTGGCTCTGGGTGATCCAGGCGGCAACGGCATTCATCATCCTCATAATGGGCTCGATCCACATGTGGACGGTGCTCACCGCGCTTCCGATACGGGCCGCCAAGAGCGCTGCAAGGATTCAGGGCGGATGGTGGCTCGCTTTCTACCTGGTGCTCCTGCCGATGATAGAGCTTCACGTCGGGATTGGAGTCTACAGGATCGGAGTCAAGTGGGGATTTATCAAAAGGGCCGACCGTGTGGCCATGCACGGGTTTGAAAACAGGCTGACCCTTACCATGATCGGGATCGGTCTTTTGAGCCTTTTTACCTTCCTGGTGCTGACCAAAGCGTAAGGAGCCCGAAAAGTGGATACTTTCCATACCGATCTGCTGTGCGTGGGCGCCGGTCTTGCGGGGGAGCGCGTGGCGGTGGCCGCCGCCGCTGCGGGATTCGATACCATTTGCCTCAGCATCGTGCCTCCGAGACGGTCCCACTCCTCAGCCGCGCAGGGCGGAATGCAGGCTTCGCTCGGCAACTGCTGCATGGGTGAAGGGGACTGTCCCGACCTGCACTTTGCCGATACGGTCAAAGGCTCCGATTGGGGTTGCGACCAGGAAGTGGCGCGTCTATTCGCGGAAACAGCCCCGATTGCCGTGCGCGAGATGGCCTACTGGGGAATCCCCTGGAACAGGGTGGTTCCGGGAAAAGGGATCTATTATAAGGCCGGAAAACAATACGAAAAGATCGAGAAGGCCGAGAAGTCCGGAGCCATCACTGCCCGTGATTTCGGCGGGACGGCCAAGTGGAGGACCTGCTACACCTCCGACGGCACCGGTCATACGCTTTTGTACACGATGGATAATGAGGTCGTTCGTCTGGGGGTAACGGTGCACGACCGGGTGGAGGCGCTTTCGCTCATCCACGACGGTACGACCTGCATGGGGGTTGTGGCCCGGTGCCTCAAGACCGGTAAACTCAGGGCCTATCTGGGAAAGGCCACCTTGATTGCAACAGGCGGCTACGGCAAGCTCTACCGCGAGAGCACTAACGCGGTGATCAACTGGGGCGACGGGGCGGCAATCTCGCTCGATACGGGCCTGGTTCCCATCGGTAACCCCGAGGCCGTGCAATTCCACCCTACGGGAATAGTGCCCACGAACATCCTGGTGACCGAGGGCTGTCGCGGCGATGGTGGGACGCTCAAAGATGTTAATGAAGAGCGGTTCATGAATATTTACGAACCGGCCAAACAAGAGCTTGCTTCACGGGACGTCGTCTCTCGCTGGATGACGCATCATATCCGGATCGGCGAGGGGGTCCCGAGTTCGTACGGACCGCACCTGTGGCTCGACATTCGTCATTTGGGGGCGCACCACATCAAGACCAAACTGAGGGAAGTCGAGGAAATCTGCAACGAGTTTTTAGACCGCGACCCGATAACGCAGCTGATCCCGGTCCGCCCCGCGCAGCACTACAGTATGGGGGGGGTGCGCACGGATAAAGACGGGGCCGCTTACGGCCTCAAGGGGCTCTATGCGGCGGGTGAGGCCGCATGCTGGGACCTGCACGGATTCAATCGCCTGGGGGGCAATTCGCTCGCCGAAACAATCGTGGCCGGAAGAATCGTCGGGGAAAAGATAGTGGAATTTCTGCTGGGGAGTTCGGGGGATTTCAAAACCTCGATCGTTCGGCAGACTGTAAAGAAGGAGCAGGAGCGAATAGAGGGCCTGGTGCGCGGCGGTGGGAAAGAAAACGTCTATGAGCTTCGGGCGGCGATGGGGGATGTTTTGATGGACCAGGTGGGGATTTTCCGCAACCAGGCGGATTTGCAGGGAGCGGTCGAAAAACTCCAGGTCATCTATGAACGGTCGAAAAGAATCGGCCTTCGCTCCAGGTCGGTCTACGGCGCCAACCCCGAACTGGGGGCGGCCCTGCGCATGCCCGGAATGGCGCGCCTTGCCCTTTGCATCGCTTACGGCGCTCTCATGCGTACGGAGAGCCGGGGGGCGCACGCGCGTGAAGATTTCCCGGAGCGAAACGACCGGGACTGGCTCAAACGGACGCTCGCCTACTGGAAAAATGAGGGGGACACTCTTCCTTCTCTCGAGTATGAAAAACCATCGAAGCTCTGGGAGATGCCGCCCGGGGAAAGAGGCTACGGATCGACAAAGATCATCTGTACGCTTGACCCCGAAATTTGTGCTCCAAAGCCTGAAACCAATTAGAGCGAGCAGGGGGTGTTTGGATGGCAAGGACCCTGAAGTTCCATATTTTCCGATATAATCCCGAAAATCCGGCTTCCGTCCCCCACATGGATGCCTACTCTTTGGAGGAAACCGAGGCGATGACGCTTTTCATCGCCTTGAACCGCCTGAGAGAGGAGCAAGACCCCACCCTCCAGTTCGACTTCATGTGCAGGGCCGGTATTTGCGGCTCGTGCGCCATGTTGATAAACGGACGCCCCGATCTCGCGTGCCATACCAAGACCAAGGATTTGCCCGAAGACATCACTCTCATGCCGATGCCCGTATTCAAGCTTATCGGGGACCTCTCGGTGGATACCGGGACCTGGTTTCGCGGGATGAACGAGAAGGTGCAGTCGTGGATACACACCAGTAAACATTTCCGGGCGGACGAGGAAGAAGAGCGGATGGACAATGCGCTCGCCGAACAGATCTATGAGCTGGAGCGGTGTATCGAGTGTGGCTGCTGCGTCGCCGCCTGCGGAAAAGCCAATATGGTTCCGGAAAACTTCATGGGGGCTACTGCCTTCAATCGGATCACCCGGTTCATGATCGACCCGCGTGATGAGCGAAAAAACGACGAATATTTTGAAGTGGTTGGAAACGAGGACGGAATATTCGGCTGCCTGGGGCTTCTTGGCTGCGAAGACACCTGCCCGAAAAAAATCCCCCTCCAGGATCAACTCGGCATGCTTCGTCGCAAGATGGGGTTTTCGCAGGTGAAGCATCTTTTTCGGGCGCTTTTGCCCGGAAAGAAAAGCGCATAACGGAGATTAATTTTAATTTAACTCTTCAGCCTCCAGCCCGGACTGTCTCAATTCAACGGTCCTTGCCGCGGCCAGGGCGGCGATACACCCGTCAGAGGCGGCAATCACGATCTGGTTGGCATATTTTTTCCTCAAATCTCCTACCACGAAAATGCCGGGTATGTTCGATTCGCACTTTTCGTCGGTTACCACATAGCCATGCCGGTCCATCGTGATGCCGGCAGGTACAAGTCGCCCGTTTGGCGTAAAGCCGACGAAAATAAAAATCCCCTCGACGTGCAGTTCGCTTTCCTCGCCCCTGCCGTCTCTCAACGCGATCGAATGGACCCCGCTGCCGTTGGAGAGGATGTTGGTCACCACCGTATTCATGCTCACCCGGATTTTGGGCTCCATAGCCAACCGCTGCTGTAAAATTCTGCCGGCTCGAAATTCGCTCCGGCGGTGGATGAGATGGACTTCGCTGCTGATTTTGGACAGGTAGATGGCCTCCTCCAGAGCGGTATCGCCGCCGCCTACCACAGCCACGGGCTTCCCGCTGAAAAAGAAGCCGTCGCACGTGGCGCAGTAGGACACACCGCGCCCGAGGTTTTCTATTTCGCCGGGAACTCCCAGGGTGCGCGATACCCCTCCCGGCGATAAAATCACGGCGTAGGAGCGAAGCGTTCGACCGTTGGCGAGTCTGACCTCGTGATGGGAGATGCCCGGTTCTACGGCGATTGCTTCTTCCTGCAGGATTTCAAGCCCGTAGGCTTTCGCATGCTGTAAAAATTTGTCCGAGAGATCGAAGCCGTTGATATCCATAAACCCGGGATAATTCTCGACGCCCTTGTTGATCGCCATCTGGCCGCCCGGCATCCCCTTTTCCACAAGTATGGTTTTCATTGCGGCCCTCATGGCGTAAATTCCCGCCGACAGCCCCCCCGGACCGCCCCCGATGATGACGATGTCGTATTCGGGGCGTGCGTTTTCTTTCTCTATCTTTGCGCGCATGATTCTCTCTTCCCTGGGAGATTTGTAGAAGGGATATTCCTTTCTGCAAATGGAGCATTGCAGAATGCATACCTCTTCGTTGTCCGATTTGACATCGGCTCTTATACCGCAATCATCACAGCGGCGGCATGCTTTTATTTCGGGTCCGGCTAAACTGTTCATCTCAAAAATAATGTAAACACAGTAGTTTTGCAGAGCAATTTGAAAAAGTCGCCCATTTTTTTGGTTCCTTTGCGGCCCTTTGCCGCCCTCGGGCCGCATAAGGGGAGCCGGCGGTAGTAAACGCTTGGAAGACGAAAAGTGCCAAAAGACGGAAACTGGGAAAGATTCTCCTATCGCGTCTAACCGGCGGACAAAAGAGGTAAAAGATCCTCTCATCCGATTGGGGCGACAAAAATTATAATTGACTAAAAAGGTGGAGAATAGTAATTAACAAGCCATCCGGGGGGGGATTGGCAGGTTTGGCGTACGCGAGTTTCGGGCGTGGGGGCCTTTCGAAACTGTCAGGCCGGGCGTCTTCTCGCCTTCGATAACTGAGGGGCAAGTCAATCAGAATTACAATCACACAACAGCAGATTCGTGTCGATGGTCCAGGAAGTGGTGTTCAGTTGAGTGGCCGAGAGGGGCCTACCGACCGGGCATCTTTACGCGTGAAGCAAATTTTACGGGTTTGGTTTGTGGAATCAATTAACGGCAGGCAATGATCCTTTACGACTTTTGTTTGGTTGTAGTTGCCAGGTGAGGACCGTCTCGATAGTGGAAGTGGAGGGCGGTTGTTCGGGGTTGCCGTAAAGAGGCGAAGATTTCCGCCGTCGATCCAAGATTTCGAGAGGCCGGTTTTCACTGTCTGCCAGGCGGGTGGTCCCTTGTCCAGTTGAGGAAGGGGGCGCCTCCCGAAGCGATTTGTGCGGTTTTATCGCCGAATCGCCGTCCGGCTTTTGTGAACTCGATCCTCCGGTAATCGAGTTTGCGGAGCTGTATGTTCGGCCTGCGTCGTAACGGTCAGGATCAAAATTTTCCGGTTTTTGTACAACTATTTGGTTGAAGATGGCATAATCGGGCTTTTCGCGACTGGTCCGGTTCGCAAA
>JBMFWU010000050.1:0-21726 GCA_049964955.1 Syntrophobacteraceae bacterium
CCATCATGCCCGAGGTCAGTTGCGATGGGAAGGTGTTGTTGGCTGGACGCTTACATCCAAGCCATATAATACTAAAAAATATATGGCTGCAATTAAGGGAAAAAATCATGGCCGAGATGGTGAAGAAGACAATGGAGATGAACCAGGAGTATATCGACAGATTGCGTGTGATTTTCGGGGTGCGCACGGAAAAAGAGGCGGTAAACAGGGCACTGGAGCTGGCGCTTATCGACGACGAGATTATCAACGCCCACAGAAGAATGAGAGAAGCGGGAAACGTCATTGAGAGTGTTTTTGAATGAAGGCAATGTTCGATACCAATGTTTCCATCTCCTACATTCGAAGCGGCTCGCACAGAGAGGAGCTTGAGCGGCGGGGCTCGGTCAAGTATCTTTCCGGCGTAGTACTGATGGAACTATATGCCGGAGCAAAGACCAGGGAGGCTGAGAGATTTCTGGACAGAAACTTTAGCGCGTACGTGTCAACCGGTCGCGTGATCAGTACTCGTCGGGAACACTACGTCGACATTGGACGATTCCTTTCGGAGCTGCCCGGGCAATACAGCACACTGATCCGGAAGGCGGCGTTTCTCAATGACGTTTTCATTGCGTTCATGGCGCTGTCTATTGGAGCAACTTTATTTACGGAGGACAGGGATCATTTTGAAATAATCGGAAACAGGCTGCCTTCGGCGAAGATAGAGTTTCTGAGTCCCGCGTGATCGAAAAATTCTCTGAGACTGAAAAGGCCTAAAATATTCAAGGGTTAAGCTACTGTGTACCTCCTTCATCTCTATTTCGAAAACGCACGCGAGAACCGGAACGGCGAGGTTTCTTTCAAGAAAGACGATAACAGGATCTCCAAATGGGTCCTCCTCGACTCGAACCAATCCAACAGGGAGCTGCTGCGCCTGATCGCAACGGCTTGTGGCGGCACTCGCCTTGTTACCCGCATAGAGTTCCCCTTGGAGCAGCTTTGTTTTGACCTCGAGGCTCAGTTGCAGATGGAATGCATCCTGGCGCTCCATCCCCCATACGAAACAGCGGCGCCGGGGGCGCTTTTGGGCTTCGGTACCCGGGTATTTCCCCGAGCGGACCCTTGTGAGGAAGCCGTTAGACACTTGAACAGCAAAGAATGTCATCATCTCCATTCCAAACTCCCCATCCGGAAAGCGAAAACCGGGCTGGGCGATTCATACCTTTTTCTTTTGGGTTACGGTCCCGAACCGAAACGGCATGACGGTACGGACGATTTCGACTTCAGTGATCCTTTCTTTCGCCGCACCCGCTTTTATTCCCTTTTCCACGATCATGCTCGGCTTACGGACCCTGTGGAGTTTTTGACCAGGCTTCACTATCGAGCGGTCAAATATAAACGACTGGCGGCAACGTCCGTGTTGAAGCGCCTCTCGCTCCTGTTCAAAAAGCATTTTGATATCGATACCGAATGCTGGATGGCAAGGGAATGCGACTTCGCATCGCAATGGCGGGACATGGCCGCCTGGAAAAAACGCGCGGTGCTGCCGGCAATCGACGCCACGCGTCACCTGCTCGATGCCTTCCAGAAATCAAGTGAACCGCTGGATACCGCCGGACTGATTTTGTTCGACCGCCCGGATCTGATCTGCCCCGGGGAAACCTTCCCTCTATGGGCACTCTTGATGGATCGGCTGCTTCCGAATATGCAATTTCTCATCACTGCGGATGAGCGATCCAGCCACCTTTTTCCTCGCCGACTCCGGGCCGAATCACACGATATTCCGGCTCTTGTGGAGCAGTCAGCCAAACCTTCCACGCGAGTGCCAAGGGGCGCCATTCTGCTCCTGGATGTTGACAGCCGGCTGCCGAACCTGGCCCTTATGAAACTCAGCCGATATTTCAAGGAACAGGGACGAAACGTTATCCGTGCCGGGCACAAGACTTTCATGGCCGAGGTCGATGGCGTTTACGCGAGTTGCGTTTTCTCCCGTGCAGCCTCGCAAGACCGCCTCCACAAATTGCGGAACTATTACGGGGATTCGCTCGTGGTGGGCGGTTCCGGAGTCGATCCGGCGACCCGTCTCGCGGCAGATATCGAGAGTCTTCCTGCTGACTACGATCTGTATTCCGAACTGGAAGATCGGGCCATTGGCTTCATAACCCGAGGCTGTCCCTTCCGTTGCCCGTTTTGCATCGTTCCGACAAAGGAAGGCATGCCCCACCAGGTTTCCAATCTCGATGCACTGCTGGCCGGCAGAGGTAAACTTATCCTCCTGGACGACAACATCCTCGCCCACCCCAATGCGGTTGATTTCCTCGAAGAAATGGCCGTTCGCCCCATTGAGGTCAATTTCAACCAGTCGCTGGATCTGCGCATGGTGAATAGGAACAAAGCCCGGCTGCTCAAGCGGGTGCACTGCTCTAATGTCAGATTCACGCGCCGCGTTTACCATTTCAGTTTAAACGATGATCGCAACTTGGAGGAAGCGCGGTCGAAATACGAACTATTTGACTTTACAGCCAAGGACAACGTGGAGTTTATATGTATGTACGGGTTTAACACGACTCTTGCCGAAGACGTAGAACGTTTTCGATTCCTGCGTTCCCTGCCGGGCGCTTATGTGTTCGTGCAGGAATATCAGCCTTTTCCGGGCGGACCCTCGCCGAATCTAACCAATTTTTTCGATGAACGCGCAGACCGGCTAATCGAGGAACTTATCCATATTCTTTTTCCCCAGAACATGAAGAGCATGGAGAAGTACTACCGCTGGGTCAGTAAATTCTATGCGCAAACCTTCGGCAGACTGCATCGGGGACTCGTCGATACCATATTCAGGTACAATTCCCGTCAAAACAGGGGACATTATCTCGCCACCATGGCTCACTTGCTAATTTTTTAAGCACTTCTTAAACGCATCGCCAGTACTTTCCATGACTCTGTGTGCCTGCAGTCCGGACAACCCGAGCAGCCGGGGAAACTCCTCCCGCGAAACTGGACGGCGCGCATCGGGCGCCCACATTTCTCACAAGCAGGCTGGAGTCTGGAAACGGTCTCGACAAGAGCGGAATAGGGGATATGTCCCTTCGCTCCACACTCAATGCATTTGAGATAGGGTCCGTATATCCCGACAAGCAGAGCCATTTTCGTGTGGCAAGCCGGGCAAAGCTGAAGGTCATCGGGCACAAAAGAAAAGAGCGTTTCGGCAAATGGGTCTGTCACCTGGCCGGTATTGAGGGTTTGGGCTGGAGGTAAAACCTCTGGAGCTTCGGGAACTCTTCGCTCGCTTTTCGATGTCCGTCCTGGCAGCATTTGAGCCTTAGAACAGGTTTTAGGAGCCTGCGGCGCCTGGTGTAGCCCGGCTGACTCCCCGCTTCCCATCGGAAGTTTCGCCTGGGTGCTCACATTATCTTGCATCTCCAGAGTGTAGCCCGATTGCGGTTCTTCGGAAAAGTGCTCTGGGTCGGTTTCCAATGTATCGCCGGAATACACCTCTTCGGGCGTTTCGACCGAAGGCATCGAAGCTGAGACTACACGATGTTCGGTGTGGACACTCCTGGGGGCGGTATCGGCTCCGATCGGCGTAATACCTTGTTCTGTCAGTGTATTGAACAGATCGTCCAATGTGGCCTTCCGTTTACGGATGAATGTCGAGGCAAAACAGCGCCAGAAAACCCACCCCGCGCGTTCCAGGATCCGCTGGCGCTCGAGATCCTCGGCCCACTTGTCAGGACCGTGATATCGGTCCCCATCGCATTCGACCGCCAGACGAGCGTCATTGTGGCCCTCCACGACCAGGTCGATACGATAGTGACCGATCCTCACCTGGGGTGTCACCTTGTAGCCTCGTTTCGTGAGTTCGTCGTACAACTCGCATTCGAAAGGCGACTCGCAGCGTTCCCGCAGGTCCTCGACACGCTTCTCGTCCTGCGCGAAGGGAGCGTTGAAATGGGCGATGAGACCCCGGCGCAACGCGTCTGCCGATCGTAATTGGTTCGCTTCCACAGATCGTACCAGGTACATCCGGTCCCTTGCCCGTGAAGCTGCAACGTTGAACCGCTGATAGAAAGTATCGCGGGCAAGCGGCGTGATCGTACTTTCGTTGGGTGCGGACACCATGGAAAGAAACATGATATCGCGCTCTTTGCCCTGAAAGGTTCGCGCATCGCCGCAGGTTATGCGATGACGCTCCATGAGTTCGGGGCCGAGTTCTTCCGTAAGGCGCTGCCAAATCTCAAGCGCCTGTTTATCTGCCAAAAGAGACACCACGCCAATAGACCGGCCAGCCATTTTCGGATCGGCCGCTATTGCCTTGATTTCACCAACTATGAAACGTGCCTCGGGGATATTCACATCCCCATTTCGATATCCGTCTTTTACCAGTATGTCGACCAGGGGCGGATCGAGGCGCTCGGAGGCTTTCGGGAGGCGTAAGGGACGGAGTTCATGATTATAGAACTCGCGTTTCGAGTACTCGATGATCGCGCCGACAGACCTGAAATGCTCCCTCAACATCACGGCGCTCCTGGCGAACACAACACTGAAAAGGTCGTAGATGGAGTTGAGCGGCGACATCAGTGGCCTGAAGATTCCAACCTGGGTTTGGAGGAAACTGTTCATGAGGTTTTGAACCTGCTGTATGGCAAGCCCAACTCCTTCAGGCGAAACCTGCTTGTCGTCTCCGACAATAAGAAGCTTCTTCGCCCGCAGCAGTGCAGGGAGCGCGGTCATGTCGGACTGCGAAGCTTCATCGATTATGACCAGATCGAAGCAGCCCAGTTCGGGAGGCAACGACTCAGACACCCGGTAGTGGGCCATAATCCAGCAGGGTATTGCCGGACTGGCCTGGGAGGCCGCGGCCCGCGCGTTGTATCGATGTACTGCTGCGCCCTTCCCGGTCCCTTTCCCAATCTTCCTTATAGCGCCAAGGTATGCCTGCAGGGCGGCCCGGACGCTGGGCGAAGCGTTCTCCGCGAGCCTAATCCACGATCGTTTTACCACGACTTCACGGTAGCTTCGGGATAGAGCTTTCTCCGTGACACCACGCTCTTTTGTCAGGTTTTTCAGCTCCTCGTGCTTGTCGACAGACTCGAGGTAAGTCGCCAGGCGCCTCAATCGCCAGGCCCTTCGCCAGTTGAGTGACTTCGGCATTTGTCTGACTAAATCAAATAACCGACATCATTAGCATTACTCGGATGCATACCCCGGTAAGTGCCCGGAATTATTGATCGGGCGTCCCGATTTTGCCCCTGTTTTGCGGGCTATTCCGCTTGTGCCGGTTCAGATCGGATAACCGGCAGGGAATAATGATCGTAGTGGATTTGCGTGAAGAAAACCAGCGATCATGTGGGAGGCGTGACGTGGGTCGGTAATATCGTGTGCCCCGGGCAACTCCCGAGCAGGGGTGGAGCAGAGGGGGAGTACATTTGAGCGTCAAGGCGACTGCACCCTTGATGCAGCAGCACCTATCGCCACTTCCGCTTGGCCAGACCCTGTTTCGCAGCCAGAAAGCCAGGCCCCTTTCACCCCAAATCCCGCCACCCCGGAATCATCTCAGCAAACTCCTCCTGCAAAGCCGGCCGCCGTATGTTGTCCCTCTTAACTTTGCCGGCAAAGGTCTTCCAGCGATTCTCGTCTTTCAAAATATCCACCAAAATCCGCCGCACCTTGAGCATCACCCCAGCCCGTTGAGAATATTCTTTTCGGTTTCCGTTTCTATTCAGGTTGCGAAGGCCGGACAGATAATAGGATAGGACCTGTTCGGGATATCGGCCCTCCAGTTGCTTCGCTATTTTCATTTCATCGCCCGAATCCCATGTCTTGATCGGATAGTTCTCCTTGAGCAGCACCGCCAAAGCCTTTTCGTATTCTTTGCGGTGCATCAGAATCTTCAGGCGTTCCGACTTCCAGGCGCCATCGAGTCGCCCCATTAATTCGGGCTCACGCTCATTCCATTCTTCGGTCGTGCATATTTTTTGGAAAGCTTTGTAACTGTCCAAAGTGAGGTCATCGCTCGTCTGTTCAAACTGAAGTGTCAGATACCGCTTCCGATCTCCGCCTTCAAGTGCCCTTTCCGATAGAAATTTGCGCAACTCGTCCATGCGCCCCTGTCCTTTTTTCCTCCCTTCCTCAGCGACTGCGATCGCTTCCTTACAGTTTCCCTCGTCCCAGTAGAAATTGACCAGATCGTAGTAATCCATACCGTACACCAACTTTTTCCCGCGCAGTTTCAAGTATTTATCTCTGTCCCCCAGCTTCCGGTATATCCGCCTGGCATGGTCGGTCGGCCAGTCCTTGTTCATGGCTTCCAGTTCGGCCGCAAGGCTCCGCCAGTCCTCATCGCTGTAGCAGGTGGCATGAGCAAGATCATAAAGTGGGTCGTCGAGACCGGCGTTACCGCTCTTGATAAACGGGATCACTTGCTCGAGCAACTCGCGGCGAGTCTCTTCGTCCACCTTTGTGCTCGCAAGCTTTTTCCTGATATCGTCAATGAGGCCGACCACGTGATACTCAGTGTCCTCGTCACCGCCGCCATAGGTATCCATGTCTTCGAAGTCAGGATACAACTCCCACCATAGCGCCATGACTATCTCGCCTTCGGAGCTGATTTCCTGTTCGGCGGTGAGCTTGACGTGCTGCTTCAGGTAATCGAAGCACTCACGGCGCATCTCGGGGCTAAAATGCGAAAGGTGGACGACCAAGTTCTTCAATATCTCCGGTTTGGCCGCCCCCAACAAGTCGTTCAGGGGATCAGCCGTTTTCTTTCTCTTGGCCATCTGTTTCCTCACATATGAAAGCGGACCACATGATCGAGAAGCGGGAGCCTCTTCAGACGAAAATCGCCATATCGTTTGTCGGAGTCGCGTTGAATCTCCACCAATCCGAGAAAGCCGGCAAAGCTATCGAGGCAACGAAGAGAATAGCAGCTACGGAGAATCTTTTCGGGCGAAAAGTACTCCCCAACAGGCGAAACCTCTTGCAGCACCGACGGGAAGGCGCGGAGGAACCAGTCCTCATAGTATCGGTTCGATTGCCATTCCGTCCCATGTCTTTTAAGCAGATAAAGGCTAAACAGAAAGGATTGCTGGATTAACGGGACCGGCTGCCAGCGGTCCCTAAAAGCCCAGTTGTAGCTGGTGGCAAAATCCCGGAAAAGCTTTGGGTAAATACCGGCAAGCCCCTGTTTGTTCATAAGTTTCCGACACTCACCGCTTACGATAAACTTTCCCTTGTACTTCCTGATAAATTTGCTCAATCCGGAGACCAGGCGGGTAACGTGCAGGTCGAAGAATTCGGGTTCAGAGCGCAGTTCCCCAGAACGGTAGATTTCCCTGTATTTCTCCTCTCCCCTATATGCCATGGCTATGTCCCTGCACAAATTACGCGGGAGATTGCCAGTGGAGGTCGACTTTACCCCCTGATCGCCAAGCGCTTCAATCAACAGGCTAAAGAGTTTAAGGATCGGGGCCTCGGGGGTAATATCAAGACGGGGCGGGAAACTTGCAAGATCGGGTGTGTCGAAGGGGAAATGCAGAAAACGATGCATCTGTTCCGAGGAGAGGCCATCGAAGTTATCCCTGGGCGCCCTGTTACGTTCTTGCGTATACGCACTCAAGAATGCGTTGGCTTCTTCCAGTGAGGAAAAGCTCCGCCCCTCGAGCAGTGCCCTGATTTCGCCCATTGCATCGTCAAGCTTGGCCCGATGGACATCGGCACTCAGCTTATTTGCGCAGCAATGTTGAAATTCTTTTCCACTGCCGCACGGACAGAGATCGTTTGGTCCGATTATCATGGACTGCTCCATTAGATCCAACGACACAAAGTGATTGACCGCGCATCTCAATTTGGCCGCGGTTTTCACGCATGTTCGACGGACATGTTCGGCATCAGTTTTGATATGAGAGGATACTTCTCCGGATGCTTTATCGATTCGACCGTCAGATCTATATCGAGATCAGGCCAATAGAGGTGCTGTGGTCCCTGCAACATGACATTGAGTATGGCGGATACCGAGGCCGCTTCGAACCAGGGGAAATCCTGAAACGGAAGGAAAAGTTCCTCTTCGCCGACTAGTACCCAAAAGCCGTGTTTCGAGATATTGGTGACTTCAACTTCCGAAATGAGAGACCCAAGCTGTTTTGATTTCATCAATATGCTCCTCGATAACCTGGTGCAAAAGCCGCAGCTCCGGTTCAGTAAAACCAAAACTCCTCGCAAGCGCGATTTCCGGTTCAACCCAGAATTTCGCTTCGCCTCGACCACTGCTGACATGAACGTGAAGACGCATCTCTTCCCGGGAAAAGAAATGGAATCGAAATTCTTTGTATCTGAAAATGGTGGGGCTCATATTTCAAGACCTAAGTCGCCGGAGGAGAGTACCCGGACCGGACTTGCCTGTCAGGATCGCAACCTCATCTAATTGCTTCCAAGCCGGATTATAAGCCGCTCTGCAGAGCTTTGCAAAAAAAAGGGAGTTGAGCATTCGGGATGTGAAGGCGGGATCAGCCCTCGAAAAAGGAAATTACGGCATCATGTCTGCTTCAGGGCGGCTCATTTCTAATGGGCAAAATGAGAGTATCGAAATCGCTCAATGGCCGGCCCGCTCTTTCCCCTGTCAACGGCTTCTCATGCAGCCTCGCGGCTACCCGCGCATGACTCGGCGCCGGTTTATCCCGGCACTTCCGCGGCACCCTGCTTTGTTTCTGTCACGCATCCCTCAGGCAGTGATGGGAAGCGGGCAACGAACGCCTCATGCCAAAGCGGATGGCTCAGGCGACCTGCTGCATTTTATTGGCATAATCGCACCCCCGCTCGTTCAAGCTGCGCTATCAGTTCCCTCACCTTTGGCGGCCCTCCGCACCAGTCGGCGAAAAAGCCGGCGACGTTTGCGCAGGCTTTGCGGGTATTCTTACTTGCGGCAAACCATCAATCCTTGTTAAGTCAGGGAGGGAGACCCCGCCGTTTCTGCGATCAATCATCTGCTTTCCTCACGAGCCTCGGTTGAATACCCTGTAAACCGCTGCTGATATTCTTTCGGCCGCAGGCCTGTCAATCGGGTAAAGACCTTCCTGAAGAAGGGAACATCCTCATACCCAACCTTGTAGGTGATTTCATTGAAAGTCCAGCTGCCCTCCTCCAGCAGGCGCTTGGCGGCTTCGACCCGTAAATGCTGCACGTAATTGAGCGGAGTCACTCCCGTGTTTTGTTTAAACCGGCGCTCAAAGGAACGGCGGCTCATTCGGAATCTTTTGGCCAATCGGTCGTAGTCGATATTGTGCATGCAATGGTCCTCGATCCACTTCTGAACCCTTTGTACAACCGCGTCCCCATGATCGTCGAAAAAGAAACGACAGCTGTAAGGGGTCTGTATCTCGCGTCCCAGGTCGAGGACCATCGTCTTGGCGGATTGTACCGCAGTTTGCCGGCCGCAGAACTTTTCCACCAGGTAAAGCGACAGATCCATTCCGGCGTTTGCCCCTGCCGAACAGTAGAGGCGGCCCTGATCGAGGAACATCCGGTCCTGCTTCAGACTCACCCGGGGATATCTTCGCCGAAACACTTCTGTAAAACCCCAGTGCAGAGTCGCTGATTTTCCGTCCAGCAAACCGGTTTCCGCCAATAGAAACACTCCCGTACAAATACTGGCCACATGGGCGCCCTGCTCGTACTGCCGGCGAATCCAGGAAACCAGTCCGGGGTTTTTCTCTAGAATTTCTTCTATGTAAGTGGCCGATGCAATCACAAGCAGGTCGGTCCTGTCGATGGACGCAATACTGCAGTGGGGTTGAATTTGGACTTTGTTCAGGCACTGGATCGGTTGTCCGTCGGCCGAAGCAATCGCAACGTCAAAAAAAGGAGTCGGAGCGGATTTGCTCACACGGTTCCAAAGCCTTCCCGCCTGGTTGAATATATCCATGGGTCCGAAAATCGTGGTGGCCATGGAATTATACACTCCCAGAATGGTGACCTTCCGTACCGATTCACACTCTTGGATCATCTCTTTTTCACCTCGATCGAGATAAGCGGCGGAATGCCGATATCGCCCTCTATGATGGCGTTTATGCCACTTCCGCATCTCGAATTCAACCGCTATAGTCCGGTCCAACACTTTCTCATTCAAAGAAAGGAGACGATTCATGGAATACGAAAAAATCAAAGATGGACTCGCTCCCTGCGGACTGAGCTGTGAGAAATGTTTTGCCCATGTAGATGGAGACATCCGCAGGTACAGCCTCAAGCTCAAAGAAAAATTGGGAAACTTCGACCCTTATGCCGCAAGGTTTGAAGCGATGATGGGCAATCCCATTTTCAAAAAGTACCCCGATTTCAAGGAAATGCTCGACTTCTTCGCTTCAGAGAACTGCAGGGGATGCCGCAACGAGCAATGCAAGCTCTTTAAGGAGTGCGGGATTCGCAGATGCCACCAGGAAAAACAAATGGATTATTGTTTCCAATGCGAGGACTTCCCCTGTAGCAAAACCAGTTTCGACGAACCGCTCCATAAAGTGTGGGTCTCAATCAACGAGAAAATACAGAAAATCGGCATCGAGCAATTCTATGAAAAAACCAAAGACCGGCCCAGGTATGTTTGACCCGAATTTCCCCGCCAGAAGTCAGTGCCGTGTTTTTTACGGTTTTGCCATCACCCTCCCTCCTCCATTTTAAGATCGGAAATCGGTAAATGGGTGAAGCGGCGAATGGGAAAAAAGCGGTCTTTTCGATTCACCTATTCACCCATTCACCGCTCCCGGGAACTTTTTTCCCGCAAACGTTCCCTATCGGCGTACAATTCGTCCGCTAAACGCGAAAAACGTTTGTTTGATTCCGGTCTGAGGGGCATTTGAGGGCGATGTCACGTAATGCCATAGGATATAGCACAGCGATCGCAGCCGTGGCTTTCTGGTCCACCACCGGCGTCTTTCTTTCCTATTTGGGCACGCATTTCAAGATGGAACCGCTTGCCCTTGCGTTCTGGCGTAATTTTTTGATTTCCGCCACCCTGGTGCCGCTGTTTTTGCTGACAAACAGGCGTTTGCTCCGCATTGCCCCCGGAGAGATCGGGTTTTACGCTCTTTTCGGGTTCGTTCTGGCTTTCCTCAACTACATCTGGACTCTTGCGGTAATCCATGACGGGGCTGCGGTCGCAACAGTACTCATCTATAGCTCGACAGGCTTTACGGCCATTTTCGCCCGCTTTCTCTTCAGAGAAAAACTCGGCCCGGCCAAAATAGCAGCCGTTCTTTTCAGTCTGGTCGGATGTGTCATGGTTTCAAACGCATACCGGGCCGAAATGTGGAGGCTCAATGTAGTGGGGGTATCCGCGGGTCTTCTTTCAGGAATTGCTTTTTCGGGGTTTAGCCTGTTTTCCAAGGAGGCATCCAGACGAAAGATCAACTCGTGGACGTCTCTGGTCTATTCCTTTATCTTCGGTGCGGTGTTTACCTTCGCCTTCAGTCTCGTTCCAAGGCTTCCGGGCTCGGCCGGGGTCGCGAGACTGTTTTCCCCGAACCTGCCCGCAACGGGATGGCTCGTGCTCGTCGTACTCGCTCTGGTGCCAACACTTTTCGGCTTCTGGTTCTACAACATGTCGATGAATTACCTGCCTGCGAGCACCGCGAACCTGCTGGCGACCCTGGAGCCGCCCATGACGGCGGCGGAAGCCTACGTTCTTCTCGATGAGCGCATGACGATCATCCAGATTGCGGGCGGCCTGGCAATTCTTGCGGCAGTGGCGATGGTGCAGTTTGAAAAAGCGGGACCGCGGACATCTGCGGCCCCACTGGATATCCCCTCAAGCGATCGAACGTAGCGTTTTACTCTTTCCACCTCTTGAAGACGAGCGTCCCGTTGGTTCCCCCGAAACCGAACGAATTGGAGAGCGCCACTTCTATGTCCGCCTTGCGGGCCGTGTTGGGGACGTAGTCCAGATCGCAGTCCGGGTCGGGAAATTCATAATTGACCGTCGGGGGCATGGTCTGATGGTGCAGAGTAAGAGCGGTGAAGGCGGCCTCGATCCCGCCGGCCGCGCCCAGCAGGTGCCCGGTCATCGATTTGGTGGAACTCACGGCCATCTTGTACGCGTGATCGCCGAAAACGGTCTTTATCGCCTGTGTTTCGTATTTGTCGTTCAGGTCCGTCGAGGTGCCGTGAGCATTGATATACTGCACATCCAGGGGGGAAATCCCGGCATCGTCGAGCGCCGCCTGCATACACCGCGCGGCCCCTTCTCCTTCGGGCGCGGGAGCGGCCATGTGGAAGGCATCCCCGGAGGCCCCGAAACCGATCACTTCGGCGTAGATTTTAGCGCCTCGCGCTCGGGCCAACTCGAGTTCCTCGATGATCAAAAGCCCCGAGCCTTCGCCCATGACAAAACCGTCGCGTTCCTTGTCGAAAGGCCTTGAGGCGTGCAGCGGATCGTCATTTCGGGTCGAAAGCGCGCGCATCGCCGTAAATCCTGCGATTGCGAGCCGGGTTACGGTCGATTCGACCCCGCCCGTAATCATCGCGTCGGCAAAGCCGTTTCGAATGAGATGATAGGCTTGCCCGACAGCGTGGGTCCCGGCGGCGCAGGCGGTCTGCAAAGACAAATTGGGGCCCTTTGCGCCGTGATAGATCGAGATGAGCCCCGGGGCCATATTGCTGATAATCATCGGGATGAAAAAGGGGCTGACCTTTTTGGGACCCGATTCGAGCATCTGCTTGTGGGATTCTTCGATGGTAAGCAGGCCGCCCAGGCCGCACCCGACTACCACGCCGACCCGCGGAGCGAACTCGGGGGGAATCTTAAGCCCGGAATCTTCCATGGCGTACCGGGCAGCACCCAGGGCGAACTGGAGAAAGGGATCCATCTTCCGCAGTTCTTTTTTGTTTATAAATTCCTCGGGGTGGAAATTCTTGACCTCTCCGGCTATTCGGCTCGCGTATGCGGTTGAATCAAAGCGCGTAATGGGACCAATGCCCGACTTGCCCGCAATCAGGTTGGACCAGTTTTCTTCGACCCCGATGCCAACCGGAGAGACCAGCCCGATTCCGGTAATAACCACACGCCGCCTGTTGTTTTCTAGATTCATCCTGCCGTTTCCTCAGTTGCTAGTCAAGTTTCCAGTTTTCAGTTGCTGGTTGCTGGTTTCTACATATACATGCCGCCGTTTACATGGATCACCTGGCCGGTTATATAAGCGGCCGCATCGGAGGCGAGAAAAGAGACGGCTGCCGCAACCTCTTCGGGGGCCCCCGCCCGACCGGCCGGAATCTGCGAAAGCAAGGCCTCGCGGGCTTTCTGCGGAATGGCCGCCGTCATGTCGGTTTCGATATACCCGGGAGCTACCGCGTTTACCGTGATCTTTCGGGAGACGATTTCCCGGGCAAGAGATTTCGTTAGACCTATAATGCCCGCTTTTGCCGCCGAATAGTTGCACTGACCGGGATTGCCCGTAAGGGCCACGACCGAGGTGACGTTTATAATGCGGCCGAACCGCCGGCGCATCATGGGCCGCACCACCGCCTGCGAGCAAAGAAAGGCGCCTTTGAGGTTGGTGGACATGACATCGTCCCACTCTGCGGGCTTCATGATCGCCAAAAGATTGTCTCTGGCTATTCCGGCGTTATTTACGAGGACATCGATCCTGCCATGCGCATCGACTATCTGATCGAAGGCGGTCTTTACCTCACCGGGGTCGGCCACGTCGAAGCGCATGGCGGTGGCCGCAGCACCCCTTTTCTCGATCAGGGCGACGGTCTCTTCCGCAGCCTCGGGACTCGAGTTGTAATTGACGATCACCCGGGTGTCGGGTGCCGATAGTTCCACGGCGATGGCCCGGCCGATCCCGCGGCTTGCCCCCGTTACCACCACAACACGCTGGTCGCTCAATTTCATTTCACGCCTCACGCTCGCGTTTAATACGCTTGATGAACTCGGGGAGAAATTCGAAAAGATCTGCCACCACCCCGTAGGTGGCCACATCGAAGATAGGCGCCTCCGGGTCCCGGTTTACGGCCACGATGACCTGTGAGCCCTGCATTCCCACCAGATGCTGCACCGCACCCGATATGCCTGCCGCCACGTAGAGCGTTGGCGCAACGGTCCGGCCCGTCTGGCCGACCTGGTGGGAAGGCGCCATCCAGCCCTCCTCCACCGCCCCGCGCGAGGCCCCGACAGCACCGTTCAACATCCCGGCCAGTTCCTCGATCAGGTGGAAATTCTCCGCGCTTCGCATGCCCCGCCCACCGGAGACGATCACGTCGGCCTCGGTCAACTTGGCCGTCTGGTCCTGTTCGGCAATCACTTCGAGCACTTCCACCCGCGCCGTAAAACATTCCTCGGGCAGATCCACTCTCTCGATGCGCCCTTTTCGCCCCTCAAGCCGTACGGGCTTCATGACCTTGGGGCGCACCGTGGCCATCTGCGGCCGCCGGTTGGGACAAATGATGGTCGCCATCACGTTTCCGCCAAAAGCCGGCCGGGTCTGAAGCAAATGACCCTCATCCGCGATGTCGAGTTCCGTACAGTCGGCAGTAAGTCCGGTTTTGAAGCCTGCGGCCACACGCGGAATGAAAGAGCGGCCCATGCTCGTCGCGCCGGCAAGAAAAATTTCGGGACGATGACGCCCTATGAGTTCGACAATGCATTTCGCGTAGCGCTCATCGGTAAAATGGGCCAACTCGGGCCGATCGACCACGTAGACCACTTCAGCGCCATACGCGATAAGCTCTTCGGCCATTTCTTCGCCCAGACCCGAGCCGAGCAGCACCGCCCCGAGTTCCACGCCTCTTTTGTCCGCCAGGATGCGCCCGGCGCTCAAAAGCTCATGGCTCACCCGGTGCACCGTGCCTTCGCGCCATTCGGCGAACACCCACACTCCCCGATAGCTCCCGAGGTCCTCTGCGGGCCCCTGGCCTACTTCGGGAAGAGACAGGGCGCCGAACTCGCACGTATCGACGCAAATGCCGCAAAGCGAACACTCCTCCGAGATCTCCACCCGGTTTTCGCGCATGGAAATGGCGCCCATGGGACAGGCGTCCGAACAGACCCCGCAAACCGTGCATTTCTGCCTATCGACAATGGCTTTCATAGACCTGGCACCCTGGCCTTCTTTAAATATTGGAAAAGCTGTTCGGCCTGATGTTCGACCGGACCTTCGAGCTGAACGCGGTTGCCCCGCCTCTGCGGACTGAAAACCCGCACGACCTGGGTAAAGGAGCCGCAAAGACCGGTGGAGTTCGGGTCAAGGCCAAGTTCTGCGTTGCCCCAGACGGGAATCTCCGCCTTCTTGGCCCGCATCTTGTGGCGAAGAGAGGGAACCCGCGGCTCGCCCAACTCCTTTATCACCGTCATGAGAGCCGGAAGCTGAATCCTCCAGATCTCTACGCCTTCATCGGTCTGGCGCGCGACCTTGAGAAACCCCTGCTCTTCCAACTCGATCTTTTTGACAAAGGTCGCATACGGAAAGTCGAGAAGCGCGGCCATCTCCGGCCCCACCTGCGCCGTATCGCCATCGACCGCCTGCTTGCCGCAAAGAATGAGATCGACATCGCCCATCTTGCGGATGGCCGCGGCAAGAGTGGTGGAGGTGGCCCAGGTGTCGGAGCCCGCAAAGGCGCGGTCGCTCAAAAGCACCGCATCGTCGGCCCCGAGGCCCAGCGTTTCCCGCAGCGCCTCGGCGGCCTGCGGCGGCCCCATTGTCACCACCGTGACCCGTGCTCCGTTTTGGTCCTTGATTTTGAGCGCCCCTTCGACGGCAAACATGTCGAAAGGATTGATGATGCTCTCGACCCCCTGGCGCACCAGGGTGTGGGTGTCGGGGTCGATTCGAACGTTTTTGGTGTCAGGCACCTGCTTGATGCATACGACGATGTGCATATCAGAAGAAGCTCTCCTTAAGCCTGCCGTATTCCTTGTTCAGTTCCTGGCCGATGATGTTGCGCTGAATTTCGTTTGTTCCCTCGTAGATTTGCAGGATCTTCGCATCGCGCATCATCTTTTCGACCGGGTACTCTTTCATGTAGCCATAGCCGCCAAGCACCTGCACGGCGTTTGTGGAGACCTCCATGGCCACATCCCCGGCGAACACCTTGGCCATTGCAGCCACTTTGCTCACCTCGCGAGGCTCCGAATCCATATAGCGCGCAACGCTGTAGATAAGTGCCCGCGCCGCCTCGGTCTTTGTGGCCATATCTGCAAGCTTGTGCTGAATCGCCTGGAAGCTGATGATCGGCTTATCGAACTGGACCCTCTTGCGCGCATATTCGACGGCCACATCGAGCGCCCCCTGGGCCAGACCGACTCCCAGAGCCCCGATGCCGGGACGCGATTTATCGAAGGTCTTCATGGCGATGATAAAGCCCATTCCCTCCCTGCCGATCAGCCTGTCGGCCGGAATGCGGCAGTCCTGGAAAATGAGCTCGCGGGTCGCCGAAGCACGGATGCCGAGCTTTTTTTCCTTTTTTCCGAAGAAAAAGCCCGGGTCGCCCTTTTCGACCACAAAAAAGCTCGCGCCGCGAGGCCCCTTGGTTCGGTCGGTTATCGCCAGCACCGAATAGATCTCCGACTCGCCCCCGTTGGTGATCCACTGCTTCGAGCCGTTTAGCACGTAGTAGTCGCCGTCCCTTACTGCGGTCGTGCGGATTCCCGAGACGTCGCTTCCCGCCCCCGGCTCGGTCAGCCCGAAGGCCGCAAGCCTTTTCCCCGAGGCAATCTGGGGCAGATATTTCTGCTTCAATTCCTCGCTTCCGAAAAGAAGGATCGGATAGGCCCCCAGACCGCTTGCCGCAAAGCTTGTCGCTATGCCTATGCAAGCCTCTCCCAGCTTTTCGACCGCAAGGCAGTTTTCGAATACCCCTCCGCCCGTTCCGCCGTACTGCTCGGGAATGTAGAGGCCGAATAGATCGGCCTGGGCCAGATTGTGCATGATCTCCCAGGGGAACTGCTCGGATTCGTCCAGCTCCGCCCGGATCGGGCGAATTTTTTCCCTGGCGATCTGCTCGGTCAATTCCTGGATCATCTTCTGTTCTTCAGTCAAGAAATAGTCCAACGTGTTTCCTCCGGTCGAAAAAACTTTCCGTCAGCTCCATCGTCCCCGTAACGAAGCGGCAACAAAGAAGTTTTGCTTATCATAAAAGCGGGTAAAAATCCACCGCAGACGCTATAGCTTCGCGAGTTACTGTGCGCTCTTGGCGTCTGTTTGGCAGATTCGATTCCTATTTTGGCGCAGAAGACCATCTGGTTTTAAAATTTTCAAAAAATACCATGGCGCTAAACTGCTTGAAATCCACAGCCGAAGCGCCCTGTTCGATATCCGCCATTTTTCCGCAGATCCGCTCCCGCGCGATCCGGCAGGCAAGCCCGATGGCGCTGCTGACCGCCGAGCGCCCGGAACGGCCGTGGGCCACAATGACCGGACTTTTTACCCCCAGAAGAGGCGCTCCGCCGACGTGCTGATACGCCAGACCCTGTTTGAGTTCCTCCAGGGCCGTCCCCAGTTCGGTGCTCCGCGGTGCGACCCGTGCCCCGAGTTCCCCCATCATCCACTCGGAAAACCCCTCGCACATTTTCATGACGATATTGCCCACAAACCCGTCGCAGACAACCGCATCGGCCTTCCCTGTGAAAAGTTCGTGGGGTTCCATGTTGCCGATAAAGTTGAGGCTCGAACGGTGCAAAAGGGCGAACGCCCGCTGCACGGCCCTCGTGCCCTTGGTCGCTTCGCTTCCGATATTGAGCAGGGCGATCGCCGGGCGCTCTATCCCCCGACTCACCCTGAGGTACATATGGGCAAGGAGTGCAGACTGGGCGAGGTGCAGCGCCCCCGATTCGGGGTGAGCCCCGGCGTCAAGCAGGATGGGTCTTCCGTCCGAGGTTGGCAGGGAAACGGCAAGGGCCGGCCTTTTAAGTCCGGGCAAAAGTCCCACGAAGTGCTTGGCGGCCGCTACCACCGCCGAAGTATTCCCGGCGCTCACTACGCAATCGACCTCGCCTTCGGCCAGCATGCGCATCGCAACGTTAATCGACGCCTCGCGCTTTTTTCGAATGGCTGTCGGACCGAATTCCTCCATCGAGACGACCAGGGGAGCGTGTACGACCCGCACACCCGATGGGATCCCGCCAGGTAAAAGAGCCCGAAGGGCCTCTTCGTCTCCCACCAGCACTAGCTCCGCCGAGCAGGACGCCCCGGCCTGAAGCGCTCCCTCCACTACAGACAGCGGCGCACGGTCTCCGCCCATGGCGTCTATAGCAATTTTCATCCACAAGACTCACTTCAGGAGCGGGGGGCGGTAGAACCGCCGACCGGATTGCCTGGCCCAACCCTCGGGCTCTTCACTTTCCGGCGCGCTATTCTTCCTCGAGTTCCAGAACCAGGCGACCGTTGTAGTAGCCGCAGTTCGGGCAGGCTCGGTGCGCCAGGCGCAGCTCGCTGCACTGGGGACAACGGGCCAGGGCCGGCGTAGCAATGGCATGATTCGCCCGGCGCTTATCCCGCCTGGCTTTGGACGTTTTTCTCTTCGGTACACCCATCTTTTCTCGCTCCTAGTTCGAATAAGCCCGATAAAACGGGCGCTTTAAACCGTATCGAGCCCCTTATTCCTCGGGCTGCTTTTTCTTGAGCACCTCGAGCTTGGCGAAGGGAGACCGCGAGGTGTGGTCCGCCTTGCACCGGCAGGCCTCTTCATTGAGGTTGGCGCCACACCCGGGACATATCCCCCGACAATCTTCGCTGCAAAGAACCTTCACCGGAAGCCCCAGAAAAATCTGCTCGGCAACCAGCTCGTCCACTTCAATCACTTCCCCGTCAAAGAACTCATAGAGCAGCTCATCAGCTTCGAGCTCTTTTTCGTCCTCCCGCTCCCCCCGCCCCTCGGTGACCAGATAGATGTCGACCTTTTCGTCGACGGGAAGCAAAAAGGGCCGCAGACACCGGTGGCAGCCAACCTCCAGAGCCCCCTGTATCGTTCCCGTGACCGTGAGGTGATCGGTGCGCTTGTCCAGGAAAAGCTCCACCTGTAGCGACTCGGGAAGTTTGAGGTGAAAGGGGTCGTCCGGAGGCACAAACCGGTCCAGCATTTCCTGGTCCCAGCGGAAGCTCAGGGTGCGGCCTGAATCCGGTATTTCGTCAACGCGAACGCGCATGGGCAACTCTTTCATAAACACAAAACAATTAGTATAAACCAATCTTTACTTCTGTCAATATTTTTTGCGCGCGGCCGCTCAGGCAGACTTTTTTGCTTCTCCCCGAAGTTGCTCACTGGCCCGGGAGCTTTTCCACAGCCTTTGCCACAATATCCTTCGACACTTCGGCAAAGACTTTTCTCCAGGCATAAAAGGTCCACATGCCTTTGCCGTAGCCGATGGTTTTACTCGTTTCGATGGTCGTAACCGGTTGGCCGCCCCGCGTGATGTCCACCCGGACCTTGAGCACCGTACGGCCCACATAGGGCAGCAGGCGGGTAGCCAGATGCGCCTCTCGGAAATAGACGATGTGGGCTTTCATGACGTAGGGCTCTCCGGTGCTGTGGGGAGTCCAGAGCATTCCCTTTTCCTGAAGCGACTTTTCGATCCCGTTCCACAGCATGCCGATGACATCGACGTCAAAGACCTTCGAGGTATCGTTTGAGACATCCGCCACCCTGACCTGAACGGGCGACTGGGGAATCGCGGCCTCCGCGGGCGGGTTTGCGGGGACGCTAACGCCTTTAGGTCCCCAGAGGCCGCATCCGACCAGACATAATGGCAGGAGAACCAGGGCAAGAAACCGTATCTTTTTGACCATATAAGTGCCTTTCTGCCGAGATTTGGGCGAATGTATACGAAAACGTTGCAAGAATCAAATGATTCGGGAGAAGGTAATGTGTCTTTTCGCGAGCCCCGCAGCGGATAGTGCCAGAGGAACGCAAAATGGGCAAGAACTAATCGAGAGCGACTTCGTGTTGGATTGAGTTTACAAGAGTAGTATGCTAGTTTTCCGCACTGCAACGATAAAAAACCGCAGGCCTAAAAATCACAGGAGGGCAGAAACCCTCCACAGGAGAGTTTTCACTATGGAACCGGTCATCACCCGATTTCCCCCCAGCCCAACGGGAGCCCTTCACATCGGAGGGGCGCGCACGGCGCTTTTCAACTGGCTCTTTGCGCGCAGCCGGGGCGGAAAGTTCGTACTGCGCATTGAAGACACCGATATCGAGCGTTCCACCGAAGAATCGGTCAAGGCTATTCTCGATGCGATGGAATGGCTCGATTTGAACTGGGACGAAGGCCCCTATTACCAGACGCAGCGGCTCGAAGTCTATCGCGAATACGCCAAAAAGCTCGTCGACTCCGGCCATGCGTACTGGTGCGAATGCCGCCCCGAGGACCTGGAGGAGCGCCGCAAGGCCGCGCTTTCCGAAGGAAGAAAACCCAAATACGACGGCGCCTGCCGCGAAAAGGGGTTGTCGGAGGGTCCCAACCGCGTGCTGCGCTTTCGCACCCCCCAGACCGGAACGACTCTTTTAAACGACATCATCAAGGGGCCCATCGAATTCGAAAACGCAGAACTCGACGACCTGGTCATTCTCAAAAGCGACGGCATAGCCACCTATAATTTCGCCGTCGTGATCGATGACATCACCATGGGGATGACGCACGTCATCCGGGGAGACGATCACGTAAACAACACGCCGCGGCAGATCCTGATCTACAGGGCGCTCGGGGCAAAGCTCCCCCAGTTCGGCCACATGCCGATGATTCATGGCGAGGACCGCTCGCCCCTCTCCAAGCGTCACGGCGCGACCTCGGTCATGGAATATAAAAAGATGGGGGTTTTGCCCGAGGCCCTTCTCAACTGCCTGGTGCGCCTCGGCTGGTCGCATGGCGACGAGGAGATTTTCTCGCGCGAGGAGTTGATCGAGAAGTTCTCGCTCGAAAACGTGGGGAAATCCCCAAGCATTTTCACCATGGAAAAACTGCTGTGGCTAAACGCGCACTACATCAAAGAAAAGCGCCCCGAGGACCTCATCGAGCTTCTCAGGCCCTTTCTTGCCGAGCGCGACTACCCCCAAAAGCCCGATGCGTTTTTGGCCGGAGCGATCCGGACGCTGCAGCCCCGCGCTCACACGCTCGTCGAGATGGCTGATGCGATGCGCTTCTACATGGTCGAGCAGATAGAATTCGAACCCGAAGCGGCGCAGAAGTTTCTCACCGCAGACATGGCGGGGGTGTTCTCCCGGTTGATCGGGGAGCTTTCGGCCCTTTCGGACTTCGGGGAAGCGAGCCTCGAACCGGTCTTTCGCAATACGGCGGAAGATCTCAAGGTAAAGCTTGGAAAAATCGCCCAACCGGTCCGGGTGGCCCTTACGGGCGGCACGAAAAGCCCGGGCCTTTTTGAAATCATGGAAGTGCTGGGCAAGCAAACCGTGATAGCGCGCCTCGAAAAGGCGCTGAGATATATGAAGCAGTGAGTAGTGATTGGTGAATAGTGAGCGGGGTTTCCGCTCACTGTTTCATTTTTTACTTCGACTCGATCGAGTCGTGGCTGTAGAGTCCGAGCCGGTTCAAATGAATCGCCTCAAGCCGGGCGGCCGGCTTATCGAGCGAGCCTACGATCGCATAGATCCGGCTCGCATCCTTTTTATCGCCTTTCCCCGCATCCATCATCACCACGGCCATATATGCCGCCTGGACCGAAATCACCCTTTGCCGCGCGGCCACTCGTTTCATCTCGAGCAAGGCGCAGGAATCGACCAGCCGCGTGTAATCGCGCATCATCGTCTGCCAGGGCA
>JBMFWU010000050.1:21826-31465 GCA_049964955.1 Syntrophobacteraceae bacterium
CGCGCAACCCCGTGTACTCCTTTTACGATGAAAGTAGTATGAAAAATACAGTGAACGCCCGATTTCACAAAAGGGAAAACCTGATAATATGCTTCCCCATAGTGCACTCCCCGATTTACATCAGTCCTTAGCACTTGCGGTATCATCGCCCCGGAGAAAAGCCAGGACCTCCCCGCCCCCTGGCTTTCTCCTTTTCCGGGGTCTCCAAACTCACCGAAAAATAGCGGTTTCGCATGCGCCTGCCGATAGAAATGTTTATGTTATCTGTAAACCGACAGCAGGAGGAGCATTATGCAGGAAATCTTCGAATATTTGCAGGAAAAACTGGAGAGAGCTCTGGAGTTTCTAGCCGGTGTAAAAAATTACGAGGTCGAGGAAGTCAAAGAGCGGATTCCGCATAAAGTACCGTACCCTGTGATTGAACCGGTTTCGCGTCCCGACGCTCCCTGCGACAGGTACTAGGGAAGTTTCGGCCTTCCAGACACCCGCTTCGGGGGCTCAATGGGCTATACCGAAGTAGGTTTCGCGTATGGTGTCGTTTTGCTTGAGTTCCTCGACACCGCCGTCGAAAGTCACCCGCCCTTTGTCGAGGATATAAATTTTCTCGGCAAAATCGATGAAGGAGACATTTTGTTCGGCGATGAGCATGGAGACCTTCTCCTGTTCGTGCAAGAGCTTCAATACCTCTACGACTTTTTTTACGAACTTGGGGGACAGGCCGCTCGAGGGTTCGTCCATGATGACGAGCTTGGGATGGGCCATGAGGGTTTTAGCGACCCCCAGCATCTTTCTTTGGCCTCCGCTCAAAGAGCCGCCCATCTTTTTCCTGTATTCGCGCAGATCGGGAAAATAGTCATACATCTGGTCGGCCCTTTTTCGATTCTCCTTTTCGGACCGAAAATAGCCGCCCAACTGGAGATTTTCTTCAATCGTGAGGTTGGGGAAAATCCCGAGTTCCGACATGTACCCGATGCCCGAGGCAATGCGAACGTTGGGCTTAGCCCGGGTGATGTCGTTTCCATCGAAGGTGATCGTGCCTTTTCTGGCCTCGAGCAGCCCGGCGATGGTTTTGAGCAGCGTCGTTTTGCCTGCGCCGTTTACCCCGAGCAGGACCACGCTTTGATTCCAGGCAACCGAGAGGTTGCTTCCCCACAGCACCTGAATCAGGCCATAGCCGGACTCAAGGGCTTCCACATCGAGCAAATCCCCCATCACTCTATCTCCCCAGAAAAACCTCGACGACCTCATCATTTCGGGCCGCCTCCTGGATGGAACCCCGAAACAGATTGGCCCCCGCATTCATCACGACCACATCGGAGGTGAGCGTATCGACAAAGCCCAGGTGGTGTTCGACAACGATCATCGCAACGCCGGTTTTGCGGATGCGCAAAAGCATCTCGGCAATCCAGGCCAGCTCCTTTTGGCTGAGGCCCGCGGCGATTTCGTCGACCAGAAGCAATTTGGGTTTTGTCGCAAGAGCGGTAGCCAGTCCTAAAAGCTTTTGCTGCGCGAAGGTAAGGCCTGCGGCAACCGCATTCTTGACGTTATCGAGTTCGACGACGGCCAGCGCCTCCCGGATAATCTCCTGCCTGTCGCCGTTTCGCGCTCCGTAGACTGCGGCAAGTTTGACATTTTCCCACACGGTAAGACCCGCCAGGGGTTTGGGCACCTGAAAGGTGCGGTTTATGCCCCTGTGGACGATCTTGTGCGAGGGAAGCTTGTAGATAGACTCTCCGCCGAATTCGATCGCTCCCCCATCGGGGCTGTAGACCCCGGAGACGACATTTATCAGGGTCGTCTTCCCCGATCCGTTGGGTCCGGCAAGGCCTACGATCTGCTCCTCGCCCACATCGATATTGACGCCGTTCAGGGCCCGGAAACCTCCGAATTTTTTTACCAACCCCTCGACTTTTAAAAGCGGCTTACCGTTAGGGGACATAAATCTTGCCCTTTTGTAAAAGAGAGGCGATCCCGTCAGGCAGAAACAACACCAGCACCACGATCAGCAACCCGTAGAAGAGCTGGAAATATTGCGGAGTGGAGATGCCTATGAAGTTATACATGCTGTAGAGAATGAGCGTGCCGATCAAGGGACCGGCGACGGTGCCGATGCCCCCGAACAAAACGAACACGATGGTGAAGACGCTCACATCGAGACTAAAGACCGTACTGGGATAGAAGACCGCGGTAAACCAGCCGAAGGCCGCCCCGGCAAGCCCGGCGACAAAGGCGCTCAGCATCCAGGCAATGCTTCGTGCCCGCACGACGTTAACGCCCGCAAGCGAAGCGGTCACCCGATCTTCCTTAATGGCCAGAAGCGAGAGGCCGAAGTCCGAATTTTTCATGTAGGCCACCAGCAGCATGGCGAACACCAGCACGACGAGCATCGTGTAGTAGCCGGCATTGGCATTGTAGATCGAAGACAAATCGATGCCGTAGGGGCCCTGGGTGATATTTTGCAGCGAGGGATTTGCCACCACGAGATAGAGCGCCTGAGAGGCCGCCAGATTGGCGATGGCGAAATAGGCGCCGGAAAGCCTCAGAAGCGGAATGAGAATAATGCCCGTTAAAACCGCCGCCACCCCGCCGATCAGCACACCAACATACGGCGATATATGGAGAAGCGTAATGGCGATTGCCGATCCGTAGGCGCCTGCTCCGAAAAAACCCACATAGCCGAAGGGCAGGTATCCGGTGAAGCCGTAGATGATGTTCAGTCCTTCGGCAAGCGCCAGGTAGAGCATCAGATTGAACAGAAACGACTGGTTGTTGTAGACGCGAGGCAAAAAAACGAAAAGGGCCCCAATGACAAGAACAACGGCCACGCTCGGGAAATATCTTCTAAGCACTGCGCGCCGCCTTTCCAACCAGTCCTTCGGGTTTGAAGAGCATTACGGCTATCAGCAAAACATAGGGTAAAATATCCGCCCAGGAGGAAAAATAGCTTTGCATGAACATGATGGCGATTCCGTAGATCAAGCCGCCGAGAATCGTTCCGAGCGGGTTTCCAAGCGAGCCGAGAACGATTATGGCAAACGAGACGGTCGTAAGTTCCGGTCCCATCGAAGGATAGGAAGCGCCTATTATAAAAAAGCTGAATATTCCGGCAATTCCTGCGAGCGCGAGCCCCGCACAGAAAACGACCGCCGAGATGCGGTTTACGTCGATGCCGCTTACCAGCGACTCCTCCCGGTTAGCCATAATCGCCCGGGTGGCATAGCCCATGCGCGTATGCTGCAGGTACCAGTAGACCAGGCCGAAGGCGGCCAGGGCCACCAGGGTGGTAACCAGCCATGCAAGAGGGAAGCGCTGCCCGAAGATATCGAATCCGCCCCCCCCGAACACGTTGGCCGGAATGGAGCGCTGGTTGTTTCCGAAAAAGAAAACGACCACCGCCTCGATCACCTGGGAAACCCCGAAAAAGAGAATGAAAGAGAGCATCTCCGGGTCCTTGGACCTCATGAGCCGGGGAACGAACGCATAATAGAGCGGGAACCCCACCAGGAAAAACACCACGAGGGCGACGGGGATCACAAACAGCGGATTTACCCCCAGCATCTGGTAGAGCCAGAAGGCCAAAAACGAGCCCAGCATGATGAAATCCCCATGGGCGAGATTGATCATCTTCAAGACCCCGAAAATGATGTTCAAGCCCAGCCCCACAAGCCCGAAAAATATGCCGTACATGATCCCGGCGGTGATTGTGTATGCAAAAAGGTTCAATCCGCGGTTCCCCCCAATTTTGTTTCACGCGAAGACGCGAAGCCGCGAAGAAAAGCGCAAAAACCGCTCACGTGGAAATTCAGATGCGCGGGGAAAGAGAAAAAATGATGACAGAATTCCTCCTGCCCCCTTTCCCCGCATTGTAAAGACACGTAATGTTTTACATCACTCCGGAGGTTGAATTTCTTCGCGCCTTCGCGGCTTCGCGTGAGAAAATCCCTCCCTAAAGGCACAGCATTGTCCCCCCCTAGGGCGCCGGATAGATCGGCTCCCCGGTCTTGAGATTGGGGGGGTAGACAGTGGTCATGGAGATACCATTTGCGCCCTTGGGCACAAATTGGGCCACGGGCAGCATTTCCCCCACCTGAGCTCCGGAGGCATCGATTTCGAACTGGCCGTCCAGGGTCTTGAGCTTACCGGAAAAATCGGTAATGGCTTTTCTCAGGGCGGTTTGATCGAAGCCGGCAGCGGTCCCGAGGGTTTTTTGCATGATGAGCCCGGTATTGTACCCGGCGACCACCAGGAAATCCACCTTCTTACCGGTTGCCTTGTAGGCCTGATCGAACTTGTCCATGGTGGGACCGTAGTTAACGTCGTTGTATTTCAAAAGCGGGGGCGTCGGATAGGTATAGGTGTAATAGAGACCCTTTACGCCGACGTTTTTCTTGAGCAAATCGAACTGCTGGCCGGGAAAGATGGTGAAGACCATCTTAAATTTCAGACCGCTCGACTGCAGACCCTGGAGGAAAGCGATGTCGTTTGGGGGAAATCCGAATTCGATAACCGCGTCCGGGTTGGTGGCCGCGATGCTGTGGAGAAGCACCGAGTAATTGCTGGTGTTGGTGGGCACGGCCTGGTAGTAGACCGGGTTGATGCCCGCTTTTACCAGCTTGTCATGAAGAGTGACTGCCTGAGACTGGTTGAAATCGTTCGAAGAATAGATGATGGCCACCTTGGGGATCTTCCTGGCGACAAGAAAATCGGCCAGCGCATAGGGCCATTTGCCCGAGGTGGGCAAACTGCAGAGGACGACGAACTGGTTGTCGGGGGTAAAAAACTTAGCGGCCGTCCCGGTGGGGTCGAACAGCAGGACCTTGTGCACTTTTGCCAGGGGCACGGCGACAGAGGTCAACACCGAGCCGAAATCGGAGACGAGCATATCCACGTGGTCGCGGGTAATCAATTGATTGTAGAGCATTCCGGCGGTCGCCGTCTGGCTCTGGTCGTCGTAGGCGACAAGCTTTACGGGAATCTTTTTGTTGAACGCCTTTACGAAGACGCCCCCGTCCTTGTTCACCTGGGAAACCCAGAATTTGAGGCCGTTATATTGCGAAGTCGACGACGTGGCGAAGGGACCGCTCGATGCGTACAAGGTGCCGACGGTGATGACCTTCGGGGCCTTCTGGGCAAATGAGGGCCCGGCCGCAAAAACAAGAACCGATGCGATAACGAAAATAAACGACGCCTTTAGTTTGGACATACTTCACACCCCTTTCTACTCCTCCGTGGATAAATAAGTCCGACCAACCGAAGTCGGAGTTGACTGTACCGAGCCCTGTGCTCGCGTGGGCGGCAGACAGCCGGGTAAAACGGGTCCCCTGGAAGTCAACTCGAGTATCATATTATCCCGTCGGCGCGCATCGCCACGGGAAACCGGAGGAGTGGGAGAAAGAATGTCAAGATATATTTGCAACGAGAGGAACATGGTACCAAAACCCCAACCTGGAGATCAGCCCTTTAACGCCAGCGGGAACTTTTTGCCTGTTTTCCTGGATCTTATCCGCCCCCTATACCGAATTGCGCCCAAGGCGTCACCAACGAAAGGCAAAAAGCCCTCCTCCCGGAAAGGATATGGTGTCCCCACGCCCGAGCGTGAATGCAAATCGGCATGAAACCGACCCTTTTCATTGCATCGATAACGCCGGTTGTCAATAGCTATCTATCGCAGGCTCGCGACAAGACAACATAATGAAAGAGGAAAACCGGTTCATTTTTCTTCGCCAAGAGTTTCGAAAATATCCCAGAACCGTGGGAACGATTTGCTCACGGATTCGGCCCCCTCAATGATCACTCCGCCTAGGCGCAGGCCCGCGAGGGCGAAGGCCATGGCGATGCGGTGATCGTCGAAGGCCTCGATGTGCTCCGAAGGGGATGCTGCAGGAAGACCGCCATGGATGACAAGTCCATCGGGCAGTTCCTGCACGCCGATCCCCAGCACCTTCAATCCCGCAGCCACCGCAAAGAGCCTGTCGGATTCCTTTATTCTCAGGTGGGCCACATTGGTGATGCGCGAAATCCCGCCGGCGAATGCGCAAAGAACGCCAAGCGTTGGGACCATGTCGGGCATTTCGTTCATATCCATATCCACGGCCAGGAGCTGCCGGGGCCCACAGACGCGCACCCCGCCGTTTTCCCACAAGATGCGGCAGCCCATTTTCTCCAGGACTCCCAAAAACCGGCAATCGCCCTGCAGGCTTTCCGAAGACACGGGCGAGGTAAAGACTTCTCCGCCCGTAAGAGCCGCTGCTCCCCAGAAATAGGAGGCCGAGGAACAGTCCCCTTCGACGGTGAAATTACGGGGCGCATAGCTCTGGGGGGCGGGAACGGCGATCCGGTTGGTGTCTTGACGCTCGAACTCAATCCCGGCCTCTTTCATCATCCCGAGAGTCATCTCCAGGTAGGGCCGCGAGGCGACCGGTTCCGACCACGAAACGGTTACTTTCCCACGCGCGGCGGGAGCGGCGAGAAGGATGCCGGACAAAAACTGGCTGCTCTTGGAGGCGTCCACAAAAACCTCGCCCGCAGCGAGCCCCCTACCGTTGATCTCGAGGGGAAGAAAACCGGGGGTCTCCTTCCAGGCGATTTGCGCCCCGAGTTTTTGAAGGGCTTCGACGGCCGGACCGACGGGACGCTCCCGCAAACGCGGGCTCCCGTCCATGACAAATGTCCCGGTCCCCGCCGAAAAGAGGGCGAGAAGGAGACGGGTGCTCGTGCCGCTGTTGCCAAGAAAAATCGGCCCCTCCGGTGTGCGCCAGCGGTACTCCGGCGGGCTCACGCGAACCGAGTCCTCTTGCCACTCCACGCGTGAACCCAGCGCCTCGATCGCCCCGGCGGTAAGAAGGGTGTCCTCGGCAACGAGCGGGTTGGCTATCTCCCAGGGCCCCTCGGAAAGGGCCGCCATAATGAGGGCGCGGTGGGTGATCGATTTGGACCCGGGCAGACGAATTCGAGCCCCTACCCGCGAGACGGGTGTGATTGTTTTAGAAAGTTTTGTCATCTACGGCTTCCTTCAAACAGAAATTCCCGATTCACGCTTCACTCTTCCCGCTTCCCGCTTCTTTCTTTTCCACAGCTTCCTGCAGGGCACGTCTCATCGCATCGATGGCAGGAGTTTCGAAAATCGGCCGCTCCAGCCACCATTCGAGCTGGGCGGCGCCCTGGTAGAGCAGCATCTCCAGCCCCGAGACCACAGCGGCGCCCGCATCCCTGGCCGCCCGGGAAAATGTTGTCCACGGCGGGCTGTACACTATGTCCATCACCGTCATTTCGGGTTTGAAAAAGGAGTCGGAAACAAGCGGGGTTGTGCGGTCGCTGGATAACCCGGACGAGGTGCACTGCACGACGATATCGAACCGGGCGTGGCTGGCGGAGAGCTTGCTTAGCGGAATGAAACTTGCCTCGAGTTGCCCGGCGAGGTTTTTGCCCCTCTCGACACACCGGTTGGAAATGGTGATTTTGGCCCCGGCGCTCAAAAGCCCATAGGCCACGGCGCGCGCAGCCCCCCCGGCCCCCAGGATCAAAGCGCTTCGGCCGCCAACCTCACACGCTGCCGAAAGGGCCCGCAACGCCCCGGTCCAATCCGTATTGCAGCCTTCCCAGCCATGCTCTGTCCTGCGCAGGGTGTTTGCGGCCCCTATCTCTTTGGCCGTATCATCGATGCGCTCGGCCAAACGGCACACCATCTCCTTGTAGGGCAGGGTCACGCTCAACCCGCTAAAACCGGTCCGGTGCAAGATCTCGAGGTCGCGTTCGAGTTCATCGACATAGAAAGCGGCGTAGAGAGCCGAAAGGCCCAGCGCTTCGAAACAGGCGCTCATCATGACGGGACTGAGGCTGTGGTGGACGGGGTTTCCAATGACTGCAAAAAGCTTCTTCTGTTCCGGTCTGATCATCTCGCTATCCTCTCCGCCTGTTTCCCGTCGCCACGTGTCAAAGCTATCGCGGGAAAGTCACCTCCTGCTGCAATTTCAGCTTCTTTCGCAGAACTTCCAGAAAATGGAGAAACTCCGGCTCGACGTAGTCGGGATACGTCCAGGGCAGAGGCCGGTAGGCCCCTTTTCCGTACATCAGGGTCAGATCGGCATGAATCCCGTCCCGCAGATAGATCCGGTGCGTAAAATTCTTGCCTGTGGCAAGAACCAGACGCTCCAGGCTGAGAATCCCCGGATCGATATTCACCTGCCGCTTTCCATTCTGTAACAAGTGTGCTTCGATTTCGTTGGTGCGAATTTTGATATCGGCAAGGGCCCCCTGCGCCACGAGGCGTTGAAAACCGGCCGTTTGCCTGCGCAACCCCCCGCCCATTTCCGCATCGTAGTAGCTGGTGTAGGGGAAATCCCGCGGCATGGAAAGAAAGTCCATCGGTCCGAAGTCCGATGCGAGGGCCCGGAGCGCATCGAGCTGCGCCCCGAAGTCGCTGAACAAAAATCGGATAACGAGCTTGGCCGGTAGAGGTTCTTTGGGTAGACTCATTTTTTTATGAAGCGGGAAGCGAGAAGCAGGAAGCAGGAAGAAAACGTTCCCGCTCCCCGCTCCCTGCTCCCGGTTAGAGAGGTTTCGCCTCATCGATCAGCATGATCGGGATATCCTCGCGGATCTCGTAGACAAGCCGGCACTGCTCGCAGACAAGGCCTGTCTGCTCGGAATTAAGGGATATCCCCCCCTTGCACTTGGGGCACCGGAGGATTTCCAGAAGCTCTTTACTGATGGCCATCGATGTGACTCCATTCTCCTAAGGTTGCTCAGGGTTTTCCTGTTTGGTTTCGAACTTGAGAGGGGCTTCCCGGCCGTCATCGTCGAGAATCTGACGAAACGAGTCAAGGAGCGAGCGCATCCTGGCCCCGAACTGAATCCTGTTGCGCCTCATCTCCGATACTTCCTGCTCCATCCGGATGAGCCGATTGGAGGCTTCCCTGAGTATGCCTTCGGCTTTCACCTCGGCCTCGGAGACAACCAGTCGGGCCTCGCGCTCGGCGTTGGACCGGATTTGTTCGGCGTTTTTCTGGGCGCTCACCAGCACGGCCCGGATGGTTTTCTCCCGGTCCCGGTGCTCTTTTAACGCCAGGTCGAGGTTCTTTACGTCCTCTTTGAGGTCCTCATTTTCCCGTCGCAGCCGCTGCAACTCGTCGGACAAATCCCGCAGGAAAGATTCGACCTCGTGCGGGTCCAGGCCCATCAGCCGTTTGCGAAATCTTCTTTCTTCCAGTTCGCCAAGTTCCACGGGACTCCCTTCGGAAGGTCTTCTCAGTGCCTTAACAGAGCTCCTGCCATTGTCATCAGGCTGGGAACGAGGAACAAACGCAAAAACTCAAGCGCCAGTATGAGCACCATAGGCGTAAAGTCCATGGAGCCCGCGGTGAGCGGCAGCGTCTTTCGAATCCGATAGAGGACCGGGTCGGTAGCGCTGTGAAGAAAGCGAACGATCGGGTTGTACGGGTCGGGGTTCACCCAGGAGAGCAGGGCGCTCGCGATCACGATCAGCATGTAGGTAAAAAGCACTGCATCTAAAATGGTGGCTGTCGCCTGAATAAAATATCCTATCAAAAACATGTCCGGCTCCAAGGACTTTGCGGTTGCACATCGACCACTTGCACACTATGAAACTACCTTTTTTCCCCCCGCTCTGTCAACAGGGAG
>JBMFWU010000050.1:31565-33520 GCA_049964955.1 Syntrophobacteraceae bacterium
CGGGTGGAGGATGCGCCCTATTTTTCCCACCTGGGCGCCGTACACCTGGGGGATGTGATCGGGAAGGAGGAGGGCGACTGGCTTCTCACAAGCAAAGGCGCCAAGCTGATGCTCTTCAGGCCTTCCCTCCAGGACTACATTTTCGCCATGAAACGACGCACCCAGATCATCTATCCCAAGGATCTCAGTGCGATGATCTTCTACGGCGATATCGCCCCCGGCTGCACGGTGATCGAGACCGGGATCGGTTCGGGAGCGCTCTCGCTTGCCCTTTTGCGCGCGATGTGCGGACGGGGGATGCTCATTTCGATCGAAAAGAGGGCCGAATTCGCCGCGGACGCCCGCGAAAATATCAGTCGATTTTTTGGCGCGCCCCCCGAGAACCATCGGATCGTCGTAGGAGACATCGAACAGGTTTGCCTTTCCTGCCAGGTCGACCGGATCTTCGTCGATCTTCCCGAGCCCTGGCGAGCCGTCGGGAATCTGGCGGGAATGCTTCGCATGGGAGGGCTGCTCGTAAGCCTCAGCCCCAATGTGGGCCAAATCCAGCTCACCAATCGGCATCTGCAGGAAAACGGGTTCGGAGACATCGTTCATTTCGAGCTTCTGCGAAGAGATTGGAAAATCGACCGGCTGCGCGCCCGGCCCTTTGATCGCATGGTCGCCCACACGGGCTTTATAACCGTAGCCAAAAGGGTGTCGGCCGATCGGGGCGAGCCGGTCGAAAACGGCGTCGAAGACGCAGAAGATAGGGAACCCGCAGAAGCCTAAGGGCTGATTCGACAATCTTTTCACGCGAAGACGCGAAGACGCGAAATCGCAAAGCTCACAGGTCCAGGTTTTATTGCAATGGAGACAGCGTCGGAAGTTAAAAAGCTCGACATCTCTTTGGTCATCCCGATAAAAGACGAGGAAGACAATATTTTGTCGCTTGCCCGGGAAGTGGAGTCCGCAATGCAGAAGATTTCAGCCGAGTGGGAATGCATCTGGGTCGATGACGGGTCGAGCGACGCAAGCTTGAGCCGGCTCCAAACACTTGCCCGCGAAAATCCTCGCCACCGGTATGTTTCCTTCGAGAAAAACGCCGGCCAGTCGGCGGCCTTGTGGGCAGGGTTTAGCGAAACCCGCGCCCCGATCATCGCAACCATCGACGGCGACGGCCAAAACGACCCGGCAGACATTCCGGCGCTCTATCAAAAGGTCCGCTCGGGTGAGGCCGATATGGCCAACGGATACCGGGCGAAAAGGCAGGATAATCTCAAAAGGAAAATTTCCTCGCTCCTGGGAAACGGGTTTCGGACCTGGCTGACCGGCAAAACCGTACGCGATGCCGGTTGCTCGACCAGGGTCTTTCGCAGGGAATGCGTGCAATCCGCGCCGCAATTTGCCGGCATGCACCGCTTTCTGCCAACTCTTGCCGCCATGCAGGGCTTTCGCCTCACCGAAACCCCCGTAAACCACCGGCCAAGAGTCAAGGGAAACTCCAAGTACTCCATCAGCAACCGCTTGTGGGTATCGCTTCTCGACATCTTCGGCCTTTTCTGGCTGAAAAAACGGGCATGGCATTACGCCATCAAAGCGAAGTCGGACTAAAGCCCTCGAAATTCTGCAAACGAAGATCCCTCCAATTACCATTCCGATATTGAGCGACATGTCAAGACATTGACCGCTACGGGCAGATTCCCCCCGGCCTGAACGGTCGCGCAAGCCTGGGGACCTTGTTCCTGCCCGGCCTACCGAACATCTCGCCTTAGGCTCTCAAGAGGCACGGTACGTGCATATCGTGTTTTCCCGTGGGAAAAACCAGTCCCGATCTCTCGAAGGAGACAGTCTCTCATGGCAGGCAAAAACGGTTTCACCCTGGTCGAACTCATGGTGGTGGTCGCTATCGTGGCTATTTTGGCTACCGTTGCGGTACCTGCATATATCAATTACGTAAACCGAACCAAGCAGGG
>JBMFWU010000051.1:0-33511 GCA_049964955.1 Syntrophobacteraceae bacterium
AAAAATTGAATGTGGCATCTCCTATGCTCCGAACCGCGTTTTGGATCTCCTGCGGATCGTTCCACTTGTCAGCCGCTGCGCTTATCAGCCGGTTGATCGTGCCCTGGAAAGTCTGCGCCTGATAGATTTTATCTTGCTGATCTCTATACCGGCTCATTCCGGCTATCTCAAACTGGATGCGCCTGTCCACCTGCTGGTCGAACAATCGCTGCTGCATCTGATTTCCCAGGCTTTCACGGTATTGCTGTCTCAGGTCCTGCATATGCTGCTGGTATGCCGGGAGTTGGTCGACAGCGTCTTTTCCTTGCAGGGCGTAATATTTCTGATAGGCATCCTGAAAAGCGGGGAAAAAATTGTTGTTTATCGTATCGTTTACTGCGGTTTCATTGTTTAACTGTTGCCGCAGGTCCGCCTGCCGCATCAGTTCGTTCGAGCCCTGTGAAAGAGTCTGCCCGACCTGAGCGCCGAAATCCGCCGGACCGGCTTGAATTTGCTGCCCGGCAAGCCTGCCCGTGGGCATGACCTGCTGAACCGGATCATAGGGTATTTGAGGCATGGCTGCTTCCTTTCTAATTCAGGTATTCGGGCATTTCACCCATCTTCGATAAAGCGCAAATAGCAGCAACGTGGCGCCAAAATCAAACGGCAACGAGAAGCGGCAATAAAAGAGGCAACCGGAAACGGCAACGAGAAGCGGAAAAATGCAGATACTAAAAAGATTGGGGATATCCATCTTGGCCGGGGAAAATCACCATGATTACATTGCGCTCAAACGAAACGTAAGCTGCTTTCCATATTGATGGATTCTATGCGAGGAGAAAGAAAAATGGAGTTGCAATTGAAAGGGAAGATCGTGCTGGTCACCGGGTCAACCGCCGGGATCGGATTTGCCGCCGCATCGCTTTTTGCCGCTGAGGGGGCCTCCGTGGTGGTAAACGGCCGCACGCAAGAAAGGGTCAATGAAGCGGTAAGGCAAATAGGGCGAGAGCACGAGAGAGCTTCGATCACAGGGATCGCTGCCGACCTGGGAACTCGGGAAGGTTTCGAACTGCTTGCCGGGGCGCTTCCGGAGGTAGACATCCTGGTAAACAACCTGGGAATTTATGAAGCCAAGCCCTTTATCGAAATAGAGGATTCAGACTGGGAGCACCTCTTCGAGACAAACGTACTGAGCGGCATAAGGCTCAGCAGGCTCTATCTGCCCAAGATGCTACAGAAGAATTGGGGCAGGATCGTTTTTGTATCCAGCGAATCGGCCCTGCAGATCCCGGTTGAAATGATTCATTACGGCGTGACCAAAACGGCGCAGATTTCTCTCGCGCGCGGCCTTGCCGAGCTCACTGCGGGAAGCGGCGTAACGGTGAACTCGGTGCTCCCGGGCCCTACGCGCTCCGAGGGGGTCGAGCAGTTCGTCCAGAGTCTTGCAAAGTCCCAGTCCAAAACCGCTTCGGAGGTGGAGGAGGAATTCTTCCGCGCGATGCGGCCGACTTCTCTCCTGCAACGATTTTCAACCCCCGAGGAGGTGGCCGCGATGATCGTATACGTCTGCAGCCCGCAGGCTTCGGCCACAAACGGCGCCGCACTGCGGGTAGACGGCGGCGTGGTCCGGAGCATCGTCTGATACCGCTTTCTCGTTCTGGACCTTTCGCAAAAATAGTGTTCACGTTTTCCGCCAATTCTGCCGACCGTATCCATAAGCCGCCTGCCCCGGCGGTCCGGATGTATTTCATGCGAAGATTTTCTGTGAAAGGGAAAATGATGGCCGGAAAAGTCCATGGTGCACAGCTTGTAACCTACGAGGACACTCAACAGGAAAAAGCGAATGAAGAGATGGACAAAATCTTTTCCGATCCGCTTCTGGACATGATTGAAGCCGAGACGCCGGGAAGTGAAGCTTCGAGGCGATCCATCGCAGCCTATCTAAAAAAGTATCGCTTCCTCGCCACAATCGAATGCGGCAAATGTGGCGAGCTCAATTATGAAGGCGAAACAACGTGTTCCCGGTGCGGGAAAAGCCTTACGATCCAGCCCGGGAAAAAACGTTCCCCAAGATAAGCGGCTGCGGGTATCCGGAGGTGGAGATGCAAGAACCCGGTTGTTTTCGCTGCAATCAAAAACTGTTGTCCGTTTTTGTCCTTCTCGCAACACTCGCATTGATCGGGTCGCTGGACAACTCTTTCTATGCAGCAGCCCTTCTTTTGCCGCTCTGGTATATGATATACCGCCCCGTAAGCCGGCTTGAGACCGTAAGTTTTATTCTCGCCTCCCTGTTTTTCGTGCTCCAGGACTATTCCATGGGCAGATCCGGGGGATCCTCTTTCAAGCACCGGGACATATTGCTCATGCCCTGGTATGAGCTGTTTTTGTGGGGTTTTTACTACCTCAACATGAAGCGATTCACGGGAGATAACGGAAACAGCGTGGTACTCGATAGAAGAGGCATTTTCGGCCTTTTGCTCACAGCAGCTCTTTTCCCCCTGTTTTCGTGGTCGCCGCGCCTGCTTTTGCTTGCGACCGTCGGCTCGACGGCAATTCTTTTCACCCTGTTTCACGATCCCATGGACCTCTATTGCGCTGCTTATTTCCTGGGCCTGGGTTTTGTGGTGGAATTCTTTGGCGTCTCCCACGGACTGTGGCGCTATCCCCACCAGCCGGAATTTTTGGGCATCCCGTACTGGTGCGCAACGATGTGGATTAGCGCGGGGATACTGGGGAGAAGAGTTCTCTTCCCGCTGGCCGACCTGCTCGATGACTACATGAAGCACGCAAAGCACGTCCGGGAGGCCTATGGGCACGAACCGACTCACGGCTATAAGCCCGGAGGGATTTAAAATAAGCGGTGGCTAAATCCTCGAATATCTCCCCGGGGAGATGATCCCCCCGGGATCGAGAGCCTGTTTCAGCTTTTGAACCACATCCCAGAAAACATCGTCTCCCTCCACCAGCCCCGCCATGGACTGGACACCCAGCCTGTAAGGAATGTAGCCTTTGTCCATGCACGCCCGGAGCAGTTCCTCATGGCATTGAGCCGCACGCCGGGTCTCGGCCGGATCGTTCTTGTCGTACAGGATCGGCAGTGTGCAGTCGAAGCTTCGCTCGTTTACTGCGGTAAACGTTATACAGTCCTCGAAACCGTGTCTGGCGAAAACCGGGCGAACCACCCCGATGAATTCCTCGGCGTTTTCTTTTGTCATGGGCACGACGGGCGCAAGCCATATCAGGCCGCAATTATCCGATGCGGGATCGATGTCGCGGGGCGGAACGGGGTTTTTCATCCGCCAGTAGGGAGTGGGAAGGGAAACCTCCCCCGGCCGCCCTTTCATGATGGCAAAGGAGGGCTTGAGCGCCTTCAGCACTTCGGACATGTTCATGCCCGTCATGGCCCCGATGAGTTTCGGGAACCGTTCGGCCAGGCGAAGCGTCTTTTCGGAGACGAAGTTTATCCTGGACGCCTTGCCCCGCAACACTCTCTTTATGATTTTCTTGGCCGCGCCCACTTCTTCCCCGGCGCCGTAGAGCGCAGTCACCCCGTTCCATGCGCCCACTTTTTTCTGAGCCGCCATCCGGCCGTAGACGGCCTCGTCCAGCGGAGTGTTTCCGGACATCTCTTCCCACGGATATCGAGTGAGCATCGTAAGCACGCGGTTTCGGTGCACGAGATTTACGGAACCCTTGACAACCCGGTGTAAGAGCAGCCATCGTAGGGCGTCTATCAGCGGGTTCAGATCGCTTTCCTTCTCAGAGGAAAAATAGCAGACCTCGAAGCGTTCGGGTTCGGGCATGAGCCAGAGGCCGATTTTGGTCACGATTCCGAAATTCGACTGGGTAAAAAGGCCGTCCAGGTAGGGCCCAACGCCGTATTTATACACATTTGCGGCCTTTGCCGTCCCGAAGTGGCCAAAGCCTGTCCGCAGAATCTCGCCATTCGGCAAAACGATTTCCATGCCGCAGGTCGAAGCGAAGTGATCCCCGTAGGGGGTGATCCCATAACCGCGCTCAAGCGCGTTTCCCAGCACACTGCAGGCAGGACCCGAACCGGTCGGGTCCATCATGAGCCCTGTTTTTTCCAAAGTGAGCCTCTCGTAGAGACAACGCTGGGTAACGCCGGGCTCGATCACCGCGTAAGCCAGCTCTTCGTTTACCTCGACTATCCGGTTCATCCTGCTCAGATCGAGAATTACGCAACGATCCCGCACCGGGTTTGCAGAACCGTACCCCCAGTTTTTCCCGGTACTGATTGGATACAGCGCGATATCGAACCTGTTGGCGACCGCGACGATACGCTGTATTTCTTCGACGCAGCCCGGCAACAGCACCCCCTCGATCGCCCGTTCGACGGGAATGGTGCAGCGGTGATATCTTCGGGTTTTTTCACTCTCTTCCAGAGCGAACTCTTCGCCTACGATTTTTCGGAATTCGTCAAATGCCTGCTCGACCATTTTCAAACCTTCGGGAGGATGCGCCCGGCTGATCTCCAATTCCTTGAATATCAGGGGATCGTCAGACCCGGGTAGCTCTTGAGGAAAAATTCCCTCTGGGACTGACTCAGCCCTTCGAGGATGGATTTTTCCCGGGAAAGGAAATACTCTACATTTTCGAGAGTCCAGCAGCTCTTGCCGTTTTCGGCGGGAACCCTGGAGCCTTCTCGCCCATAAAAATAGGTATGCACATTGCAATCGAAATCACACCCGTCGTATACGGATTTTGTCTTTTCAAAGTGCACATCCAAATTTACACGCAGGGCCACCGCCGGAGCGTTAACTTTGGGGTAATACCGCTCCGGCCCCAAGTCTTCGAACAATAGTATATGTTTATAAAAACGAACATGCTTGGGGTTGACAGCGATGCAGAGGTCGTTGATGCCATGATCGATCGAGTACTGATACATTACCTTGCATATATACATGACGACATTGGTCCATCGGTAATCCGCAGGAGTCACCAAGGCCGAAAGCTCCACAATCTTGCGCCCCCTGGCCCTCAACTCATCGAGCTCCCCGCGATACAGTTCGTCCATCGGCAGACCAAACGGCTCGGTATCGGCGATTTCGCTGATAGTGGAGATGACGTTTTTGTTGGATTTGGCTACGAAAACAACTGTTCCGGGCAAAAGAGCATGAATGCCGAAAAGCATGCCATGAGGTTTTGGAGTGTCCAGGTACCCATTTCTGAGGTAATTGTCGTGGACGAGAGAAAACGCATCTTTGAACTCGTCGATCTCCCCGGCAACCTTGACAGTGGGCCTATCGATCTCCTCAATTCGCGGCACCAGGATTTTCGAACGTTTGAGGCGAACCGTCCTGCTGTTTTCGGACGCAAAAATTCCCTGACGCATTGCTCCCCCCTCCCCTTATATTATCAATCCCCCCGGAAAGTTCCTATATATATTAAAATGTCGACAAACTCAATTTTTATGGCTTTTCATCAAATTTCTCTAATCTTTTATCCCGTTACTTCCGATTAATTACGCGAAGAAGAATATACGGTCGGATCTATTTTTCAATCGTTGCCCGGAAATCATTTATGGATATCATGAAACTGTTCAGGTTCGCCATTCCCGCGAATTTGAGCGCGGACACCCCGCGCCAGATTGTCTACAGGGCCATATTGACGAACATGATGTGCACCGTCGGGGTCCCGATTCTGATTGTATTCGGCGCCTCCTATCTGGCCTCGCACCGCGACCTGCACGGGATACTCAACTTTATTATGGATCTTTGCCTCGCTCTTATTTTTTTGGGCGTAGTTTTCTATCTGCGCCGCGGCGGCAACGTCGATCGGGCGAGCAAACTGAGCATCACCGCGGCAGGGGTGCTATTCGCCTATTTTTTTGTCACAGGAGGAATAGAAAACGCTATCTGGCTCTTTATCTTCCCGCTCGCTTCCACATTTTTGCTCGGCAGTGGAACAGGACTGAAAGCCAGCGTCTATCTCATTGCCAGTACGCTCATTCTCTCGTTGTGTTTAAAGGGATTCTTCCCGCTGGCGGCGGTGTATTCCACTCCTTTCCTTGCCTGCTTCACCGTATCGTTCATCGTGGTAGCAATCTTTTCGTTTGCTTACGAGTATGTAAAAGACAGGGCGCACCGGGAACTCTCCGAACAGCACAGGGAGCTTGCTGCCATGAAGGAGGCGGCCGAGGCGGCCAATCTGGCCAAATCGCAATTTCTGGCCAACATGAGCCATGAGATCCGCACCCCGATGAACGGTGTCATGGGTATGACCGAATTGCTGCTGACAACGGATCTTTCGGGTCAGCAGCGCAGGATGGCGACAACGGCGTTTCAAGCGGCGGAAACACTCATACGAATCATCAACGATATTCTGGACTTTTCCAAAATCGAGGCAGGCAGGCTCAAACTCGAACACATCGCTCTCGATCTGCGCCAGTGCGTGGAAGATGTTACGGAGCTTTTCGCGGAACATGCGCAGAAAAAGGGCCTGGAGCTGGCGTGTCACATACCTGCCGATGTTTCCGTCGCCCTTTGCGGCGACCCTGTCCGGCTGCGCCAGATCCTCCACAACCTGCTGGGCAATGCCATCAAATTCACCGAAAGCGGGGAAGTGATGGTTTACGCCGGGACGCTTGAACAGACCGAAGAGGATATACTGATCGGCATCGAAGTCCGTGATACCGGGATAGGGATCGCCGCGGAGCGCCAGAGCGAAATATTTGACGCATTCTCCCAGGCGGAATGGTCCACCACACGAAGATATGGAGGCACGGGGCTTGGGCTCAGCATTTCCAAGCAGCTCTGCGAAATGATGGGCGGCGCAATCGAGGTGGAGAGCAAAAAGGGAAAAGGCAGTATTTTCCGGTTTTCGGTGCGCATGGGGAAACAGGCGGCCGAGCCGAAGTCGTCGGAGGATCTGGAGGGGCTTAGCACCCTGATTGTGGATGACAACGCTTCGATGCGCTCCATCCTGCACCGGCAGTTGAGTTCCCGAGGGGTCCGCAGCTCGACAGCCGGGAGCGGCCCACAGGCACTGGCGATGCTGCGCGAGGCCGCCGCGCGCGGGGAGCCTTACGAACTGGCTTTGCTCGACAGCTCCATGCCCGAGATGGACGGTATAGAACTGGCGGGGGAGATCAAAGCCGATCCGTCTATCGCAGACACCGGGTTGATCCTGATGAAGCCTACGGGCTACTGTGAGACAGATCGGATACATCAGGCGGGTTTTTCGGCCTATCTCACCAAACCGATTCGTCAATCGCAGCTCTACGCCTGGATTTCCAGAGTCAGGCAAGATGCGCAGCAGCCTCCTGTGGATGAGTATCGCACAACGGATAACACCAACCGGTTCAACGGCCGCATACTCGTTGCCGAAGACAGTCCCGTCGGACAGGAAGTGATTCAGGGCATGCTCGAAAGCTTCGGGTGCCGGGTTGACCTGGCAGCCGACGGACAGGCGGTGCTGGATGCGATCTCCAGCACTCGCTATGACATGATCTTAATGGATTGCCACATGCCGGTAATGGATGGGTATGAAACCACCCGGATCATCCGGCAAAAGGAAAAAGCCCAACCGGGGCGGAAGGAATCCGAGGGGACCGATCATATCCCCATCGTCGCTCAGACCGGCGACGCCATGCAAAGTGCGGTGGCCGAATGTCTGGCCGCGGGAATGGACGATTATCTGAGCAAGCCTTTCAATATGGCTCAACTGGCCGAAATCCTCGAACGTTGGCTTTGCGGCGGTTCGGGTGTGGAGACGACTTCGCGGCCGGAGACGCCGACAGGCGCATGTTCTTCACTGTAAAGCATTGATTTTCTCCCCCTTCCGATAGACGGCTTCGGGTTTCGATAAAGAGCCCGGAAGATGCGCGGGCGGACCGGGAGCTACCAGGAAACTGGCCTCCATTCCGGGGCGTATCCGCCCCAGTTCATGATCCAGCCCAAGAAGGGCGGCGCCGGCAGACGTTGCGCAACGAAGCGTCTCTTCGATGGAAAACCCCGCCGCCGCCAGCAGATTCAATTCCTCGACCAGGGCCAGGCCGTGCCTCACCCCGAAAGAGCCCGCATCGGTTCCGGAAGCAATCACGACCCCCAGTTCACGCGCCCGGCTCATTTGCTCGATCTGACTTTCCAGCATCCTCAATGTCGTCACTCGCTGCGTTCCCCCCGCAGGCAGACTCTCGCCCAGGGCCTTCATGGTGCATGCCGTCGGCACCCAGAAAATCTGCCGATCGGCAATTCTTTTGAGATTTTCCTCGCCCATGAAGAAGCCGTGTTCGATAGAATCGCACCCGGCTTCGACACCACTTTCCACCGGGCGCCTGCCATTGGCGTGGACCATGATTTTCCTGCCGTGATTTCTCGCCTGCCGGAAGGCTGCCTCCAGTTCCTCCCGGTCAAACTGGGGGGCGGTCTCCCGTCCGAACTCCTCCAGACTGTTGATACCCGAATTCAAGATCTTTACCTGATCCACCGGCGCACAGTCTGCTTGAATACTCTCGGCCAGGGTCAAACCCCTTTCAGGCGCGCGCCCGATGAATTTGCCGTACCTTCCGGGAGCACGCCACCCCTTCCCGGCGCATTTTACCCGAACTTGCCCATACCCGGTTTCCCTGACAAACCGTAAGGTGTCCCCTCCGACATCGCCCCCGTCTCTTACGGCCATGATCCCGAGACCAAGGCATCTTTCCAGCCGTTTCCAAATGAGGGGGCTGTTTTGTTCGAACCCGTTCCCGAGCTGCCTCACCCGCAACTCCCGGTCGACTTTACCGGACATGCTCAGATGAACATGGCAGTCGATCAGGCCGGGCAAAATGGTGCAGGACGGGTATGCTTCGACACCGGAAGCATCCTCCCGCTCCAGACGGGACAACTCCTCGGGGCTCGGGAATTCCACGGAGGAAATGAGTTCGCCCTCCACGCCTATCAGCGCGTTTTCTTGGGCAGGCGCCCCGGTCCCGTCGATGAGCCAGCCGGCAAACAGGCGGCGCGGGACTCTCCTTCCTCCGTCTTTCCGCATCCTTCCTGTGTCCTCCGTCTCCTCTCTCAAACCAGCCCCTTGCCCCCCGCAGCCAGGGCTTCCAATGCCTCCCGGTCGAGCACCCGGATCTTTCGGCCTTCTACGGATATGATTTCCTGCTGGGCCATTCGGGCAAGAATGCGCGAAAGCGTCTCCGGAATAGTACCCAGAAGGCTTGCCAGCTGCGCCTTCGTAATCTCGAGTTCCAGGGTTTGCCCGCTTCGACTGAGCCCGCCCAGATAGATCAAGTGCGCGGCAAGCCTTCCCGGCACCTCCCGCAGCGACAGGTCTTCGATCATGTGCGTGAATCGGCGGAGGCGCTGCGACAGGATGGCCAGAAGACTCACCGCGATTGTCGGCTCCCTGTTCACAAGCTCCATGAAGGAGGCCCTCGGAAAAAACAGCGCCCGCGCGGCTTCGATCGCCTGCGCGCTCGCCGGATAACTCCCCCCGGCAAAAACGGGGACCTCCCCGGCTATCTCGCCCCGGCCGAAGATATGCAGGATTTGCTCTTTCCCATCGAGGGAGAGTTTGTACACTTTGATTTTGCCGGCCGTAACGAGATAGAACCCCGTTGCGGTCTGTCCTTCGGAAAAAATCTCCCTGCCCTTTTCATAGCTTTGCTCGAGGCAGATCTTGGCCAGCTCTTCGATCTGCCCGGCCGACAAGCCGTCGAAAAGCGGGGAGTTGGAAATCTCATCGCTCCTGGTCTGTGCCTGCATTGTTCCCCCAGTTGAATATTTTTTGCTCTTTTTTTCGACGAAATCCCCGTAGAGCTCGCTCTTTCGTTCGTGATTTCCGCAAGTTGACTATTCACACGAGCAATCCGACATTCTTGATCCAAGTCAAGGATTAATTTTCGCCCCTGTATTATTTTGCATCATACTCAAGAGTTACAATACTTTTAAACAGGCTCATCTGAAAAGGAGGCAAAAAATATGTTTTGTTACCAATGCGAACAAACGGCCAAGGGGCAGGGATGCGACAAAATGGGAGTTTGCGGAAAGCAGCCCGAGGTTTCCGATCTCCAGGACCTTCTGGTGTATGCTCTCCAGGGACTTTCGGCTGTCGCGGTCGAAGCCCGGAAAGCCGGGATTATAGATAAGGAAGCGAACTCTTTTACCTGCTCTGCCCTTTTTTCCACGCTGACAAACGTCAACTTCGATGAAAAATACTTTCTGGAAGCGATCCCCCGCGCAGTAGCCCTCCGGGAAAAACTCAAGGGGCGGACCGTCGGAGAGATTTCCTCGAAATCCGCACAGTTCCAGCCCGCAGGCGACATAAAGGGGCTTCTTTCCCAGGCCGCCGACGCAGGTCTTAAGGCAGCGCCCGGGGAAAACACCGATATTCGCTCGCTCAAGCACACGCTTCTTTTCGGCTTGAAAGGCGTTGCGGCTTACGCCGATCACGCCCGGATTCTCGGGCAGGAAGACGACGCGGTATACGCCTTCCTTCACGAGGGACTGGCCTCGCTTGAAAAAAGCGACCTCCCCGCAGACGCCCTCATCAGTCTCGTCCTGAAATGCGGCGAGGTAAACCTGCGGGCGATGGAGCTTCTGGATGCGGGCAACACCGGCGCCTTCGGCCATCCCGTACCCACACCGGTCCCCCTTGGCCACAAGAAGGGCAAGGCGATCCTCGTATCCGGCCATGACCTCGCAGACCTCGACGCGATCTTGAAGCAAAGCGAGGGCAAGGGCATCTATGTGTATACCCACGGCGAGATGCTGCCGACCCACGGCTATCCGGGGCTGAAAAAATACCCCCATTTCTACGGCCACTTCGGAACGGCCTGGCAAAACCAGCAAAAAGAATTCCCGACCTTTCCCGGGGCCATTCTCATGACCACCAACTGCATTCAGAAACCCGCGCCGGTTTATGCCGACAACCTTTTCACGAGCGGCTGCGTGGGCTGGCCGGGAGTACGCCACCTGGAAAACCACGACTTTGCGCCCGTAATTGAAAAAGCGCTTGCGCTTCCCGGATTCACCGAAGATTCCAACGGGAAGACCGTAACGGCGGGATTTGCCAGAAATGCAGTGCTGGGCGTAGCCGACAAGGTGATCGAGGCGGTAAAGGGGAAGAAAATCCGCCACTTTTTCCTGGTCGCCGGCTGCGACGGCGCAAAACCCGGCCGCAACTACTACACCGAGTTCGTCGAAAAGGTCCCGGAGGACTGCATAGTCCTGACGCTTGCCTGCGGCAAGTTCCGCTTTTTCGACAAGGACCTGGGAAACATCGGGGGAATACCGCGCCTGCTCGACATCGGACAGTGCAACGACGCCTACTCGGCCATCCAGATTGCGGTGGCGCTCGCCGGGGCGTTTGGCGTCGGTGTAAACGAGCTTCCGCTTTCCATGGTCCTTTCGTGGTATGAGCAAAAGGCGGTGGCGATTCTGCTCACACTCTTCCACCTGGGGATAAAGAACATTCGGCTGGGCCCCTCTCTTCCGGCCTTCGTCAGTTCCGGGGTCCTCGACGTGCTGGTAAAGAACTTCGAGATCAAACCGATCACCACTCCGGACGAGGACCTGAAGGCGATTCTGGGCGGCTAGCACCGCAGCCGTGGGTGCCTGGGCGGCTAGCGCCGCGGCCGTGATTGCCTGGCCGTGGGTGCCACTGCCTGCGGCTTTCAGGAGTAGATTCACCGGGAGCGGGGCGCCGCGGCGCCCCGCTCCCCCAGGGGAGGAAGAGATGAAGTGCCCCGGTCAGGACACACAGTACTGGGGGGCGGATGCGGCCTACGAGACCACCTGCCCCGAATGCGGCGGACCGATCGAATTCTTCAAAGACGAGAGTTCGAGGAAGTGCCGCAAATGCGGTGAAAAGGTCCTAAACCCCAAGATGGACTTCGGCTGCGCCGTCTATTGCAAGTTCGCCGCACAGTGCCTCGGTGCCGACATGCCCCCCGAACTCCTGGCCAAACGGAGTGACCTGCTGAAGGACCGCGCAGCGACCGAGGTGAAAAAATTCCTTGGTCGGAACTTCAAGCGGATCGGGCGAATGCTCAAAGCGATCGAGTACTCGGGGAAGATTCAAAAATCCGAAGGGGGCGACCCGGCCATCGTAACTCTGGCCGCGAGCCTTTCGGCCATAGCCGGAGCCTCGACGGGGGCGGAAACGCCCGGGGAGTTTTCCGCAGAAGACGAAGCTTCGGCCCGAACGATTCTAGCCAATGCAGGAGCACCCGACGAAGTTACCCGCCAGGTTCTGTCGATTCTTATGAACCCGGGCGGACAGGCGAATTCGGTCAATTTCCGGTGCGTCTCCGACGCGATTCGAATCGCCGAGGCGGCCGAGGCCATAAAGAACGGCCAACCCGCGGCGGGGGGAGAGCCTCTTTTTACGGAAACGGGCAGGAAACTGCTGGAAGAGGTCTTGATAGGAGCAAGGTAATGGCAAAAATTCGAAAAATAGTTGAAATAGACGAAGAACTCTGCGACGGCTGCGGCATGTGCGCCATCGCCTGCGCAGAAGGCGCCCTGGAGATCCGGGACGGCAAAGCGCGGCTCATAAAGGAATCCTATTGCGACGGCCTTGGCGCCTGCCTTTCGGGATGCCCGCAGGGGGCGGTTCGCGTGATCGAGCGCGAGGCCGACGAGTTCGACCCCGAAGAGGTCGAAGAACACCTGGAGAGGCAAAACGCTTCCGAACCCAAAAAACCCGAAGAATTCAAAACGGCCTGCGCCTGCCCTTCGAGCCAGGTCGCAGTCTTTGCCCCCGCCCCCCGCGTCGGTGACGTGGCGCAAACTTCCGGGGCGCCTGACGCAGAAGCCTCGCAGCTTTCCCACTGGCCGGTCCAGATACGACTCGTGCCGGTCAACGCCCCGTTTCTAAAAGGCGCCGACCTGCTCGTCGTATCCGACTGCGCCCCGGTCGCCTACCCCGATTTTCACAAAAGGTTCCTCGGGGGAAAGACCGTTCTTCTCGGCTGCCCCAAGTTCGACGACAAGCAGGAATATCTCAAAAAATTTACCGAGATTTTCCGCACCGCGGAGATCCGCAGCGTTACCGTGCTCGATATGGAGGTGCCGTGCTGCTCGGCCCTTCCGGCCATCGTTCGAAAGGCAATGGAGGATACAGGCAAAAACATTGCCTTCGAGGAGGTAACGGTAAGCACGAGGGGAAAAATAATTAATCGGGCAGGTGCGTAGGTGAATGGGTGAGTGGGTGAATAGGTGGATGGGCAAGCCCCCCGCACACCCGCCATTTCCTGTCCAATGTCCATCCGAAAACCCGACCTAAAGCCCGGACGGCACCGGATCTCCCCCCTTTTGCAAAGGGGGGCGGGGGGGATTTAAAGGGAGTATACATTCGGATTTATTTGCAAATTCCCCCTAAGTCCCCCTTTTTCAAAGGAGGACTCGGGTTCGAATCACCCATTTTTAAACAACCGCCGGGGCCAATTCCACCAATGCCTGTTTCCCTTGCAAACCAGCCCGGGCAGTTCCTCGCGGACAAACGGCTCAAGCTTTTCCCTCGCCGCTCGAAACGTCTCCAGGTCATGTCCGAACGGGTCGCGCACCGGATAGGAGATCACGTTTCCCGAAAAGGAGGAGGGCATCCGGCGGGCGACCTTGTGCTCGGTGAGGTCCACGACATAGTCGATTCGATGGAGCCGGATTTCGGAGAGGCCCTTCGAATAGAGCCCCACGGTCGAAATGCCGGCCTCATGCAGTGCTTCGAGCGTAAAGGGGGGAATGTACTCGAGCGGGTCCACTCCCGCCGACAGGGGCTCAAAGCAGCCCCTGTCGAAATGGAGCGCAAGAGCTTCCGCCATTATGCTCCGGCACGCATTGCCCACGCACAGGAAAAGCACCCGGGGTTTTCTCATTACTACGATCCGGATTTTTCACTAGATTCCCCGGATTCGAGCGCCAGCGCCGCTCGCCCCACCTGGCGGCCGAGTTCGACACATTTTCCCAGGTCCTGCTCTTTGGGGGTATACTTGACGCGAAGTCCGTCGCCAACCAGGCTGATATTCATCTCGCGCATCGCTTCGGAGATAAGCTTTACCGCTTCTCCGCTCCATCCGTAGGAACCGAAGACCGCGCCGACCTTCCCCACGGGTTTCAGTCCCTTCATGTAGCACAGAAGTTCGGCCATTGCGGGCATCATGCCGTTATTGAGCGTCGAAGACCCCATGACGACAGCGCACGAATCCAGCACCTCGGTCATGATGTCGCTGCGGTGATGGTGCTTGAGGTTGATCAGTTTGAACTCTACGCCCTCCTGCTTCAGCCCTTCGCAAATGGCCTTGGCCATCGCGGCGGTCGCCTCCCACATCGTGTCGTAGACCACCAGAGCTTTTCTCCGGCTTTCCTGCCTGCTCCATTTTCCATAGGCAGAAACTATCCCGGCCGGGTTGCTTCGCCAGATGAGGCCATGGTCGGGAGCTATCATGACCGGATCGACTCCGAGTTCGGGCAACTTGCCCATTACTTTCTGCACCAGGGGAGAATAGAGCAAAAGGATGTTGGCGTAATACTTGGCGGCATGGGCAAAGAGTTCCCCCGCATCCACCTCGTCGTCGAACCTCTGGCTGGTGGCCCAATGCTCGCCGAACGCATCGCTCGAAAAGAGGATTCTGTCTTCGGTCAAATAGGACATCATGCTGTCAGGCCAGTGCAGCATGCGGGTTTCCAAAAAAGAAACCGTTCTTTTACCCAGCTTTAATTGATGCCCCGTCTCGACCACCTGGAACGGCCAATCTTCACGGTTATAATGTTCGATCAGGGCCTTTTTCCCCATGGGCGAGCAGAAGACCTTCTCCGGCCGGATCAGTTCCACCAGTTCGGGAATACTGCCCGAATGGTCGGGTTCCACGTGATTTACTACGAGGTAGTCTATTTTCCGAGGGTCGACTATCCTGCTTATGGACTCGACCAGATCATTTTTGAAAGTCTTTTTGACCCCGTCGAAAAGCGTTATTTTTTCGTCCATCACGAGGAAAGAATTGTACGTGGTCCCCTTGGGCGTAGAATACCCGTGGAAATCACGAATGTCCCAATCCAACGCCCCAACCCAGTAAATGCCGTCTTTTATCTGCACCGGCCCCATAAGATCCCCTTTCGAACGTGAACGTGAAAATTCAGGATATCGATTGCTCAAATGACGCCTTTAGATAAACATTATCAAAGCCGGAGGCAACAAAAAATCGAGTTCCAAGCCCCTTGCGCACCCCGTGTGCGCTATGGACTGAAGGGTTATGATTGGATTTATGCGGGTCCTTTCAGGACTAATTTTATGAAAATAGAGGCACCAGGCATGGAAGGCGAAATTTCCAAACATTACAGCGAAGCCGAAATCAGGGACGAAGACAAGCGCATCAGGCACTTGCGCAGGCTGGTCGATTTTTCCCTCGCGTTTATCGCCCAAACGCCCCTTACGCCCGAGGAGGCGCAGCGGGTCGTCCACGGGGTCAGACAAAAGGCAATGGAGCTTTTCCCGGGAAAGGAGGAAACGTTCGACCTCGTATACACTCCCCGCTTCCGGCGCCTTATTGCCGAAAAGTTCCGACTGCTGTAACATAGCGTGCGATCAGGGCGAAAGATGGAAGCAAACCGAGCATTTCAGGTCTTCGCGGGACACCCGAAAATCGAAGAAAGACTCGGGACGCGGTATTCTTCCTGCTTCCCGCTCCTCGCTTCCCGCTTCCTTTTGAAGCAGAAGGGCCCCGGATGAACGAAATTGCCTGCAAACTGCAGCAGGAAGCCCAAAGGATAGCCTCAAAGCACGCGCTGCCCGCGTTTTACACGCGGTTCAAAGCACCGCTCGCCCTGGCCAAAAGGCTTTTCTACAACCACCCCAGGGCCGTTCGCCTGCGCGGGCTCGTCGAACCCGTCTACAACGAAGCCCTCGGCCACGGCCTGTTCCACAGCACCCGCGTGAGCATCGACTGCGCGGCCCTCATCCATATCGAAACGGAGGGAAACCACCTGGAGCCCCCGGAAATCGAGCGGCTCATGGTCCTCGGCGTCTATTGCGGCCTTCTGCACGATATCAGCCGGGAAGAGCAAAATCACGCACAGAGGGGAGCAGAAAAGGCCAAAAACCTTCTACGCGACTTTTCGCTCAGCGGGGAGGAAATTTCCTGTGTGAGCGAGGCCATTAGAAACCACGAGGCCTTCGCTCTCCCGACGCCGTCAGGACGGCAGTGGGCGCAACTGATAAGCGACTGTCTCTACGACGCGGACAAGTTCCGCTGGGGTGCGGACATCTTCACCCACATGCTCTGGCACATCATGGACTACCAGGGGATAGGCCCGCGGGAACTGATCGAAAAATTTCCCTGGGGGATGTCGGGGGCGGCCGGCATCATCGAAACGTTCCGGACCCCTACCGGCAGGCAATTCGGCCCCGAGATCGTCGAAAACGGGATGGAAATAGGCAAGGAGATCTACCGCTACCTGCTGGAGCATTTCAAGGAGGGGTAACGATGGAAAACGACACGATCACGGCCATAGAGGGAATACGGGTGGGCCATGCGCAGCTGGACAAAATCCCCAGCGGGTGCACCGTGCTCTTGCCCCGGGGGGGTGCTGTGGCAGGGGTCGACATTCGAGGGGGCGCGCCCGGCACCCATGGCGCAGATACCCTTAACCCCGTAAACCTGGTCGACAGAATCAACGGTCTTTTCTTTTCGGGCGGAAGCGCTTTCGGGTTGAGCGCAGCAGACGGCGTGCGGGAATTTCTAAAGGAGCGCGACGAGGGGTTTTCCACCGGCCACGGGGTCGTACCCATCGTAGCAGGCGCCATTATTTTCGATCTGGGCGTAAACAAAACGGGCATCTATCCCGACGCCCGACTCGCCCGCGAGGCGTGCGGGAGGGCCTCGTCCGAAACCGTTGCGGAAGGCAGCGTGGGGGCGGGAAGCGGGGCGACGGTGGCAAAGCTTTTCGGGTTCGAACGGCATGTCAAGGCGGGCGTGGGAAGCAGCCTGGTGAGCGGAGCGGCCGGGCTGAAAGTGGGGGCGCTGATCGTCGTAAACGCCTTCGGGGAAGTATACGACCCGGCTACGGGCATCAAGGTCGCCGGAGCCAGAAAGCTCCCCGGAGAGCGCGAACCGATCGATACCATCCCCGCACTCAAGAAAATGACCGGTTTCCAGACGGGCTTCTCCCATCAAAACACCGTTATCGGGGTGGTCGCGACCAATGCCTCCTTTAACAAGGTGCAATTGACCACGGTAGCCCGCATGGCCCACGACGGGCTTGCAAGAACGGTCTTCCCGACCCACACCCAGTATGACGGAGACACGCTTTTCGCCCTTAGCTGCGGAGACGCCGGCACCGCCGTTCACAATGCCGATGTGAGCCTGGTCGGGGCTCTGGCCGTACTGGCCGTGGAACAGGCGATTCTGCGGGGTGTACGCAAGGCGCACCCCATCCCGGGGATACCGGGCGGCGGCGGGCCGCAGCAGCCTGGTCGCCCGAAATTGACCAAATGAGGTAAGTGAAAATGGAAACGATACCCGTGGTCAGGTCGAAAAGTTCCCAGCAGGTAAAATAAGAGGAGGTAAGCGGACATAGGCGGAGTTCGTTCATGTACCAGACCGGCTTTGATGAACCCCTTCTACAGGCGATGTACGTCGATAAGCGCCTCGACGGGGTCCAGGCGGTCCAGACCCTTTCCCGACTCAACCGGAAAATTCCCGGAAAGGATAGTCCCTTTATTCTCGACGTCGTGAATAAGACCGAGGACATCTACCGTGCCTTCAAGCCTTACTACAACGCGACCGGTCTCCGGGGAGGCTCGGACCCGAGGTGGCCCGAAGGGCTGAAAATCGAACTGGACGAGGCACAGGTCTACTTTTTGAGCGAGGTGGAAGCCTTCGCCCTTTTGCGATTTGATCTCCTGATGATTATTAAATTTAAGCAAGGTCGAGAATCGATAATTTTGCAGGAAAAATGGCTATTCAGAGTAGGAAAAATACTCTAAACCGGTTACCAGACCTTGACCGTCGCCATGCAGTTTGGCATTTGCAATTCGGCACATCGTGAAAAAACATAGTGGGACCAAATTTGGAATTTGATATTCCGACCAACGTGAATATCTAATTGTGGGATTTATTCTGACTCACCTAGTTTGGAAAATACCGGAAGGATTGCCAAATGGGATTCGGAAATTTATATGTCATCCATATCGCAGAGTCCCTTGTTGCCTTATTGGCTATAGCTTTTATCGGTCTTTTCTTTTATTGTATTCGTAGATTTGTACGAGTTGTCAGAGGCAAGTAGAATTCGCAGCATATGCCGGACCAGTAGCACCAATTATCCATGCCGGTCGAGTGGTTTCATCCATTTTGATTTTCCCTATGGACAAGGGCATCAATGGATTTCACGATATCTTTCATCAATTCCTGCGCTATATTCGAACTATCCAGACGCATTATGCTCTCTTGCGCGCTCCCGTAGCTCAGAAGATTGATACTGCCGTACCAGACTATTTTCTGATCCAGGACCGCAAATTTTTGATGGATGTTGGCCCGGAACAGAAGGCGCACCCCGGCATTTTCCAAAGAGGAGAGCGTTGCTTCCAAGACCGGCATATCCTTTTGTTTGTAGGTATCCGCGGGCCTTGTGACAACGATCACGGAAACCCTTTTCGCCAAGGCAGCCATTTCCGGAAGCATCCGGGAGACACGTCTGTTTGTAACGAACGGACTGACGATCACCATCTGCCGAACGCAGTTCATCATGTCGTTCTGGTAGACGGGGAGAAAATTCGTGTTATCGAAGATGATATCGGCGGGTTTCTCCGCCACGATGTCCGCCTTTGCCCGGTAACCGATTGCTCCATATCCTGAAAGCCTTTTCCGATACATCTTCTCCAGGAGACTGACGTGGATATCCACGTAATCGTAGACATGAACCTCCTTTTTGTCCTCGAACAACCGGTGGAGTCTTCCCGCGTATTGCTGGAGCGTCCCTTTCCAGGATATCGGCATTGCTAAAAACAAAGTGTCCAGTCGGGGTTCGTCAAACCCTTCCCCGATGTATCTGCCGGTGGCGACCAGCGTCAATTGGCTGGAGGCGGGCGTATCTGCGATTTTCGACAGGATATTTCGGGCCTCTTTTACCCCTTTCCCGCCGGTAAGGGCGATCACATCGGGAATCCTCTCGCGCAATCTGCCGGTAAGCAACTCCACATGGGCGGTTCTCTCGGTCAGAATGAGCCCGTTTCTGCCCCTTTCATACGCTCTGATCACGTCATCGATAATCTGCTGATTGCGCGATTCATCCGCCGCCATCCCGGAATAAAACTCCTGGATCGACATATCCTGCTCTTGCCTGTCAAAGGGTGCCCTATAACCCGTGAACCGGGGAATGACATAGTGGTCGAACGGCCGTTTTTCCGCCTCCTTTTTGGCATCCGCCCGATATCTCACGGGACCGCAGTGCATGAAAATAATCGGGTGGCGACCATCACGGCGGACCGGCGTCGCGGTCAGGCCGCAGACGTACTTCGATCGGACCCTTTTGACGATCTGCTCGAAGCTAACAGCCGAAATATGATGGCATTCATCTACGATTACCATCCCATAGTCTTCGACGCATTCTTTCGCTTCATGACCGCTTATCAGGGATTGCATGATTCCAACATCGATTATACCGTTCGGGTTGTCTTTCCCCGCTCCGATCTGCCCGATGATGGACCGCATCGGCCGCCGGCCCCTCTTGGTCGGTATGAGAGGCAGTTCCTCATCGATTCTCAGAAACCGGGCCAATCTGGCCAGCCATTGGGAGAGAAGTTGTTGGCGGTGCGTGAGGATGAGGGTGTTCACTTTTCGTTCGGCGATAAGCCTGGCTGCGACGACCGTTTTTCCAAACGCGGTGGCCGCCGAAAGGACCCCGCAGTCATGCTGCAACATCGCCTCCACCGCAATCTCCTGGTCCTCCCTCAATACCCCGGTAAAGGAGACCTTGATAGTTCTTCCGGGATGGCTCTTATCCACCCATCGGATTGTAACACCGGCTTCCTTGAGCATCGTTTCAAGATCGACGTCGCAACCTCTGGGCAGGCAGAGATATTCCGGTGTTTCCTCCGAGCAGGAAAGGATCGGCGGTTCTCTCCAGGTCGGGCGCCGCATGGCCTGGAGGCGGTAGAATTCGGGATTTTTGAAGGCGGCCAACCTCTTTATGATATTTAGAGCTCTTTGGGAAATTCCAGATTTGTCAATGAACAGCATATTGGCCCTGACCACCTGCACAGTGGTTGGAAACTCCTGGCGCGTGAGCCTGGCTCTTGTGGGATTTTTTCTCTCCCACGGTCTGGCTGGTTCTTCGTCGTCGAGTTTCAGGTCTCCGAGTTCGCTGCCGGGGGAAAGCCGCCAAGTGAGGACCCCGATCTCCTCTTCGGACAGTCGCCTGATTTTGGCCAGAAATTCCCACTGGTCTTCGTAGGGTCGGAAATGCTCGTCGAGGAAAACGCTGTTGCTTTGTAAGCGAGCCTCTTTTTGAAGCGGCAAGGCAATGAGATTTCCGAAACCGCCTTTCGGCATTGTGGCTTGATTGGGAAACAGCCGGTCATAGGATTTGAACTTGATTTCATGGCGTTGGCTCATGGCGTAGGTCAGCATTGCGCTTCCCAATTTTCGCGCCATCCCGGCGGATACCGGCGTCGCAAAGAAAAACCAGGCATGAGCGCCCTGCCCCGAACGGGAACGCTCAAGGGCCACGGGGATGTTGAAGGCGCAGCAGACGGCCCTTAGTGTGGACGCATCCTCCTTCCACCCTTCCTTATCAAAGTCGATGGCCAGAAAGTGACAGGTTTCATCTTGGAGCAGAGGGTAAACGCCAGCCACGATTTTTCCCCTCAAGTGGGCATCGATGGCATTTTCATCCAGGGGTGCATAGGACCGATGCTCGCAGGTGGCGCACTTCACCGTGAATCTTCTGCAAACACCAAAATTTCCATCATTCCGGCAGACGGGCACATATCCTGCCCTCGTCCCGTCCTTAGTTTCCCACCTTTTGGCATAGACATCCTCCCGCCCTTTGAAAAGCGATAGAAAGAGGAGAATCTTTTCGGCCGGATCGGTATTGACGTTAATGTCGGCAGACGGCGACGGCGCCAAGGGCTGTTGCTGCATTGCCTCCGGTGCATGATGGGTTTCCGGCGCGGGCTCACCCAACCCCAGTCGCGCCTTCAAAGCAAGGTTTTCCTCTTTTAAAGCCTCATTTTCGGCAAGCAAGGCGTAATATTTTCGAAGAAGCGTTTCGAAATCCATTCTGCACGCTCCGGGGAACGATCATCTGATTGGAACGCGGACGGGCTAAGGGATTAAGCGTCGAGTATCCGAAGTTTTTCAAATAAAGATAATAAAAAGCGGTCCAGGTCCTTGGAGTGATGATGAGCGATAGCGAAAACTTCCTGCAGATCCAATTTGCCGTATTCATGAACGAGGATGTTTCGGAATCCAACGGCTTTAACCATTGTTTCCACTGTTGCGGAAGACAGGATATCATTTTCTTCCAGAAAATAGAACATTTCGTTGACGCTGCCAGGAACTGCAGCGCCCAAATCACTCACTACGTGAGCGGCGATATCAACGCAGTTTTGAATAGCCATCTGGAGGTTGAAACAGACGATATCCTGATGGTCTCTGTTGCTCAAAAAAGCATCAAGTTCCGGGTCGCACTTTTCATGAACCCGTTTCAGGTGCTTCCGCACATTACCCGCCTTGATCAAAAGCAGATCGGTATCAATCACCTCTCACTTCCTTCTGTAGCCTGTCGATAAACCCCCGCTGAGTTAACTTGCGGTAGTAGTCGAAATCCGCAATACGACAGTATGCGGAAACTCGAAAAACGGCGTAGGCGTGTTGGTCATTGACCTCCAAACATTTGCCTTTGGTGAAAATCTGTCTCAAAAGCTCTTCGCCGGCAGTGTTCAGGATGACGGGATGTACAATTTTCCGCAAGGCTCGTCCCAGTTCGACCGTATACCTGGTTCTGAGTTCACCGGCGTTTGGCAAGGCATGAGCCGCCAGCAGCACCCCCACATCGACATCGCTGTCGGGGCGTTGCCGATTCTGAGCATAGGTACCGAACAGGAAGGCGGCGACAATTTCCTTTCTGCTTGCAAAGTAGGCCTGGACGAGATCTGCGACGACGATGGAGGACACGATTCTTATAGCTCCTCAATGGAAGGCCACATTCGAAAGCGAATACACTCCGCAGCGCTCAAGGCGAATTGGCGCAACACCTTTTATATTATACGAGGTTGCAGACATCGGCGCAACGCTACATTGATCATGGACCTGCCCGGCCTTCCGATTGACCGTGCCCTTCCGATCACGTTTTCACTCCCGGACCGGAATGTGTTCTCCACTTTTTCCTGCGGTTGGTCGGCGCTATTTTCTTTGATGCCTTTACATTTGCAGCAACCGGTCATAGATAATAGGCTTGGTATTGAAGCCACTGATGTTAAATTCTATTCGAGAGGTTGATCGAAATGGGGCTTTTGTCGCGCATGTCATCGATAGTCAAGGCCAAAATGAGCGCAGCTCTGGACCGGGCTGAAGATCCCCGTCAGACGCTTGATTATTCTTACGAAAAACAACTCGAGCTGCTTCGCAACGTAAAGCGCGGGGTCGTCGAGGTGGTCACCTCCAAGCGGCGGTTGCAGCTCCAGGCGCAGGGACTGCAGGAAAACGCGGCCAAGCTCGACGATCAGGCCCGAAGGGCGCTATCCGCAGGGCGCGAAGATCTGGCCCGCATGGCCCTTGAGCACAAGCAGGTCATCGTCCAGCAGCTGCAGGGACTCGAAGGCCAGATAGAGGACATGGAAAAGGAACAGGAGAAGCTCGCGACAGCGGAAACGCGCCTGTCGGCCAAAGTGGAGGCCTTCCGGACCCACAAGGAAGTCATCAAGGCCCAGTACTCCTCTGCGGAAGCGCAGGTAAAGATTGGCGAAGCGGTGACGGGTATCTCCGAGGAGATGACAGACGTTGGCCTGGCTGTCGATCGTGCCGAGGAAAAAACACAGAAGATGCGCGCCAGGGCCTCAGCAATCGATGAACTGGTCGATGCCGGAACTCTTGAGGATTATTCCGGTGGAAAATCCGATGCGGTCGAACGGCAGCTTGCCCAACTCAGCGTATCCCAGGGGGTCGAAGATGAGCTGGCCGCGATGAAGCGGCAAATCGAGGGGCCAAAACAACCCAAGCAACTGGAGGAGGGCAAATGATCGTTCGAATCGCTACCGAGGGCCAGTACCGCTTTCCCGGGGCCTTTGTGGACCGGCTGAAGGAACTCGACCGTCACATCGTGGAGGCTCTCGCCAAAGAAGACGAAGCCGGGTTTCACAAGCTTTACGCCGAAATGGTTTCCCTTGTACAAAAAGAGGGGACCCCGGTCCCCCACGACCAAATCATGGAGTCCGAAATAATCCTGCCCCCTTCGGACATTACGATGAAGGAAGCAAGAGATTTATTCGCTCACAATGAACCGCTTCACAGCTGAAGTGGTCACGGAGGGATTACTGCCACACATCGTTGATGCCGAGGGTCTGTGAAGACAACCGAGTACTTCAACTACATTCGTACGAGGCCGGATCGAGCTGCAATACAAGACGAATGGATAATTCGTGTTATCCAGTCCCCACAGACGAACCAAATACAGGCCGATGGAAGGATTCGTTTGTGCGGATGGATCGAAGAAGTTGGCAAATTCCTCCGGGTGATATTGTTGGAAGATGGCGAGACCGTTCACAACGCGTTTTTCGACAGATCGTACAGGGAGAAACCGCAATGAGGGTCAAGTATTTTTCCGATACGGACACAGCGTTGATCGAGTTTACTGACAACGAGGCAATAGAAACTAAAGAGATCAGCGAAAGTGTATACATAGACCTCGACAGGCATGGAAATCCCGTAAGCATTACAATCGAGCACGCACGCTCCAACGCTTGCCTCAAGGAATTTTCCTACCAGGAAATCGTCAGTCAGCCATAGGACGCCGAGTTTTTGTCTCTCACGCGCATGCGCGTAAGAGACGAATACCGGGGCGGGTGCGGGGAGACGCTCCCACCTTTTGCCCCTCCCTCATCCGAATGTCACTGCCAACCGAATTCCTGCCCGCATCCGCCATCCGGCCTTCAGCAACCCGTGTCTTCCCTCCGCCACAATCCGATTATCGTTTGCCGAACGATGCCGAGCAGCGGATCGTCCGCTTTTTCCTCCCGGCAGGCGAGTCCGAGCGGCACCGTGACTGTTCCCGGGGCCCAGACGGAGGCAAATCCCTGTGCAACCAGTCTCTGCGCCTCGTCTTCGCTCAGCAGGGCCGCTCCCTGGCCATCCCTGATCAGTTCCCTGATAATGGAGTCGTCTTCCGCATAGCTCACGCTATTAAGGGACAGACGTCGTTTATCGAGTTCTTTCTGAAGTGCGGCGTGGCAAGCCGCCTGTTTGTCAACCCATATCCACGGCAGCCGGGCGACCTGCTCCCAGTCGAGGTCAGCCCCGGAAGGCAGAAGTCGGCGAGGAATCACCACGTTGACATTCGCCTGCCGGAGAAGATCAACATGAATCTCGGGACCAAGCTCCGTGCCTGAGACAAATCCGACATCGATTATTTCCCGGCACAGCATCCCGGGAGTGTCGACGGTGCTGCTCCTTAGGTATCGTATCTTTGCGCCCGGTAGTGCCTCGGCCGTTTTTCCGGCAATGCCCGATATCTTCAGAAGCTCCGGAGCTGCGTTCAGCCCGATCGTGAATATCATCTTATACCGCTGGCGCATTTCGCCGGTTTTATACTGAAAGCTTTTGGCCTTCTCAATCACGCTCCGGGCGTGGGGCAGCAGGACCTCGCCCTCTTTCGTCAAAACCATTCCCTCGGTTTGTCGGACAAAGAGCGGGACTTCCAGTTCCTCTTCGAGGTTTTTGATCTGTACGCTCAGGGCCGAGGGGCTGATGTGCAGCATTTCGGCCGCTCGGGTAAGATTCCGGCTCTCGGCCACCTGCATAAAAGCTCTCAACTGCAAAAGTTCCATCACATCACCGTTCGATTTTGGTGAACGCCGTGTTCGAAGAATACCGATGGCATTCCACTGCGCCTTCGATTACTTATCGACGGAATCATACGGAACGGAAAAGTTGAATTCAACAGGAAAGACCAAGCTAAAACGATCAGAGACGAGGGATGCTCATGAAAAATGTATTGCTCCTGGTTTGCAATGGTACGGAAATATATGAAGCTGCTGCCTTTTTTGATGTATTGGGATGGGCCGGCAGCGAAGGCGATACTGCTGTCGAGATAACGGTTGCAGGGACCACCCCCCGGGTTCGGTGCACCTTTGGATTGACCTTGAATCCGGACAGGCTCCTGGCGGAGATCGACCCCAAAGAATATGATGCCCTGGCCATACCCGGCGGTTTCGAGGAATTCGGCTTTTACGAGGAAGCTTATTCGAAACAGGTCGGCGATTTGATCCTCGATTTTGACGCGCACAAAAAGCCGATCGCGGCCATCTGCACGGGGGCGCTGGCCGTCGGCCGAAGCGGGGCGTTGGCGGGAAGGAATGCCACGACGTATCATCTCGGAAACGGGGTACGGCGCAGGCAGTTGGCCGATTTTGAAGCGAACGTCATGGATGAAAAGGTTGTGCGTGACGGCCATATCATCACGTCCACGGCTCCGGCCTCAGCCATGGAGGTAGCCTTTCAGCTGCTGGAGATGATCACCAGCAGACACAATGCCGATAAAATCAGGTATCTTATGGGCTTCCCTTCCATTTGCCAACTCTATAATTTTCTGAAGTTGTCCGACAGAATCACCACATCCGGAATGCCCACCGAAGGAGAGATCCCGCTCATTGCGCAATCGGGAGCAGAAGTTGTCGTCTCGCTGGTGCCCGAGGGCGTGGGGACCGATTTGCGCTCGGAACCATCGTTCGTAAACGCCGCAGGTCTTCTTTTCGAACGGGTGGCAGTGGATTTTCGCTCCCCTCGGGTTGATGATTTCGAATCCTTCTGTCGCGTAATGACGAAGCACAACAACAGGCGAATCCACCTGCATTGCGAGGCCAATATGCGCGTTTCGGTCTTCATGGCTCTATACAACATGATTGTCGAGGGGCAGCCGGAGAATACGGCCATGTCCGCCGTCGAGGAGATTTGGAAACCAAACGAAATCTGGCAGGCATTTATTCAGAAAGTTCTGCAGCAATACCCGCGCGAAAGGTCGCTATGCAAATTCAATTGATCCGAAATGCCACGCCTGGACTCCGCTGCGTTTAGGCCGCCGCCCGAATCGATCCCGGTCCATGACAGGCTCCGATTGCTCAACGAGGACTTTCGGAAGCAGGAACTGCACGTCGTTCCCGACCATAGGGCGCCAAAGGCGCCGAGCGATTCGTCTCTCACGCGCGTGCGCGTGAGAGACGAACCCCGGGGGGTGCGGGGGAGACACTCCCCCGCGCTTTTCGTTTCTCTCTCTCTTTCGTTTCTCTCTCTTTTTCGTTTCCCTCTTTTCTCTCCCCGCTACACCTCCCCCCCGGCGCCGAGGGGGAGGTCCCAGATGGGGTACCAGCGTTCGAGTTCGGGCTCGATGGGCATTTCTTTTTCCATAATGGCGCTCAGCCTCAGTTCGTAAGCATTGTCGCGTTTTTCGCCCGGAAGGGGGACGAAGGGGTAGAAAGAACCGCGCTTATAGTTGTAGATCCAGTAGACTCTTCGCCCATCTTCTTCCACGAATTCGAAGACCGCGGCCAGGAGCTGTTCTTCGAACCCGTGCTCGCCGAGTGTCAGGCTCGTCATATGGAGGGCCGCAACGAGTTGTTCGAACCCCTCGTCCAGGAGCAGCACCCAGGCGTAGTTGTATTTGTCCTTAACGAGTCGGAACCTGGTCCGGCTTTCCTTTTCGGTAATTTCCAGAAGGCCCCGCAGTTCTTTTTCGGCGGCGTCGAATTCCGAGGCCTCGACGGGCTTGAACGTTATGCCCGCTCGCCCCGTGGGGTTGGCGTTAAAGGTCGCGGCAAGGCTTATCTGTGCGGTGGAGATGCTGAAAAGGTTTTCCACGCTGGACTTTACCGGCGTTGTCCTGCCCAGCAGGATATCGAGCCATTTCATTTTGCTCTCTCTATTTCCTGCTCCATTTTGCGGAGCTGTTCGAGCCGCCGTTCCAGCGAGGGGTGAGTGGAAAGCAGTTCGACAAGGGAAGCGCGCCTGTGGGCGGGGATAATGAAGAAGGCGTTCATGCCCTCGACTTTACGCAAATCCCGGTCGGGAATGCGATCCATGACACCGCTTATCTTTACCAGGGCCGAGGAGAGGTGGGAGGGCGAGCCCGTCAGGATGGCAGAACCGCGGTCGGCGGCAAATTCCCTGTAGCGCGAGAGTGCGCGAATGAGGAAAAAGCTGATGACCCAGACGGCCAAAGAGACTATCCAGACGGCCAGAATACCCATTCCCCCTTCCCCCTCGCGGTCGTTATCGTAGCCAAACCCGAAGGAAAAAAGGAGATTGTGGACAAGGAAGCTGGCGACTGCCGCAAAAAAGCCCGCAACCGTTATCACCATGACGTCGCGATTGCGCACGTGGGTCAGTTCGTGGCCGAGAACCGCCTCCAACTCCTGAGAGTTCAGCCGCTGCATGAGGGAAGTCGTGACTGCGACCACCGAATTTTTGGGCCCCCGCCCGGTTGCGAAGGCATTGGGCACAGCGCTATCGGCTATCGCCACCTTCGGCTTGGGCAAATCGGCCATCTGCGCAAGTCGCTCTATCATCGCATGGAGCTCGGGAGCCTCATCGCGTTCGACTACTCTTGCCCCCATGGACCACAACACGATCTTGTCGGAAAAGAAAAACTGGACCACGAGCATGACCCCGGCGATGAGCGCCATGGTCACAAACCCGACACCCGCCTTCCACAAAAACGACAGGAACAGAAGATACAGGGCGGCGAGAAGAAACATCACAAAGAACATCCGGGCCGAGAGCTCCCAGTCTTTACCGTACCATCTTTTCATTAAACCCTCCGAAACATCTCCACGGCAAGCTCTACAACTTTTTTTCAGTATAACGCCACCGGAAGGGTATGTCTAACGAACTCGCAAGCAGGAGAGATGGTCGAATCACGGCATGAGGTGAGGCAGAGGATACCATCCGAACACGGTATCGAGAAGAGTGAGCAGGAGCAGGCTCGCACAGCCCCAGAGGAGCACGCGATCCAAAAACCCGAAGGAATCCCTGGTGACGAAAGTCCTCGTCTTTTTGAAGCCGAACGCGCGGCCTTCCATCGAAACCACGAGGCTGTCCACACGCGAAAGCGCACTCACAAGCAAGGGCCATACGGTGCAGCGCACGCATCGCGCCATGCCTTTGAGCCCCGACTCGTCAACCCGCAAGCCCCGCATCTTCTGCGCGTTGGATATGGTCTTGAGCTCCTGCTCAAACACCGAGCCAAGCCGCATCACGAGAATCACCATGAAGCCGTACCGGTACGGGATGCCGGCCCGCATGAGCGAATAGACCAAAGCAACGGGGTCGGTCGTAACGATGAAAAGCGCGCTCAGGAGCAGCACGGACAAGAATCGGAACGCGACAACGAAACCGTTCAAAAGACCGGCATCGGTCACGCGCAGTCGTGTAAAATAGAGCGTGATGGTGACGAGCATTGTTCCGGACGTGGTCATGATCGGCTGCATGACGACAACAAAGAGCACGAGCCCCAGGGCGAAACGGGAAAACATCATCCGCGTGACCTGCCGGCTGCCGACAGCGCGCTCCATGACCAGGACCGCCGCGATGCAAAAGAGCTCCAGCCGCAGGCTCGCCAGCAGGAACACGATTATCGAGTAGCTGGCCACGACCGCGAGCTTGCTCAAGGGGTTCAGGCGATGGAGCAGTGAGTCGCCCGCGGCGTACTTTACAAACATCGCGCACCCGGCAGGAAGTTCGGTTTCCCGAGATCCCGGATCTTTTTGCGCGCCTCCCCGGGGATGTCGTCTACAAGGACCCATCCTCCATCGAAAAGCACGATGCGCGTGCAGTAGTCGAAAACCATGTCGATATCGTGCGAGACGACAAGAACCGCTCGCCCGCTATCCTTGAGGTGAAGCACCTCGCGCATGATCCTTGCCGAATTGCGCCGGTCCTGGCCGATGAAGGGTTCATCGAGAATGATAAGGGAGGGCTCGTGCGGCAGCACGGAGCAAAGGTTGAGCCTCCGCTTTTCCCCGTGGCTGAGACGCAGCGGATGGCGCGCCCTGTAGGAGATGAGATCGAATTGCGTCATAACACTTTGAGCCCTCACCGCCAGGATCTCGGGGTCCATTCTGAAATTTGCGCCCGCAAAAACGACCTCCTCTTCCACCGTGTTTTCGAAGATCTGGTGGTTGGGGTTTTGAAAAACAAACCCGACGCTGCGGGCAATCGCCGAGGGCTTTACGTCCCGCGTATTTGCCCCGCACACCACGACCTCCCCGGAAGCAGGCAGGTTGAGCCCTGCCAGGCACCCCAGGAAAGTGGTCTTCCCCGAGCCGTTTGCACCGATTATCCCGATGAACTCGCCCCGCCGGGCAGTAAGAGAAATCCCCCGCAGCACCTCCCTTTCCCCGTAGCCGAACCGCAGATCGCGAACCTGCAAAATCGGCGATGGCTCCGTCGAGATTTCGGGGGGCGGAACGTAGGATTCACCGATCGACCGGGGCGGTTCCTCCAGCATGGCGGCGTAGTCCCGGTAGACCTCGGCCGGCGGTCCATCGAGCCGAACCTCGCCTTCGACCAGTACAATCAACCGGTCCGCCAGTTCCAGAAGGCGGTCCAGCCTGTGTTCAATGATTATGAGAGTGATATTGCACGACTTTTTGAGAGTTTCGATGGCCAGGAACACTTCGTGGGCCGCGTCCGGATCCAGGCTGGAGGTAGGCTCATCCAGGATCAGCACCCGCGGATTCATCGCCAGCATAGAGGCAATGGCGACACGCTGCTTTTCGCCTCCGGAGAGTTGCAGCACCTCCCTCCCCTTCAGATGCAACGCCCCCACAGCCTCAAGGGCTTTTTTTTCGCGGCGCAACACCTCGCCCACCGGAAGCGCGAGGTTCTCCGGCCCGAAACGCACCTCATCTTCCACCGTCAGGGTGCACAACTGCGACTCCGGGTCCTGTTGACACAGCGATACCGTCACCGCAAGGTCGAACAGCGCCACTTCCACGGTGTTTTTACCGCACACGCGCACCTCGCCCGAAAGGCTTCCCTCGATCACGTGAGGGATGTATCCCGCCATGGCCAGGGCCAGAGTGGATTTGCCGCAACCCGAAGGGCCGGTTACCACCACGCACTGGCCCTCGGTTATGTCGAGGGAGATGTTTTTCAGAGCGCGGGAAGAACGCCCCGGGAAAGAAAAGCCAAAGTTCTCCAGGGAGATGGCCGCGCCGGCAAGACGGAAGCCGCCGCTTTGCGCAGTCTCGGGGACGAACCGACTTTCGCTGCTCTCCGCCATTTCCCCGCAAGACCTCAACGGGTGCCCCGCCACTCGCCCTCCGCCCCGAAACCGAGGCCCACCCCCCCCCGCTCTTCGCAAAAACCCGACGGTTACGTAGGGGAAAACACCCGCCCAGAATAGCCCGGAGACAAACGCAACGGCGCCCAGGCCCATCAGGACCACGGGAGGCGCAAAGCGATGCAGGACAAACGGCATGATCAGAAGGTGGGAGATCGAACCGAGGCCGCCGGCCACCACCATGGCCAAAAACAGGCTCATGCGCCGAAACGGCCAGAAACCGATCTCCGCCAGAAGGCCCTCCAGGATACCTACGGGGAGCACCCAAACTCCTATATGGCTCCCCATCAGGAACTCGACCACGGCGTCCAGGGTCGCGCCCAGAAGCGCGCTGCCCTTCTTTTTCACCAGCGCCGGCATGAGAACGAACCAGAAGGTGTGCAGCCCCGTCAACGCCTGCCCCGCAATAGGAATACCCGTGGCTGTGCCCAGCAGGCTCCCGACATAGCCCAACCAGGTCGAGGCGATCGCCCCCAGGCAGGCCAGAACCGCTATGGTCACCAGATCCTTCGTACGAAAATAGTGCTTGGTCGTACCAGTCATGTCGAAAACGCCCCGGCAAAAACGGAATCGAGGAGCGTGTGGCCGCTCGATGTCGTTTATCTAATACACGAGTCGTGTTGGCAAGACTTTTTTTACACGCACACATTGGAAAGTCATGTTAAAGACGTCATTCCGAGGCTACTCCGTGAGGAATTCGATCCCCTGGGCAATGCTGTCCGCAATCTGTTGCTTCGTGATGATTCCCTGCACATTTTCAATTGCAAATGGATCGGAGCCGGTCGAAACGACTGCAACGGATGCCTGACGATCCCGCATTGTCCTCAGAATCTGAACGAAGGTGGCATCTTCGGATACGATGGTGAGGTTCCGGTTTGCTATCTCAGCAAGGCTCACTTTCCCGGCCGATTCATCCAGTGCGTTCAACGCCGCCCGTATCGAGACGGTACCTATGAGCGTATGATCCTCTATCACCATGAAGTAATCGACGGTGGTCTGTCCGATTGTCAGTTGGGCAAATTCGGAAAGGGTGGTGGAAGCGGCAATGGCCGCAATCCGGGATTCCATGATTTGCCTAGCCCTTTTCAGGTATTGAAAGTCGGTTTGGAGCGCCTGGGGCATGTAGTGGCCGCGCCGCGCAAGCTTCAGAGTGTATATGGTTTCCCTGCAGAGGGTCCATCGGATTCCATAGGCAAGAGCCACTGTTATGGTGAGAGGCAGCACGACGTTATAGTCCAGGGTCATTTCGAAGATCATAACGATGGCAGTCATTGTCGCGCCCGTAGCTCCTCCGACGACTCCCGCCATCCCCGCTACGGCAAACGCTGGAAAACTGATGTCCAGCCCCGGAAAAACATGCCTGAGGAGAATTCCATAGGCGCCTCCCAAGGTTGCCCCCAGGTAGAGAGCCGGAGAAAAAATACCGCCTGATGCCCCGGAGCCGAGAGTAAGAGAGGTCACAAGCAGCTTGAGGAAAAACAGAAGCACCATCAGGTAGACGCTGGCAAGATGGCCGGTCAGGACGTCCTGAATCGCGGCATAGCCCACTCCCTCCACGTAGTAGTGTCCAAAGAAGTGCATACATCCGTAAATCACCAGCCCCACGGGCAGCATTCCAAGAACATGTTTTTTGTAATAGCTTCCCCCGATGCGGTTGTCGAAGATGTCCTCGAATTTGTATATGGACCGAATGTATAATGCCGAAGCCACCCCTGTGAGGATTCCCAGGCCTACGTAAGAGAGCAGAACCACCGGGTTTGTCAGGACAAAATAGGGAGTCTCAAGCGTCGGAATCCGAAAGGCCGGGTAGGTTCCGAAAAATACCTGTCCGACGTAGGTAGCAATCGCTGTGGAAATCGCAACCGGCACCAGCGTCCGAACACTCACTTCCTGAAGCATGATTTCTATGGCAAACAACAACCCCCCGATGGGAGTATTGAACGTTGCGGCAATTCCGCCGCCGGTCCCGGCCGCAAGAAGTGTGATCCTTTGCCACGCAGGCATGCTGATCCATTGTCCGAGCGTCGAACCGAAGGAGGAACCTATCTGAATAATCGGCCCTTCACGACCGATTGAGCCTCCGCTTCCAATCGAGAGTGCAGATGCGACAGATTTCACCACCGCGACGACGGGCCGGATGATCCCCCTGTTGTAATAGATGGTATCCATCACCTCGGGGACCCCATGACCTTTGGCTTCCGGGGCGAAGTTGCTAACCAGGTAGGCGACACCTGCCGCGCCGACAATAGGCACCAGGATGATGTATGGCCCCCACGGACCGGGAGGAGTATGCAAATTGGCTTCGTAAAAAAATGACAACTTTCCGGAGAATAACAGATTGTGAAAAAACGAGATCATTGCGCGAAAGACAACCGCCCCCAAACCGGCAACACCCCCCACAAGACAGGCCAGCATCGATATCGAAAAGGGGTTGAGAGGTTGCTTTGGCCGGGGTTCGTCGCTATCCATTCACTATCCTCTCACTGGATCTCAGAAAGTTATCTCAATTTCTAACCAATACACGCTTTAGCATTTCCTTTCTATAGGCCTCGAATAGTCGGCTTCTGGTCAAGACTCCCGTAATTTTCTTCGATCCGTTGTGTTCAACCACAACGGGAAGTTGTTCCATGTCGATGAGGCTGAATTTATTTATGGAAGACGCCAGAGATTCATCCGGTGAAAGAAAGATAAAGTTTGAGTCGGCAAGATCCTGGGCTATCACGAGTCCATTCAGGCTATCCTCCAGAATAAATTCCCTCATTTGCGAAAAGGGAATGACTCCGCCCAGGTCCCCGTTTTCGTTTAGCATGTACAGGCAGCTGCATCGACCGCTCAAACACTTCTTCAAGACCGCCTCGTAGGGAGCCGAAGCAGGAACTGTTTCGAACGTTGGTTCCATGAATTCGCGGACCCGCATTTCGGACAGTATTCCCGTCTCGCGCGCCGCGTAAATGTCAATTCCTCTTTCAGACAAACTCAGCGAATAGATAGACCCCTTCATGAAATACTGGTGAATCATAGTTGCAATT
>JBMFWU010000052.1:0-33263 GCA_049964955.1 Syntrophobacteraceae bacterium
CCAGCGTTATTGAATGCCGTTTTTTCTCGGCTGTGCACGCTAACCGCAAGGACACCTCGGATGCTGTTCGACGGAGATTTTACCTCTATCATGATCGCGGGAGACTGCTCGTATACCAGAGGCGCCAGACCGGCAACATCATTGCGTTCGAAGAATTCCTTATCGCACCCCATTTATTCGTTTCGATTTTAAACGGCAGATCCTGCAAACTGGGGTGTTCGACAACTTCACGCCATTCCATGTCTTGCTCCTTTGGAACGTTTCTCCATTCCAATTCCATAGAAATCACCCCGCTCATCTTCCTCCCGCCAGGCTGAACAGCAACACGGCGAGAACGATCAACGTGACGCCCACGTAAACGCGATCTTTTTGGAGCAGAAAGGAAAACACCGTAAACGCGACTCGCATGATCGGTGTTGCAATGAGCAGGAGCAGGCCGAACTGGATGATTCCGCGGCCGGAAAGCGTGGTGGCCTCCCTTACTACGCCCGCAACGCTTCGAAGATCTGAGGGCTCGCCCCTGAAGATATGATAGGCGGGCACCTGGTGTCCGTGTCTTACAATGTAGAGCAGGGCGCCGCAGATCACTATGAGGGAAGAGATCACCACGCCGGCCCGGAGCAGAATGCTTATGATCGTATCGACCGTTTCATCGGAGATCGCCTGTTTTTGAACGAACATCTCTAAATCCTTCCCGTCATACCGTTGTAGATCATTTCGACCCCAAGGATCAGGATGATCAGGGCAAAAAGGATTCGAAGGGCCGTGGGCTTGGACTTGGTGAGAACCTTCGAGCCGAGAAGCGCCCCGGCGACAACTCCCAGCATGACCGGCATGGCGAGACCGGGGTCGATGTATCCGCGGCTCAAATAGACGCCTGCGCTCGCCGCCGCAGTGACGCCGATCATGAAATTGCTCGTGGTCGTCGAAACCTTGAACGGAATGTGCATGGCCTGGTCCATGGCCAATACCTTCACAGCCCCGGACCCGATTCCGAGTAATCCCGAAAGCCCCCCGGCCAGAAACATGAGACTGAAGCCCGTCGGTACGTGATGGACGTGGTAGGCAACGTCTGTCTTCCCATCGGGATAGGAGCCGTCGAGGTGAAGGGAATGCGCAAGAAAGTCGGGGGCGTCCTCCGCTTCTTCCGGGGCCGGTTCGTGGCCTCGAAACGAAAGATAGGCGGAATAGAGAAGCACCAGTCCGAATATGACCGCTATGATCTTGGTGGATATGAGTGTTGCGACGCCCGCGCCGAGAAAGGCGCCGAAAGTTGTGGCCATCTCCAGAAACATTCCAAGGCGGATATTGGAGAAGCCTTCCTTTACGTACGCTGCCGCGGCGCCCGAAGAGGTCGCTATTACCGAAACGAGCGAAGCCCCGATGGCGTAGCGGATGTCCACGCCGAACCCCAGGGTGAGAAGGGGGACGATTACGACTCCGCCCCCAAGCCCCGTAAGCGCTCCGAGGAACCCGGCGATGAGAGACCCCGAAAAAATGAGAGTCGAAAATATCGTGATATCCATGGTACCACTTTCCGAATGAACTGGTTCGGCCAGGCAAAGGAGATTCTCCCAAGAAATCGCTTTGGTCAAGAATTTTCTAAATAGTGTCCATCCGGAAACCCGACCCTGAAGGGTGTGGCCACGATGTTGCCTATCGTGGAAATGTTGGGGTTCGCTGTGCTCACCCCAACCTACGAATCCTTCACCCGGGGTTCGAATCCCCGACGGGTTTCCGGGTTTCCGGATGGAGACTAAATAGATGTGTTCGGACGGACTCTACACTTTATGCTTTATAAAGGTTCCGCTCTGATACTCTTCGAAGGCCAGTCGCAGCTCTTCATCGGTATTCATCACGATGGGGCCGTACCAGGCCACGGGCTCTCGTAGAGGTCTGCCCGAAACCAGCAGAAACCGCAGGGGCTCGCCTGCGCTCGCGACCGAAAGGAACTCCCCGTCCTCATACAGGCAGACGGAGCCGTTTGCGACCAGCCGCTCCTTTTTAGCATCGAAACTCCCCCGCCCCTCGATGACGTACGCGAACACGGTATGACCGGGTTTTGTAGGGTGGCGAAACTCGGCCCCCGCGGGAACCGTCACATCGAGATACTCGGGCTCGATCACGATGCCCTGGACCGGACCTTCACGATCATAGAGCTTGCCGGCGATGACCTTGACTCTCACGCCGTTTTCCAAACTCACCTCCGGAACCTGTGCGCGCTTGATGTCGCGATAGCGGGGCACCATCATCTTGTGAGTCCTTGGAAGGTTGGCCCACAGCTGGAACCCTTCCATTCTGCCCTGTGGATCTCCCTGAGGCATTTCCTGGTGAATGATGCCGCTCCCGGCAGTCATCCACTGCGTATCGCCCGAAGAGATGACACCCTTGTTTCCCATGCTGTCGCCGTGTTCGACCTCGCCCCGTAAAACATAGGTGATCGTTTCGATCCCTCGATGCGGATGCCAGGGAAATCCGGCGAGATAGTGGGCGGGGGTGGCGGAGCGGAAATCGTCGAGCAGCAGGAAAGGATCGAAAAGCGCCACCTCGTTATTGCCAAACACCCGGTTGAGGTGTACTCCCGCCCCCTCGATAGTCGGCTTGCTCCCGATCACCGTGCGGATCATTCTTTGGTTTTGCATGGAACTCTCCTAACAATCGGCGTGTGGTTGTTAACGGTCGTTAGTTTCTCATTCTATGTCTGAAACTCTTGATGTGCAAGCGGGGGAAGGTTCCCGCCGTACGCCGGCTGAGCCGCGTAGCGGCGTGGGGGTGCAGGGGGCGAAAGCCCCCGCGCTTTTACACTAATCCCTCCACCAGTATATGCACTCGGCCGGGCAGGTGGCGATCGCTTCCTCTACGCAGCTTTTCTCCGTAACTTCGAACACGATGACCCGGGCCTTTCCGCTTCTATCATCCATCTCAAAGACCTCGGGACAAAGCTCTGCGCATGCGCCGCACTCGATACAAGATTCGTTATCCAGGTCCACCGTCATTTTTGGCAATTCTCCGTCTACCATAGGAAATTATCTGGAATAAAATTCAATTACCATGGACATTTCGCATAGCAAGGGGACTTCGGCAAGGGGGGGAATATAGGCAAGCCTTGCCGACATGGTTTCTCTGGAGCGTTCGAGGTAGGGGGGCGCTGTGCGTGCGACCATCTCCACGGCAATGTCCTGAAAAAGAGCGAGTTTCCTGCTCTGTTCCTTAACCTCCAGAACATCGTTTGGCTTCAGATGCTGTGAAGGAAAATCCACTTTCTTTCCGTTAACGAGAATATGACCGTGCGATACGAACTGCCTGGCCTGGTAGATCGTACGGGCAAACCCGGCGCGGTAGACGAGCGCATCCAGGCGTGTCTCCAGAAGGCGCACCAGCCAGTCAACGGGGTTTCCCGGCTTTTGCATCGCCTGGTTCACATAGCTTTGCATCTGCTTTTCCTCGAGATTATAGAGTGCGCGAAGGCGTTGTTTTTCCAGAAGATGACGCTTGTAGTCCGAACCCTTCTGCCTGTCCTTCGTCGCTCCATGCTGCCCGGGGGGATTGGATCTTCGCACGAGCATTCTGCTCGCCTTGGGCGTAATCGGAATTCCCAACTGTCGTGACAACCGTATTTTTGCTCCTCTTGCTTTCATAGGAATGTTTTCTCCTGACTATCGAGATTTTGTGAATCATAACCGGCTATTTCCCGATTTGTAGTTTGCGCTCCGAGTTTTCCTTTCCCTGCTCCGTGGCGGTGGACCGGACTACTTCTTACGATACTAAGGAGGATCGGGAGGCTTTTATGTCTGAAGAGGGTGCTATTCGAATCAGGACCTCGGGGTGGAGTTATGCGCACTGGAAAGGGCCGTTTTATCCCGAAAAGACCCGTGATTCCAAGTTGTTCGAATTTTATATCCGCAAATTCGATACGGTGCAAATCAACAATTCCTTCTATCATCTGCCCTTACGGAAGACCTTTGAAAAGTGGCGCGCTTCTTCTCCCGACAGCTTCGTATTTGCCGTGAAGGCCAGCCGTTTTATCACGCACACCAAGAGGCTCAAAGACTGCGGACCGGCTGTGGAAAATTTCAGAGAGCGGACGCTGGGACTGGGGGAAAAAATCGGTCCGGTCCTCTTCCAGCGGCCGCCGGCACTCAAAATCGATCCGAAAAGACTGAACCTTTTCTTGCAGGAACTGCCCGGGGCCCTGAGATATTCCTTCGAGTTCAGAAATTCGTCCTGGTTCCACCCGGAAACCTACTCTCTTCTTTCCGAATTCAATGCCGCTTTCTGCCTCTATGAACTGAACGGCAAGACCTCACCGCTCGAAACGACGGCGGATTTCATCTACATTCGGCTCCACGGGCCGGGCGGGAAATACCAGGGCAGGTACTCGTCGGAGCAGTTGCGCTCCTGGAGTGAAACATTCAAACATTGGACAAAAGAGTCAAAGGATGTCTTTTGCTATTTCGATAACGATGAAAAGGGTTTTGCCGCAGTAAACGCCATGGGCTTGTCGCCGGTGCATCGCGCTCCACGGAAGCCGATGTCGCTTGAGCGCGCCCTTCAGCGCTTTTCCAGGCTGAAGGTTATCGAATGAGCGCAGCGCTCGATCAGTTCCCTGCAGTACAGACACCTCGAACACTCGCGGGAACAGGCAAACAGCCGTTGCAGGAAATCCGGGGGCAACAACTCGTTTGAGACATGCAGCCATTCGGCCGTTCCGTCCATGGCATCCATTAGATCCAGGAGATTTCCCGAGTATTTTCGATCGAGATAGGCCTGGACGACCCTCTGTAGAAAATTCGCCCCGGGGGTGCGTCCGCATAGCTTCAGCACATCGGCATAAGGCTCGTAGGCATCGACGTCTTCGGGCCGGATGAAAGGGGACTGGAACAGGCGGGAGGGGTCTCTTTGAAGAGTCCGTATGCAGCCCAGTTCCCGGTTTATCCGGCGGGTGTCAAGAACCTGCCCCGTGTTGCGCATGCTGATATGGCAATCGTGGGTGAGCTTGTAGGGGCAATGATAGAGGCACCCCTCATTGGCGAGCAGTTCCAGCTTCACATTCGGAAACACTTTTCTGCAGCGGGCCGAAACCGCACGGAGATCTTCGGGCCGCCGATTGAGAGAGCGGTCCAGAAGGAGAGTCTGCGGAAGTTTAAACCGGGTGGAAGCGATGAATTCGAAGAGGCCCGCTATCCGGTCGAACGTATCCAGGAGAAAATTTACACTGGGAATCGCTTCGAGCTCGGAAGCCTCCTCTCCTCCCGCATCGGAGAGAGCCTGAAGGTAGTAGGCGTCGGCAAATACGATCCCGTCTATCACCTTTGCCTTCAGCAGGGATCGAAGAGTTTTAAGGACGCTTCGCAGGTGCGCCGGATCGAAGTATGCACCGAAAGCATGCGCCCTGCTGTTTACCAGCAAAAATTTCCTGGCGATTCGAACGGAGGATAAAAGTTCGATCCACCGGTCCGTTTCAAGAAACACGAGGCGGTGGCGACAGTCATCGAAATCGGCGCGGTAGAGGCCGAAGTGGCAGGAATAAAACGAGTCTGCGTTTCGGTTGAGGATCTCGATGATTCTCTCATCGGGGATCACCGGTGCGTTAAAGAGCATTTTCACCCGGTCCTTTCTGCAAAGTTGCAGTCTCTCCTCAGAATCTCGAAGATTATGATCGATGCAACCACATGTCGGAGAATCAGTCAATACTTGTCGCGTGCGCCGTTTAAGTATGGTTTGCCTCTTCCTCCACCTGATTGTATACTTTGCGGATTTGGTGCAGGACGCTTAAGACTCTGAAGTTGGTGCATTTCCCCCGGGCGCAATCTCATCCTGCCGGCGGTTGGCACTGACAACTGCTGTGGGGACCCTCGGTGGCGGACGCAAAAAATATCGGTTTTTTCAAACTCACGGGACTGTGCATCGGCCCCATTCTGGGCTCAGGGATCGTCTTTCTGCCTTCCCTTGCGATCCAACTGGCCGGACAGGCCAGTCTCGCCATCTGGATTCTCCTGCTATGCATCGGATTTCCTTTTGCATACGTTTGCGCACGGCTCGTCGTCCTCTTTCCGTCCCCGGCGGGCTTAACCGGCATCGTCGCCCGCGCCTTCGGAAGCCGGGCGGAACGTCTGGCCGGATATGCGCTGCTTACCGCCATCATTTGCGGCCCTGTGGTCGTTATGAAGACAGCGGGCGCCTATGTGGGGATGTTTGCAGACGGCCATGTTATGGCGGCGACTCTTGTGCTGATGCTTTCGGGCTACGGGCTTTTGCTGTGTAACATCAAAACGTTTGGCACCATTCAACTCATCAGCTCATCGGTCATAGCAATCCTTCTCCTCTTCACCTCCATTTTCTTTCTGCCTCACACCAAAGCTGCGGATCTTGCCCTTCCCAGCGATGTCGTGACAGTCGGCAAGACGCTTCTCGTCATTTTTTGGGCACTGGTGGGATGGGAGATAGTCGGAAACTACTCCGCCGAGGTGGAAAATCCCGATAAAATCATGCCCTGGGCTGTCGTATTGGCCTTTCTGCTTACTTCGGCCATCTTTCTTCTGGTCGCCTACGATGTTCAATTCGCTCCGCAAAAGACCGGGAGCGCGATTGCCCTGCTCCCTTTATTTGCGGTTCTCTTTCATAAGCTCGCCTTGGCAGTCGCAACGGTCCTTATCGGATTTTTATGTTTCAGCACTTTTGTCATGGTCGTCGGAGCCGGGGCACGGCTGATCGCAAGTCTTGCAGAAAGCGGCCATTTGCCTCACTGTTTGGCGCACCGCTTCAAAAACGGGTCTCCTTTCGCAGGAATAGCCGCTCTTGGCTCTGTGCAGCTCGTTGTACTGCTATCCAATCACTATGGCTTTGTCCACGAACTGTTTCTTGTAAAATGGGCGGATACCTTTTGTATCACCAACATTCTCATCATCCTGATATCCGGTATGAGGATGGCGCCTTCCTCGCGAATGCGTGCGATGATCGTTTTTCTTGCGGTCGTGTTTTCCTTCTTTGCTCTTTTTATGTCCCTGGCCGCTTTCATTACCCTGGCAGCCCTTTTGCTGTGGCATTTTCGACGAAGGCTTCTGAATTCTTTGGATTTCACGCAGAGAGGTGTCAAGGAAGAGGGTAGATGAAAAAAATAGCCTGGCCTGCGGTGTTATCGGCCGTTTGTTTCTGCGTCTACTTTGCTTTGGGGGCATGGGGGCGCCGCTTTTTTCCCCGAGAATACATGAGCTATCTGCTCGCCCTTTGCTACGGGTTTTCGGGCATCGCCTTCGTGAGGTTGTGCACCCATCTTTTTTTCGATGTAATGTATTTCAAACGGACCGGCAGAGAAGCTCCCGATCTGCTGCGAATCATGTTTTCGCTTGTCGCCTACGCCATAGTGGGTACGATCATATTGGCGTCGGTCTTGAAATACAATGTGACGGGCCTCCTTGCCACCTCGGCTGCCCTTTCCGTGGTGATAGGCCTCGCCCTGCAGGATACTCTGGGAAATTTCTTCGCGGGAGCGGCCCTCCACATCGAACGCTCCTTCAAGATAAAGGACAGCATAAAGTTTGGCGAAAGGGTCGGAGAGGTTGAATCGGTAAGTTGGCGCACTACCACCATACGCACCACGGACAACAGCTTCCTGATATTTCCAAACAGCCTGCTCGCGCGCGACCTTATAGAAGTTTTTCCCTACGAGGGCCTTCATCAACACGCGGTCGCATTTTCGGCCTCTTATTCCCTTTCCCCCCGAACGGTCATGGATACGGCAAAAAAGGTTTTGCGCGATCTGGAAGATGTTTGCTGCGAGATCGAACCCGAGGTCCGTATCGCTCGGTTCGCGGAATCCAGCGTCGATTATGAAGCTCTATTCCGGATGAAAGACTACATGAAGGTGGTCGATGTCAAAGCCGCCTTCCGGGAACGGCTGTGGTACGCGTTCTACCGCGACGGTATCGACATGCCGTTTCCCGCCCGCCATGTTCTGCTCGAGCGGGTAAAACCCGCTAGACGCTCACAATCCGTATGCATGCCGGACTACCGGTATGTCATCGATGGAATCGATATATTCCAGTCCCTCACGCGAAGCGAAAAAGACGCGCTGGTCGCCCGCAACACCGTGAGAATATACGCCCCGGGAGAGTGTATGGTGCGAAGGGGTGAAGCGGGGGATTCCATGTTTGTCATCGGACGAGGAAAGGCCGAAGTGAGGGTGTATGCAAACGGGACCCATTCGACCGTTGCGGTGCTCGAAACCGGGAGTTATTTTGGGGAAATGTCCCTCTTTTCCGGTGAGCCGAGATCGGCTGACGTGGTAGCTCTCGAGGAGGCCGAAGTGTTGGAGATTCAAAAACCAAGCATCCAGGCGCTTCTCGATGAAAACAAAAGCCTCGCCGAAACCTTCAGTAAAAAAGTGACCGAACGGATCGCCGGTCTGGAACGATACGCCGACTCCGAGGAGCAGGAAACGATCCTGGTCGAAGAAAAACATCTGCTGGACCGGATCAAGAGCTTTTTCAGCGGCTAGCGCCGCTGCCGGATGGCCTGGCCTGTAGGCACTACCATTCGCTTCCCCGGGGCCGCGTAGCGGCGTGGGGGTGCAGGGGGCGATAGCCCCCGCTCTTTTTGCCTTTAGCCTCCCTCAAAAGGGTTTGGTCTTGAGCGCAGAACGCATACGAGGTGTGGTGCAAAAAGCCTGGAAGAGCACGAGTGCGGCGTTTGTGCTTTCCTGTGTTGCCGGACTGGTCGATGCGGTCGGCTACATTCAGCTCTATCATCTCTTCATGGGATTTATGAGCGGCAACAGCATCGTTATGGGTTTGAGCCTCGGGCTGGGCCACTGGACTCGGGCGTTTCTGCACATGATCCCGATCTTCTGGTTTCTGGTGGGAGTGGGGTTCGGAACTCAGCTCATGGCGATTGCGGCAACCCGTGGGATTCGCTCTCCTACGGGTCTGATGCTTTCTATCGAAGCTGCCCTTATCTGCGCATATCTTCTCAGCGTTCATCACCTGCTTCCCCTCGTCGGCCTACCGAAGAACTGGAACGGCATTTGGGGGCTGGTGCTGCTTGCAGCCTTCCTGGCGATCGCCATGGGAATCCAGACGGCAACTCTGCATCGGGCCGGAGGGCACTCGATCCATACCACCTTCATCACGGGAGTGCTGACCAGATTTACGGGCCAAACGTTGAGTGCGGTGCGAAAAAGCGGGGCGGGAAAGGAAGCCGAAGGCTTGCTTTCGGTGGAAAAGTCACTCTGGCTCGCGCTCACCTACATTTTATACGTTCTCGGGGCCGTTACCGGCGCCTGGGGCCTTGCTAATTGGGGAGTGGTCGTTTTGTTCGCGGCCGTGGGCATCCTTTTGGCCGCTGTTGTGCTGGACCTTCTGAACCCCCTCCCGGCCTCAATGCAAGTCTTTTAACTCGCCTCTTTTGCGGTTTTCTTCCCGCTTCCCGCTCCGCGCTTCCGCCCTTACCTGTAGCAATCAATTACACCGCATGCTTGCGCTTCTATACGCGTAAAACCCCATTTTCACACAAACGGGCCGCTCATTAGTTTCCATTCGGAAACCCTGGAACGTGTCGGGTGATTCGAACCCAAGTCCCCCTTTGCAAAAGGGGGATTTAGGGGGATTTGGCAAATAAATCGGATGCATACACCGCTAAAATCCCCCCCGCCCCCCTTTTGCAAAGGGGGGAGTATCCGGCCCGGTCGGCTTCTCGGGTTGAGTTTCCGTATGGAGACTAATTAGCTTGGGTTCAGCCCATACTTGACCGGCTCCCAAGGGAGCGCCCGGCCGCCTTCAGAGCAACTTCTTTCCGTGAAACCATAAGGATGACCCATGGCCGGAACAACGTCCGACGCAATCGTGGAGATTCTTCATGACTGGGGTGTAGACACCATATTCGGTCTTCCGGGAGACGGCATTAACGGCTTTGTGGAAGCCCTCCGGAAAGCTCGCGACAAAATACGCTACATACATGTGCGCCACGAAGAAACGGCCGCCATGGCCGCGAGCGGCTATGCAAAATTTACCGGAAAGCTCGGCGTCTGTTTTGCCACCTCGGGCCCCGACGTCATTCACCTTCTAAACGGGCTCTATGACGCCATGCTCGATCAGGCGCCGGTCCTTGCGATCACCGGCATGACCTACCACGACCTGATCGGAACTAAATATCTGCAGGATATCAACCAGGATTATCTGTTTCAGGCTGTCGCCGCTTTCAACCAGCGCTTCATGGGGCCCGCTCATGTCGAGAATATGGTGGATCTTGCGTGCCGGAGCGCTCTGGCAAACCGCTCTGTTTCCCATATCGCGATTCCCATAGACATCCAGGCGCAGGAACAACGTCGACCAGGGCCGGACAGTCGCCCTTGCATCCCTTGCACGCCAGGCACAAATCCAGGGCTTCCTTTATTTCCTCGCTTTTTCAGCCGTCGGTGATGACCTCTCCGCGCATCATTTCGAAAAGAAGGCGTGTTCGTCCGCGGGTCGTGTGTTTCTCCTCGCGGGTTCCGCGGAAACTCGAACATATCGTGCCTTCCTCGAGCCGGCGGCACTTGCCGACTCCAAAACAGCACTCGGTAGCCAAGTATAAGGCGGAGTTTTTGTCCCACTATTACGAGGGACGGGTTCGCCCGCCTGCGGCCTACGCCATGGGCTACATCTACCGCTGGGCGCAGCTGGGTTCGATCGACCCCGGACTCACGAATCTATTCCTCAAGAAAAAAACCTTCACGAAACTGTTCGGGTTCTCGGAGAAACGCACCTTGCCCGGCCTGTCCGGGCAAACCTTTCAGAACTGGTGGAAAAAAAGGCCCCAAAAAACTTCCGCCCCCCAAAGGCGCAAGGTGATTGTGTGGCCCGATACGTTCAACAATTACTTCTGGCCGGAAACCGCCCGGTCGGCAGCCGAGGTGCTCGAAAGCCTCTCCTATGACGTCGAGGTGCCCCTGGAGCAGCTTTGCTGCGGAAGGCCTCTTTTCGACTTCGGCCTGATCGACGATGCGCGCCGCTGTATTCGCAAAGTGCTCGATACCCTGCAAACGAGCATTCGGGCCGGTGTTCCGGTAGTGGGGCTCGAGCCCAGCTGCGTTTCGGTGTTTCGCGATGAAATGCTCGATCTTTTTCCCCACGACGAAGATGCCCGCAGGCTCTCCGAGCAGGTTTTCACCCTCGCCGAATTCCTCGATTGGGAAAGTGATATCGAACTTCCGCATCTCGCGGGCAAAGCCCTGCTTCACGGTCATTGCCATCAGAAAGCGCTGGCGGGCATAGCGTCTGAAAAGCGAATCCTGGAATCCATCGGGCTCGAAGTAAATACACCCGATACCGGCTGCTGCGGCATGGGAGGCTCTCTTGGCTGGGAAGCCGAAAAGGCCGACCTCTCCCCGGCCATAGGAGAACTGGAGATTTTTCCGCTCGTCCGGAGCGCTTCCTACGATACGCTGATCGTTGCCGACGGCTTCAGTTGCCGAAACCAGATCGAAGAGGGCACCAAACGCAGGCCGCTTCACATCGCCGAGGTACTCCGCCTGGCCCGGGACGCAGAAGAGGTGGGGTTGTGGCCCGAACGAGACTTCCTGCCCCAGTCGGCGAAACCTTCGACCAAAGAGATTGCAGCCTTCGCGGTGGCCGGCGGGTCGATAGGGGCCGCTCTGGCCTATCTCGTTCTACGACGCCGCAAACCTTGAGTCGCGCGGAAGCCGCCGGCGGCTCCCGGGGGGGCGAGGGGGAGACACTCCCCCTCCCTACAAACTGGAGTTTCGAAATGTCAATGACAACCTTGGGAAAAGGGAAAACCGGTCTTGGTCCGGGAGGTCTCGTTGCGGACTATGTGCTCAATCGCTTGAAGGAATGGGGTGTCCACCGGATTTACGGATACCCGGGCGATGGGATAAACGGCTTTTTGGGCGCCCTGGACCGCGCAAAAGGAAACCCCGAGATAATGCAGGTCCGACACGAGGAGATGGCAGCCTTCATGGCAAGCGCTCATGCGAAGTTTACGGGAGATCTGGGGGTTTGCATGGCCACCTCGGGCCCAGGAGCGATACATCTTTTAAACGGGCTCTATGACGCCAAATTGGACCATCAGCCGGTCCTGGCCATCGTGGGGCAGCAAAAACAGCTTTCGGTGGAGGCGCCGCCCCGAATGCACGGGTCGGTTTTTTCCTCGCTCGGCTATGTGAAACCCGTAATCGTGCCTCCGGCGGAACAATTGGACCGCGCTGCCAAGGTGCTGAACGCGGGCAAAAAAGTGGCCATACTGGTGGGGCAAGGGGCTGCCAAAGCCGAAGACCTGGTAATCGAAACCGCCGAGATTCTGGGGGGCGGCATCGCAAAGGCCCTTCTCGGCCGTACGCATCCCCCCGACGATTTGGACTTCGTCACCGGCTCGATCGGACTTTTGGGTACAAAACCGAGCTGGGACATGATGACGGGCTGCGATGTGCTCTTCATGATCGGCACCAGTTTCCCCTATGGCGAATGGCTGCCCGAAGAAAGCAGCTGCAAGTGTGTGGAAATCGATATCGATGCGCGCTACCTGGGGCACCGTTTCCCCGCCGACGTCCCGCTCGTGGGAGATTCCAGGGATACTCTCCAGGCCTTATTGCCCCGCCTGGAGTACAAAAAAGACAGGTCCTGGCGCGAAAAAATAGAAAAGGAAGTACGCCAGTGGTGGTCGCTCATGGAAGACCGCGCAATGCAATCGGGTACTCCCATAAACCCGCAGAGGGTCATGCATGAACTGAGCAGGCGGCTGCCCGACCATTGCATCCTGACCGCCGATTCCGGCTCCTCTACCAACTGGTGGGCGCGACAACTCAAAATGCGCAAAGGAATGGACGCCACACTTTCCGGAACTCTCGCCTCCATGGGTCCCGCCACCCCCTATGCCATTGCGGCGCGCTTCGCTTTTCCCGATCGGCCCATCATTGCCACAATTGGCGACGGCGCCTTCCAGATGAACGGCATGAATGAGATGATCACGATCAAAAGATACGAAAAACGGCTCATGGAAAAACGTAAGCCCTTTATTTTCTGCATCTTCAACAACCAGGACCTGAACCAGGTGACCTGGGAACAGCGAGTCTTGGCTGGAGACCCGAAATTCATGGGCACACAATGCATTCCCGATTTTCCGTATGCCAGATACGCCGAACTGCTCGGTTTCAAAGGGATCTACTGCGACAATCCCGAGGTGGTTGGGCGTGCATGGGAAGAAGCACTGTCCACAACCGATCGGCCGGTAATCCTCGAATTTAAAACCGATCCGGAAATCCCGCCTCTTCCCCCGCATATCAAATTCGACCAGGCGAGAAAGCTCATGTCGGCTCTTATGGGCGATGAACCCGAGCGGTGGGGTATCGTGAAGAAGGCTATCAAGGGAAAGGCCGCCGAGTTCAAGGAAAAAATCACCGGAGAAGATAAAGAGCCTTAAAAGGAATGGGTGTACATGGAAAATCGGTCGGATGTAACTGTAGAGAAACTGCTGGTCACAGCCTGCAAAATTCCCACAGATGGTCCCGAAGGCAAAGAGTCCGACGGGACCCTCGAGTGGAATGCAACCACCATGATCCTCGTCGAAGCCCATGCGGGGAAAACCGTGGGAATCGGCTATACCTACGGGAATATAGCAGCAGCGATGCTCGTCGAAAACAAGCTGAAGGCCCTGGTCGAAGGCAAGGACCCGCTTCAGGTGGCGCCCCTCTGGCGCACTCAGATGGAAGCCCTCCGAAATATTGGAAAACCCGGTGTGGGATCGATGGCCGTATCAGCTGTGGATATCGCTCTGTGGGACCTTAAGGCGAAGTTGCTCGGCTTGCCTCTCTACCGCGCCCTGGACTCCTTCCATGAAGGAGTTCCCGTTTATGGCTCCGGCGGCTTTTGCAACTATCCTCTGAGCCGCCTTGCCGAACAGGTCTCCGGCTGGGTCGAACAGGGCATTCCCCGCATCAAAATCAAAACCTCGCGCTGTCCCGATAAAGACCCGGAGAGATTGTCGGTCGTTCGCTCGGCCATAGGAGATGTCCCGGTTCTCATGACCGATGCCAACGGCGCCCTCAGCCGCAAGGAAGCGCTCTACTGGGCCTGGCGGTTCCGCGACGACTGGCAGGTCGCCTGGTTTGAGGAACCCGTCTCCTCGGAGGACCTCGAAGGGTTGCGGCTTCTTCGCGATAAAGGCCCTCCGGGCCTGGACATCGCCGCCGGCGAATATGGCTTCGTTCTCCGCGATTTCCACGAGCTTCTGCGCGCCGGGTCCGTCGACTGCCTGCAGGCCGATGTCACCCGCTGCGGAGGTATTACCGGTTTGCTTCAGGTTTCCGGACTCTGTTCGGCTCACTCCATAGATCTTTCCGCACACTGCGCCCCAACCATTTCCGCTCATGCCTTCTGTGCGGTCGAACGTCTTCGCCACCTCGAATACTTCCACGACCATGTGCGTATCGAACACATGCTCTTCGATGGCGTTCCCTCTCCCCTCGGCGGCGTCCTTACGCCCGATCGTTCGCGCCCCGGCCTCGGAATAGAACTCAAGCGCCCGGATATCGAAAAGTATGTTGTCTACCGAAGCGGGTAGGGGGGAAGGCTAAGAAGCACAGAAGCGCGGGGAGCTTTGCCCCCCGCACCCCCATGGTCCTTGGCGCGGCGCCTTTGGCGCCCCAACCTTGTGCATGTGCGGATATTTGAATTACATTATAAAAAACAATTGGTTGGGAGGGTGAAACGGCTATGGAGGCAACCGCTCGCGCACGTGCAGAAGGCGTAAAGGCCCTTGAAGAGGGTGACATATATTTTGTCTACCAGCCCCGGGTGGCGCACGGGGCCGTGAAAGGCCTCAAGGACGTACAACGATTTAAGTTTGTCCTCCACCCCGAAAACCGCAAACAGTACCGTGTCATCGTGGTAGGAGAAAAGAAGATGGCGCAAACGGCCGGAGGCGGAGGTTCGGCGCGAAAAAACTGGAGTTTCGTGGAGTCGGTCACCCGCAGCGCTCGCGAAATTGAGCGCGAGTTTGCAGACAAAAAGTATGAGACCAAAACCCGGGGAAGACGAAAAAAACCGGCCGCCCGTCCTGTGGGGGAAGGGGTTTACGCCATCGTTCGCCACGACGATCATACGCACCTGCTCTACGCTCTGGAGCTTCCGAAAAAACCGGGAAAGGTCCAGCGGCAACTCGATATCGAAGAAGAAGCAAGCTACATCACTGCTGCTCATCGGGGCATCGGAGGACCTGTCCGAAGAACTGGGGGTAAGGCTCGAAAAGGAAAACGAGAACCAAAACAGCGCGGAGATCTTCAAGGATTTACGCATGCGCAGATCCGAACATCCGGTAAGGCCGCTCTTTGAAAGCGAGTGGGCGTGAAGGGGCCCGGCATCGGGCCGCTTTATCGGGCGGCGGCTCCAGCCGCCGCCCGATAGGGTTTCAGCAGATTTTCCAGGCTCTCGCCGGTTACCGGCTTGGTGAGTATCCCGGCTACTTTCAGGTTCGGGTAGCTTTTCAGCACGGCTTCCGCATACTCCGGCACTCCCGCCAGGAGCAGCATGGGCACTTTCCTGATCCTGACATCGCTTTTGATTTTTTCGAAATTTTCAAAACCGACCTTAAACAGCATCAATATCTCCAGAAGAACTACATCGGGTATATTTTCCTCGTTGACACAAAGCGTATCGGGCGACAACTCGCCGTCAACTTTCCAAATCGCATCACCACGACCAACCTCTTCGAGAACTCGGCGCATCTGGAGAAATTCGCCTCCGTCTTCGCCGCAGAAGGCGATTTTGAGCGCCGAACTCGGGTGTGGTGCTATTCTATCGGGACCTGACGTCTCCCCTTGTTCGTCCGGTTGCAATGACTGCAACAGGTTCCTTATGGTCTGCCGCAGTTCACTCAGATAAAAAGGTTTTTGAAGGAATGCGTGAACCCCCAGCGAGAGCGATTCCCGTTTGATCTTGAGATCGTGCCCGGTCATCAGTGCAAATTTTGTTTGAGGATAGGCTGAGGTGACGTAGCGGAAGAGGTCATGCCCGCTTTCCCCTGGCATATTGAAATCCGATATCACCACGTCATAGTGAAATTTTTCGAGGCAGCTTCGAGCCTGTTGTGCGCCTGCGGCAACTTCATGTTCGAACCCGACCGATTGCATGTATTCGCTCAGAAGACGCAAAAAGTCCTCATCGTCGTCAACTATCAAGATTCTCGCCATGGCTGGTGAAGCTTTCTTTATGGGAACTGCGCTCCATGAAGCAATTATGATGCCATACGCGAGAACTCTGGCGTCCTATGCTATGTGACCGTTGCCCGCGGTGTCCCAAATTCCATGCATATAGTTGCGAATGCAGCCTGTTGCAAACGGCGGTGTATGAGTTTTCCTGCATGTACCTGTTTAATAATCTCGGAAATCAGCCTACGACCAAATAGAGATGAGACAAAAGCAGCATCGATGGAAGGGAGTGTTGCGTTCCCAGCTCCCCGGGCGATCTGCACGCCCGGGGAGAGACCGGTTGGCGGTACGGGAGCGAAGGGTTAGTGAGACATAATTGAACAGCCTTCGATAGGTAGTCGATTATTCAGCTGTTTTCGGGCTAAACCGGCTCCTGATCCTTTTGGCTCTTGCCGCTCCCGGGCTATCCGAAACGGGCGGCTTTACCACCGGTTCCTGCACAGTAGCCTTTGCCTGCCTGCGCGCCTCCATATACTTTTTGAGATTCTCGGGAACGCCTCTTTTCTTCGCCGCCTTGCTCCTGGCCCGGGTGAGAGATCTTGCCGCAAGGGGCGTCCCGGCCTTGAACCCGTATTTTTTCTTGTATTCTTTGGCGCTCAAATCATGGGAAGCAAGATGTAACTTCGTAAGCTGCCTCATCTCTGCGCCGCATTCCAGACAGATCACCTTGTCATTCTGAATGGAATCCTCCGGTTTGAGTGCCGAAGCCTGCTCGGCCTCCTGTATTTTCGGCAACTCGATTTCTCCGGATTCCACTTTTTGCAACTCATTGAGAGTGGCGAAAACCTCTCGCAGAGCTGAAGATATTTCCGCCGCGGTCAAGGTAGTTTTGGATGCCTGGATATTTACGATTTCCGATGCAATTTCGATAAGTTTTTTACTCATGAATGATCCTCCTTTAATCTGGTACCGGGTTTTGAAAGCCGACATTATTCAGTTATGGAAAAATAAGTCAAGAAAGATGTATACTATAATCCTCTTCCCAGTGATTAATTGAGAATATGAGAAGGATGGAAAGGAGTTTTCAGTTCATGGAAGGTCTCGGAATCACGAAAGCACAGGCGGACGAACTGGTTGAAAAATATGTCGCCGAACCCATGACAAGGTTACATCTCCTGGAATCAGAGGCCATAATGAAAGCGTTGGCCAAACGTTTCGGGGAGGATGAAGAAGCCTGGGGCATCGTAGGGTTTCTCCATGATATCGATTGGGATTTGACTAAAAATGATCAGCAGCAGCATTGCATAAAGGCCGTAGATCTTCTACGGCAGGCTGGAGCGAGTGAGTTTTTGATCCAAACCATTATATCTCACGGGTACGGTGTGGGAACAATACCTGCATACAGGGACAGGGAACGCAAGACGAAAATCGAGCATTGTCTTGTTGCCGCTGAGACTTTGACCGGAATTATTGTCGCCTCGGCTTTGGTGCAACCCGACAAGAAACTCGCAAGCGTTCAGTTGCCTTCCTTGAAAAAGAAGTTCAAGAGCAAATCGTTTGCCGCAAACTGCGACAGAGATCTGGTCAAGGAATGCGAAAAAGCGGGAATATCCGTAGACGAGTTTCTTGAACTCGGCCTTCACGCCCTTCAGGAAATCAGCGACACTTTGGCGATGTGAGCCGAATCTTTTCCTGCCCTCCGGAAGCCGCGTAGCGGCGTGGTGCGGGAAGGGCCGCAGGGGGCGAAAGCCCCCGCGCTTTTGCTTTGCGTATAGTTTGCCTATTCCTGCCTGTGATTGTATAATTTTTTGTCTCAATCTCCTTGTCCGGGGACAATGGATTACGAGGCGGACAAAGGCGATCAGGATGAAGATGATACGTTCCACAACCGGCGGAAAGAGCTTTCGGGGGCGGGGATGGCTGACAGAGTATATCGTTGTTTTTGCCATCACCATCGCTGCGGGATGGGCCGTTACGACCTTCCTGGGCGCCAGGGTCCAGCGCGAGATTTTTTCCAAGAATCGAGCCGCCGCAGTGCTCCTGGCCACTCACCTGAGCGGTGACCTGGGAAAGATGGAAAGTGTGGTCAAAACGCTTTCGGGTTCCCCCTGGCTCGCTCCGGAACTGATTGCGCCATCGCCCCGAAATCTCGCGCGCGCCGATGCGACTCTGGGCAGATACAATAACGCTCTCCATGCTTCGGTAACTTATCTCATGGATAAAACCGGGCTGACCGTTGCCTCCTCCAATCGCAATGCCCCGGACAGCTTCGTCGGTAAATCCTACCGGTTTCGCCCTTATTTTAAAGAGGCAATGAGCGGTCGCGCAGGCCATTATTTTGCCGTCGGGATTACGTCTTTAAAAAGAGGCTTTTACGCCAGTTTTCCCGTGTTCGGCCCCGACAACGATATTGTGGGCGTTGTCGTGATGAAATCCGATCCCGGTCACCTCCAATCGATACTCAGCAGTGAGCCTCTATGTTTTTTCGTCAGTCCTTCGGGCATCATTTTTCTTTCCAGCCGGCCGAATATGCGCCTTAAGAGCCTCTGGCCTCTCCAGCCCGATCGGGCACGTGAGTTGGTCGCCTCCAGGCAATTCGGAAAAGGCCCGTTTTCTTCTGTTCTGCCCGGGGAAGTGAGGAACGGGATGCAAGTGCGTCTGCAGGGCAAAGAGTACATTGTCGCACGCGCGCCTGTCGGTCCCCACGGATGGTCCATCGTGGCCCTGGCCCCGCTGGAGGAGACCCTCATCTATCAGTCGGTTTGCGTGGTCTCTACAGTCGTTGTCTTGCTCTTGCTCACGATACCGTTCGTTCTCAGCCGCCAGGCCGAAAAAGCCACGGAGACCCTGCGTAAAAGCGAAGAAAAGTACAAGACGTTTTTTGAAACCTCCCGGGATTGTGTGTTTATCACCTCCACCGACGGTCGCTGGCTGGATTGCAACCAGGCCGCCGTCAGGCTCTTTGGCTACGACGATATGGACGAACTGCGCCGGACAAAGATTCCGAGCCTGTACGAAAACGAAGCGGATAGACACTGGCACGTTGCCACGATACAGGCAAAAGGGTTCACGCAGGACTATCCCGTAAATCTTCGAAAAAAAGACGGCGCTATCATTAATACACTCATCACCTCTGTCCCCAGAAAAGACCAACAGGGAACGGTCATCGGTTATCAGGGAATCATCAAGGATGTAACCAAAGAAAAGAAGCTCCAGGAGCGACTTTTCCGCGCCGAGAAGATGGAGGCGCTGGGCATGCTGGCCGGGGGCGTGGCCCATGATCTCAACAATGTCCTGGGCATCCTGATCGGGTACTCGGAACTGCTCCTCATGGATGTTGAGGAGTCACATCCGACGAGAGCTCATCTCTTGCATATCAAACAGGCCAGTGAGCGTGCCGCAGCCATTGTTCAAGATCTTTTGACCCTCGCAAGAAGGAACGTCCCCGTGGTCGAAGTGTTCAACCTGAACGGGGTGATCGAGGACTACCAAAGGACACTGGAGTATGAAAAGCTACCTTCAACCCACCCGGGTATCCGTGTGGAGACGCGCCTCGCCCCGGATCTTTTGAATATCGAAGGCTCCCCCGTCCACCTGGGGCAGACATTCATGAACCTGGTTTCCAATGGTGTTGAAGCCATGCCCCGGGGCGGCGTTTTGACCATAACGACCGAAAACCGCTACCTTGACCGGCCGATCACCGGGTATGACGAGGTCCGGGAAGGCGAGTATGTCGTGCTGTCCGTATCGGACACCGGCAAGGGCATAGCCCCCTCCGATCTCAAACACATCTTCGAGCCGTTTTATACCCGAAAGGTCATGGGAAAGAGCGGAACCGGACTCGGGCTGTCTGTTGTCTGGGGCGCCGTGAAGGATCACCATGGCTACATCAACGTGGAGAGTCGGGAAGAGGAAGGCACGACCTTCAGCCTCTATTTTCCGATCAGTCGCAAGGAAACTTCCGACAAACGGGCTTCCTCCTCCCTTCAGGAATACAGAGGTAACGGCCACACCATTCTGGTGGTCGATGACGTTGCAGAACAGCGCGAGTTGGCCCGACAAATGCTCTCCAGGCTCGGTTACGGTGTGCAGACCGTGTCCAGCGGCGAGGAGGCGATAGAGTACCTTAAAACCCATCCGGTCGATCTGATCGTTTTGGATATGATCATGGAATCGGGTATGGACGGCCTGGATGCCTACAGCAGAGTGCTCGAAATCCATCCCGGTCAGAAAGCGATCATCGTGAGCGGTTTTGCGGAAACAAGCCGTGTGCAGAAGGCGCTTGAACTCGGAGCCGGCAGCTATCTCAAAAAGCCCTACGTAATCGAACAGTTGGGAATGGCGGTAAAAAAGGAACTCGATCGGTCGAGATAATCCCTGCCTTATATCCCGCCCTCTACGACCAGAACTCCCGATCCCTCCATATTATCTTCTTTGAGAGTACGGAGAGCGCGGTTGGCTTCATGGAGCGGGAAAAGGGTCACCTGCGGCCGGATGGGGATTTCTGCCGCGATGCGCAGAAGCTCCAGTCCGTCCTCGCGCGTGTTGGCGGTCACGCTGTGGATATTTTTCTCGTAAAAAAGGTGCTTTTCATAATCCATTGCGGGTATTTGCGACATGTAGATGCCGGCAAGGGCCAGCGTGCCCCCTTTTTTCAGATGCTCCAGGGCGAGGGGGACCAGTTCTCCGGCCGGTGCGAAGATGATGGCGCTGTCGGCAGGGACGTCCATTTGTGCGGGATCTTCCCCCACCCAGCGGGCGCCCAGAGCTTTGGCCAGTTCCCTGTGTTTGGCTCCGCGCGTGCACACGTAGACTTCGCAACCCATATGGCAGGCGATCTGAATAACGATATGGGCCGAAGACCCAAAACCGTAGAGAGCAAGGCCCTGCCCGGGAAGGACCCCGCTTCGTTTAAGACTTCGATATCCGATCAGCCCCGCACACAAAAGGGGTGGTGCCTCCTCGTCGGAAAAAACGTCGGGGATCGGATAGGCGAATTCTTCATCGACCACGGCCAGTTCGGCGTAGCCCCCGTGTTCGTGATAGCCGGTAAACCGGGCTTTTTCGCACAGGTTTTCCTTTCCCGAGCTGCAAAAATCACACTTCCCGCACGTATGCCGAAGCCAGGCGATACCGATTCGCTCGCCAATCCGGAATCTTTTGGCGCCCGGACCCAGGCGGTCGATCACCCCCACGATCTGATGGCCCGGAATAACCGGGCGGCCCTGGAAAGGCAGCTCGCATTCGATCACGTGGAGATCGGTCCGGCACACCCCGCAGGTCTTAACGCGCACCCGCACTTCCCCGGGGCCGGGAGTAGGGTCGGGAAGCTCCATCCACCTAAGGGGCGCGGATTCAACGCTCGCGCACTTTTCGAGCACCATCGCCTTCATGGTTTTTCCTTTCCGGTACAAGCTAAGAGGTGAACCCGGACGTATTGCCGGTTGATTTGTCATGGCAAATTCTTCATAATTGCCCCATTCAAGAAATGCAAGGGGACCAAATTGTCAAACGGAAACGATGCCGAAAATACGCGGCCCCGCAGGGCCCCTTTCCCTGTGAAAGCGGCTGTGTGGATGGCTGGAGTCCTGGTTTGCCTGGCATTGCCGGTACTCGTTGCGCTCCATGTGCCTTCCGTGCAGAAAAGAATCATAACCGAGGGGCTTTCGCGGGTGGAAAAAGCCACCCACCTCGAAATCAAAATCGCTTCTTACCATTGGAACACCTTCTCGAGCATCTATCTTACCGGCGTGCGAGTCGATTCCGCAGGAAAACGGGTCCTCGACTGCGACGATGTGCGCCTCGTCTACAGGCTTTCCATAGAGCGGCCCTATATAGTCATCAAGGAAGTGGACCTGAAAAAACCCTTTGTGCGACTCGAAAGAGGCGCCGACGGCAAGTGGCTGCTCCCGACCTTCCCAAAACAAAAAGCCCCCGGCGTTTCGAACCCGCCACGTTCACCGGTCCAACGGGCCCATATTCCATTCCCCCAGATAAGGATTTCGGCCGGGTCGATCGAGGCATTCCAGCAGGGGAAAACGGTTCTGAGCGTCAGGGATTTTTCCGGAGACATACATCTGCGCTCCCGGAAGGGGGCAGCGGGGCCCGGAATTCAGATGGAACTCGGCCATATTCACGCCCGGGCCGATGCCGCAGGATTTGGCACGTGGGATATTGAAATTTCCGCTTCGCTCGAAGGCCAGGAGTTGCTGGCCCGAAAAATCGTGCTTTCCGGTCCGAACAACTGCCGAGTTCTGGCCAGGGGAAAATGGAATATCGAACACCCCGAAGAAGGAACTGCAACTCTTAGCCTCACCAATTGTTCGGCCGCAGACATCCCTTCGCTCCCACACCGGCTGGATTGGCTATCGGGTGTTTCGGGAAATATCGATATCGAAAGATCCAGAGGCAGATGGACCCTCACGCCCGATGTCTCAACCGATCTCGGCGCCGTGAAGGGTGTGGTTCACATAGAAGAAAAGGGCGCAGGCGCCTATAGTGTTTCACTCGATTCGCGCTTTTCCGGGCTTAGAGTCCCTGTGGAGAGGAAATTTCCCGGCTCGAAACTAAACGGCCGGGTAAAGCTCGCGGCGCTCCTCCAGGGAAATCGGTTGCTTAATGCCGACTTCAACGCCCGCCTCGACCCTTCCGAGGTATACGCCCAAAAGGTCGAGGTGTGCGACCTGCACGGGACCTATGCGCATGGCATTTTAAACGTCATCGGCTCCAAAGTCCGCAGTTCGCTTGCCAATTTCACCTTCTCGGTGAACGCCGACATGGACGGCTTTCTGGACAGCACGCACAAGGGCGGGCTGGAGGCGCAAATAAACCTCCTGGACGGCCAACTGAAGAAGCTCAACCCGAAGCTTCCCCGTAAAGTGACCGGCCGGATCGGCATCCAGGCCCGATACGATCCGGGCGAACTGGCAAAGCCCGAACTCTGGCGGGCGAAAATCGTCGCAAACCTTGCCATCCCCGATATTCTCGAGCTCAAAGGCAACGCATCCTACGATAAACAACTGGTTAAAGCAGTCTACGACCTGAACCTGGCTGACGCCCAAAAACTCCAGGCGTTTTTTCCCAAGTGGCAGGGGAAGGGCAGGGTGGTTTCTCACGGCTCGCTCAAGGGCACATGGCCCGAATTGGTCTGGACGGGTGAAATCGACTCGCCCCGTTTCCGCTATGCGAAATGTGAGGCAGAGCGTCTCTCGATTACCGGAAAGGGGCTCGCCATCGGCAAAGATGGGCGGCACGCGCTCGCGATGCGCGCCCATAACGTGGTCGTGGACGGCCAAAAGCTTGCCTCCGTGGATTTGAGCCTCGATCAGCAAAGCGATGCGTGCGGTTTTACGTTCAGCGGAGATGGGATTTTGGGGCAGGCTACTGCCCGATTGTCCGGAAAGATCCAAAACATCCGGGATTTTCCGCGTCTCTCCGTTTCGACCCGGGGCAGGCTTGGCTGGAAGAAATCGAGCGGGATGGTGGACGCGCGATTTCAAGTGGAGCAGGACGGAATTAAAATCGACTCGGCATCCCTCCTCTCCGAAAACGGGAAAATTTCCTCGCGAGGGGGCTCCATATCTTCATCGGGGGTGAGAGTTCCGCTGGTCGTGGAGTCGATTGACGCAGGAAAGTTATCCGAACTGCTGGGTCTTAAGGCGCGTCTTGGCGGAAAGGTCTCCGGGCGTCTGCAGGTTAGCGGCAGGCCCGAGCAGCCCCAATTCACGCTCAGCATCCAGGGAAAAAATCTCGTGTGCAACGGGCAGCGGGTCGAACGGCTCGCCCTGGAGGGCAACTATTCCAAGGCGGTTCTTAGCGTCCAGGGAACGGCCAAGGCGGCCGGTATTTCGAGCCCCGTTTCCCTTTCGGGCAGAATCCCCCTCGAGCTAAGCCTGTATCCGCCCCGATTCGAATTGGTACGTTCCGGGAAACTCGATGGCGACCTCAAGTTTTCAAGCCTCCAGGCCAAATCGATTGCGCCTTTTTTCAACGTCTTGTCCATGGCCGGCGGAGAACTCGACGGGACCATCCACTGCAGCGGCACTCTGCAAAAACCGGTTTTGAGCGGTGAAGGAACGTGGAAGGAGGGCGCCTTCGAAGTCCAGCCCTGGCCGCATCCGGCAAATAACATCGAGGCGCAATGGCGGATCGACTCCAAAGCCCTCTATATCACCAAAGCCGAATTATCTCACCTGGGTGGAAACGTGACGGTAACCGGTATGGTGGAATACCCGGACTTCCAGACGTTCGATATCAAAGCCGACGCCACAGGCCTCGATGTCCCGGATATTTTTGGAATAGAAGCAAAGGCCGCGGGCCATGCCGAAATAAAGGCCACGCCCGGAGCAGCCGAACTCACCGGAACGCTCCATCTCCGCAACGCAAGTCTGAACCTGGGGGGGTTGGAAACCAACCTCACGCAGCACAAAACCATCCAGGTGGTCGAGTCGAGCGGAAGCGGCAATGTGGTGGTGTTGCACGGGATCCATGGGCCGAGCAAGTTGGAAAACAAACTTGCCATGAACCTCAGGCTGGAGCTTCCGCCAAGCGGTTCCTGGGTCACCGGAAAGGGGCTCAAGGCGGAAATAAACGGCGGGATCACACTCGTAAAAAAGTCCGGAGGCCCCCTACTGGTTGCCGGTGAGCTCCATGCCCTGAGAGGCGTCTACTCTTTTCATGGAAAGGCACTGAAGATTGTCGACGGTTCCGTGATATTTCCCGGCGTGGATCATGTCCAACCCCAACTCCGGATAGTCTGCCGCAAAGACATACGAGACGTTACGGTGCAGGCGCTCGTCTCCGGGCCGTTCAATCACCCGAAACTGACCCTTAGCAGCATTCCCGCAATGAACCAGGTCGATATCGTCTCCTACTTCATGTTCGGTAGCCCGGCGGGAGATCTCAGCTCGGCACAGAGTTCGCAGCTGCAAAGCGGCGCCGCAGCCCTGCTCAGTTCCGAGGGAGCAAATATCGTGCAGGGTGTTTTCGGTAAAAGCATCATCACTCCCGACTCCATTAACTACCGCAGCTTCAGCGACGACTCCACGCACATGTTCAGCTTCGACCAGAGCCAGGCCAATGCCGGCAAACAGACGGGAATCGTCGAGATTGGCAAAAACGTCACGCCAAACCTCCATGTGGTCTACGGAAGGGAGGTCGAGGGCGTGCAGGGCAGCGGCAATGAAGTGCAGGTCGAGTACCGGTTGAACAAATCCATCTCCTTCAACTCTCAGGTCGGAGGAGAGCAGACGGGGGTCGATGTCTTTTGGAGACATGATTTCGGCAGGTAAACACTGGCAAAAGGGGCTGTTACGATGAAAATGAACGAAGTGCGCGCCATGGCGAAAAAGCTCGAGATAAAAACCTTCGGAAAGAGCAAAGCAGCGCTGATAAAAGAGATTCAGCGCAAGGAAGGCAACTTCGACTGCTTTGGAAGCGCCGAGGGGTATTGCGACCGGCACGATTGCCTGTTCCGTTCGGCGTGTCTTACGGAAAAACAGTCCAATCGCTAAAAATGCAGGGAGTAGAGAGATGACGGTACAAGCTGAAATATTGGCGAAAGTACAGGAAATACCCCCGCTTTCCGCCGGCGCATCAAAGCTGGTGACTCTCATGGGCAGAGATGATCACGACTTGCGAGAGACCGTACGCATTATTGAGTGCGACGCCGCGCTGACGGCAAGAGTCCTCAAGGTCGTCAACTCTGCGGGTTTTGCTCTGATTGAACCCACAACTTCCATTGCCAGGGCCGTCTCTTATCTCGGGGAAAAGATGATTTTGGGGATTGCGCTCGACGCCTGCATGGGATCTATTTTGCGGCGACCACTCGACGGCTATGAGGCAGAGAGCAACGCCCTTTGGGAACACAATCTCAGGACGGCGATAGCCGCCAGGGAAGTTGTAAAATTTGCCAGGAAAACGATCAGTATGGATATCGCTTTTACGGGGGGAATTCTTCACGATATCGGGAAGGCGGTTCTGTCAGAATTTCTGAATGGTTCTACCAGGGAAATGATCTTGAAAACTGAGACAGGAGAGGCTGCTGACTTCATCGCTGCAGAGCGCCAAATGTTGGGGACGGATCATTGCGAGGTGGGCTTCGAGATCGCCCGCCTCTGGAAACTGGCTCCTCCTCTCCCGGAGGTCATCCGGTTCCATCATACTCCCGGCAGAGCTGAGGCGGAAGTCCGGGGGCTCGTATACGCAGTGCATCTGGGCGACATCATTGCCATGCTGGGGGGCGCCGGCACCGGCAGCGACTATTTGAAGTACTCTATTGAGCCTGGCTTTACCGACTACTTTCAGATCGAAGATAGCGATTTGGATAAAATAATGTTGGATGTGCATGTGGAATTCCAAAAGACGAGAGCCTCTATTCTTGGAAATGAGCAAGTCGAAGAATGAAAAAACACGATGGAAGTCCGAGGTTCAAAACCTCCACCGCCTGTTTCCAAGTCTAAACAGACTCGCTCAAAAGAACGACGGCATAAGGGACAAGAACATCATACGTCTCTTTTATGTCTTTCCTGGCGCCCCTTCCGTTTCCATCCTCCCCCGTCCCCCCTGCCTGCGCTTTTTCCCGCGGGCTTGGCAACCCCTGGAATCCCGAGATGATGCGGCTGGACGATAAAGGAGCCGGGAGCGGGGGGAGGGGAGGGCTTGGGTTTTGAGATCGGCGCAACGAGTCTTTCGGCCAGGTCCTGACGGATTTTCGGAAACAGGAGAAACTTTGCCGGGACCGAATCGACAAGGTAGAGATGGGGGCCGGCGGTAAAAACGGTAAGGCTGCTTCTTTGGATTTCCTCGCCCGCAATTTCGATGAGAAGAGGGGACTGCTCGGTCCTTTTCGCAATGCGCAGAGCAAGTTCCCTGTCGTCGCAAAGCGGCACGAAACGGCGGCGGGTGGGATTGAGGCCGTTTTCGCGGGCGGAGGCCAACTGCTTGGGTTTGAGGCCGAAATAGAGCCTTCGGGGAAGCTCGGGCGCTGGCGAGTACGCCGGCGGGCCGGCTTCCGGGCGAAGGCGCAGCACATTTCCGTCCAGCAGAAAGGGAAGCTCCAGGCCCAGAAGAGTCAATTCGCGAATGGTGGCTTCACGGACGAACCGCAGCGAAGAATCCTCCTGGAGCGCCCAATAGAAATCCTTCCAGGGCATCGTGCCGTCGGGATCCCAAAAGAGTCCGTATTCTCCTGGGGAGTGTCTCCCTATGAAATCAAGCGTTTTGGCAAGTGTTCCCGGTTGATGTTTCAGCATAGTCGCTCTGGGGATTTAAGGGTGACTTGATTATAAGTCATCCTGTGCAGACAGTTCAACCGGCAAGAACAGACCTCCCGGGTACTCTGTCCACTTCCTCGGAAAGTATTCTAATCGCCTGTTCGATAGTGTCGCTGTCGGCTTTGGAGAAGTTGAGCCGCATGGTCTCGCGGCCCTCTCCATCCCGGGCAAAAAAGTATCTGCCCGGCAGGAAGGCTACCGACCGGGCGATCGATCTTTTGTATACCTCGTCCATGTCGATCCCTTTTGTGCCCTCCACCCAGACAAACATGCCGCCTTCGGGCCGGGACCATTTGAAGTCGGAAGGAAAGTGACGGTCGAGAGCGTTCAGCATCGCATCTCTTTTCGGTTTGTACCGTTCGATGAGTCTGGGCACATGGGTATCGAGATGCCCTCCCGCCAGGTATTCGGCAGCCAATGCCTGACTGAAGCTGCCGGTATGAAGGTCGACTCCCTGTTTGGCGATGACCAGCCATCTGGCGAGTATGCCCGGAGCTGCGGCAAAACCCAGGCGAAATCCGGGGGCAAAGACTTTGGAGAGCGAACCGACGTAGACCACGTGGTCCGGGGCCATGCTTTTCAAGGTGGGCTGGTGTGTGCCCTCATATCTCAGGCTGCTGTAGGGATCGTCTTCTATGAGGAGCACGTTGTGTAAACGGAGGAGTTGTGCAATTTCTTTCCTGCGCTCCAAAGAAATGGTTCTGCCCGTGGGGTTTTGAAACGTCGGCACGAGATACACGAATTTGACATCGTTTTGCTCGAGAACTCCAGCGAGCGAGGCAGGGACTGGCCCGTTCTCGTCCGAGTCCATGCAAAGATAAGAGGGTCCGTAGGCGTTGAAAGCCTGAAGTGCCCCGAGGTAGGTAGGGGTTTCCACCACCACCTTATCGCCTTGGGAGATCAGCACCTTGCCGAGGGCATCCAGGACCCCCTGCGAACCGCTGAAAATGAGAAGCTCATCCCGATCCACGACCGTTCCGGCCTGTGCAAGCCGATCGGCCAGGACCTCTCGAAGAGGAGGAAAACCTTCGGTCGGTCCATACTGGAAGGCTGTTTCGGGATATTTGTCAACTACCTTCGACGACAGCTCCCGGATTATTTCCAGAGGAAATCCCGCAGGGTCCGGTACTCCGCCTGCCAACGAGACGATACCCGGTTGCGAGGCAACCTTGAGGGTTTCCCGTATGGCGCTGGCTTTCATGTTTTCCGTTCTTGCGGCAAGCAGTGCATCGTAGTTCATGATGATTCCCCCTGGTATGGAAAATGGCATCCTTCCCGGTCATAGCAGGCCATGAGCAGTGGCCTGCAGTTGCATCACTGTACCGGAACTGCTAAAAGATAACAGATACAGGTTATCTGAAATATCGGGATAACAGATAGGGGTGGGACGTCGATGCTCGAAGGCACCGAGTGCGGGAAAATCAGCGGATTCCAATATCGGAAGCTGGCCGATGAAATTGAACGCGAGGTTGTACGGGGCAACTACCGGGCGGGGGATAAGCTGCCTTCGCTGCGGGAGGCTCATTCGCGAACGGGTCTAAGCATCACTACCATTCTTCGCGCCTACGCGGAACTGGAAGACCGGGGGGTGGTCGAGCCCAGAGAAAAATCGGGGTATTTCGTGAAGCCGCAGATCTGCAATATTTTGCCGTTGCCCGGTTTCGAACGGCACAAACCCGAACCGAGACCAGTCGAGGTCAATGCACTGGTAGATGCTATTACGGAAATACCGGAGGACCCCTCCATACTTTCATTGGGTTCGGCCGTTCCGGCCTCCGAACTTTTTCCCCTGAGCCAGCTTGCAAGGTCCGTCAAGGCCGCGGCCGGAATGTATAGAAAGTGTACGGGCATCGGCTACGGCCCTCCCGACGGAATTCCGGCGCTGAGGCGCCAGATCGCCAAACGATCCCTGGAATTCGAAACCATGGCGCATCCGGAGGAAATAATCATCACCGGTGGCTGCATGGACGCTATCCAGCTTTGCCTGCGTGCGGTCGCCTCTCCGGGGGACACTGTCGTCGTCGAATCTCCCACGTTTACCTGTTATCTGCAATTGATCGAAGATCTCAAGATGCTCGCTCTCGAAGTTCCTGCCGATCCGGCTTCGGGAATCGATTTTCCATCTCTTGAGAAGGCGCTGAGAGATCATGACGTTAAGGCCTGCATCCTCAACCCCGATTTCCAGAATCCGCTCGGGTTCGAGATGAGTGAGGCCTCCAAAGAGCGCATCGTGGAACTGATGGCGCAAAGAAACATTCCCATCATCGAAGACGACATTTACGGCGAACTCTACTTCGGAGCCTCCAGGCCCCGCCCCTTGAAATCCTTCGACCGAAAGGGAATGGTGCTCTACTGTTCTTCGTTTTCCAAGTCTCTTGCGCCCGATCTTCGCATCGGGTGGACGATGCCGGGCAGGTTCATCGAGCACGTCAGGCGCCTGCGGTTCAACTCCAATATCGCTCTCCCCAAATTGAACCAACTCATCGTAGCCGACTACCTGGAAGGAAATTCCTATGACCGGCACCTGAGAAAGCTTCGGGGCGCGTTGAAGCATCAGACGTTGAATACCGCACTGGCTGTCGCGCGCCATTTTCCTCCAACCGCCAGAATCTCGGCTCCCGGGGGTGGCCTCATCCTTTGGGTCGAGCTCGATGTCGACGGGATGAAAGTCTTCTACGAAGCCCGACGGCAGAAAATATTCGTTTTGCCGGGGATAATTTCCTCAACCACCGATCGCTACAGAAACTGCATCCGCATCAGTTGCGGCAACCCGTGGAGCAAGAGGGTAGAGCAGGGGATTCAGACTCTGGGAGGGATAATTACCGCGATGATCGGTTGATCTCCAATGCCCTGCCAAACGCCGCCCGATGGATCTCCGCAGCCAGGTGAACCGGGCTCTTGCCGTATATAGGGTCCCAACCGGACGGATGGGCGGTGCAAAAGAACTGGACTTCGAGCCCCATACGGATCGCCGCATCTTTGACAGAAGCCCCCATGAGGCGAGCGGCGGCCTCCCAACTCGCCCCGCACGGAGCACCCCGCAAAACCGTGATGTTGCGGATCCTTTCGCCCTCGATTTCGACAGCAAACTCTGGAACTCCGAAATGGTCTCCGTAGCATCCCAGGCGGAGGTCGCGAGGCAGTGCGCAGCAGATCGGCGGTGTGAAAGCGCCTTGCGCGTGTACTTTCTTTCCGGAGGCAACCAGGGAAATACCCTTTTTGTTGCACAGGACGGCCAGATCATGCGAAAGGTCGGGATGCTTCAGATAATCCAAAACCAGATCGGCCTGAAAATCGGAGGGCAGATACTCGCTTGAATCATCGAGAACGGCGGGCAGCGCACTCTCGATAGAAATGATTTCCAGTTCAAAAAGGTTTTGGCCATGTTTTCGAATGCCCCTGACCTTATTCTCCGCCTTTGCGTTCTGCTGAAAGACCAGCAGTTTCTGGACTCCGGTCGCCATCCCGTGGCGGAGGGCGGGGTCCGATGAATCGATACATCCGCTAAGCTCGATTTTTCTCCGCACTCCAAGCCCTTTCCCCGAATAGCCGACATTATGCGAGATCCCTCTTAGAAGCATACACTCTTCTTGATACCCGATTGGTAATGTCGTCGCAAGAGTGTCCACGCAAAAACAGATAGACCGCGACCGCTTTACGGCCTTATCCGACACGTACAAACCGAGCCCATATTATGTAAACCTGCGGACTCGTCAAGTTTACATAATATATATTATCGGACGTAATGGAATGGGCCCTGTTTCTCCCCCTCCTCACGCCCTTTATCGCCATAGCCCCCAAATCAGCCAAATAGTTTCATCTCAGTGCTTGCCGCGACTCAGGGGTGGGATTCCGATCAGTGCCCATTTTTCGTAGATAACCTTTTTTCTCTTGACCTCTCCCGCATTTTTTACTAACTTTAGCGAATTCGAACGCGGGAATAACTCAGTGGTAGAGTGCAACCTTGCCAAGGTTGAAGTCGCGGGTTCAAATCCCGTTTCCCGCTCTGAAGAGAATTAAGGGCGGTCATCCAGACCGCCCTTTTTTTGTCGGCCACTTCTGTGTATATTTCATTTGTTATGATGTACATGGACCCTACTCCGCAAATTGAGTCCTTCAACACTGTGACCTGGGCCCCCCAGATTGAGGCGCTCTATTCTTGCTTTGGCTCGAGGGATTCGGTTCTCATCATGATGGACCCGGACCCGGATGCCATCGGTGCGGCCCTTGCCTTCAAAAGACTTCTCTGGCACAAGGTGGCTGCGGTATCGATCGGAATCATCCGGCCGATCCGAAGGTTGAACAACCTCGCCATGGTACGGTTGCTGCGCCTCCCCCTGGTCCTTTTGGAAAGCGAACACACGGTCGAGGCCGATAAATTCGTTTTAGTGGACGGCCAGCCCTCGCATAACGATTTTTTCAGCAGGTTTCATTTTACGGCCGTGATCGACCATCATCCGCAAAATACAACCATCGAGGCCGCCTTCACGGATGTTCGTCCCAATTACGGGGCCACCTCCACCATACTGACCCAGTACTTGCGGGCAGCGCAAATCGTTCCTTCCCAAACGCTTGCCACTGCTCTGCTCTACGGGATCAAAACCGATACGCGCAACTTCGAACGTCATACACTGGTCGAAGACGTCGACGCTTTCCGGTATCTGTTTGAATTTGCAGACCACAATATTTTGGAAAAGATCGAAATCTCCGACCTCTCACTGGCCGATACGAAGTTTTTTCATAAAGCCTTCATCAGAAAGCACGTTGTAAAGGACCGGATTTTCACCTATCTCGACGATGTCCCCTCCCCGGACATTCTCGTAGAGGTAGCCGAATTTCTGCTCAAGATCCACGACATCAACTGGAGCATCGTGTCGGGGATCTATCAGGGAAACCTTATTGTCTGTGTGCGAAACGCGGGGCATCGTAAGGACGCGGGCAGGCTCGTGCGGCGGGCTTTCGGAGCGATCGGCTGCGCCGGCGGGCACGAGTCCATGGCCCGGGCGGAGATTCCCCTCGAAAGGCTCAGTACCATTATCGGTGATTTATCGTCGACTTCGATAGAGATGTTTGTGCGTCGACGGCTTTCTCCCTTCAAAAAATATTAGCGGAAACCATGCAAATGTCTGATGTGACAGAAAGTAGTCCTGCTGGAGCAGTGGATTCCGGACCCGCTGCGGTAAAAACCGTCGAAATCTATAGCGACGGCGCCTGCAGAGGGAACCCCGGCCCCGGAGGATGGGCGGCAATCGTGCGCTTCAAAGGAACCGAGAAGGTTGTTTCGGGCTTCGAGAGGCACACAACCAACAACAAGATGGAAATGACGGCGGTGATCGAGGCGCTGCGGATATTGAAGGAACCTTGCACTGTGAAGGCCCACGTGGACTCGCAGTATCTTAAAAACGGGATTACCGGCTGGATCAAGGGCTGGAAGCGAAACGGCTGGAAGACCAAAGACGGCCAACCCGTAAAAAACCGGGAGCTTTGGGAGGCCCTCGACGATCTTGTACGAAAGCACCGAATCGAGTGGGTATGGGTGCCGGGCCATTCGGGTCACCCGGAAAACGAACGTTGCGACGAACTTGCACGGTCGGAGATCGACAGAAATATCGGCCGTCAAAGCCGCAGCCGGTAGAGAAAGTAGTTGCTAGTTGTTAGTTGTTAGTTGCCGGTTGATCTCCACCCGGAACCCCCGTAATGCGTAGAATGCTTCAAATCCCAAGTCCCCCTTTGAAAAGGGGGATTTAGGGGGATTTGGCAGTTACATTCGATGCATACTCCTTTGAAATCCCACGCGCCCCCCTTTGCAAACTGACAGTTACCCACACATGCCGCCGTGCCTATGGGGCATG
>JBMFWU010000053.1:0-15836 GCA_049964955.1 Syntrophobacteraceae bacterium
GTGCGCGGCGTTATGGACCGGATGCTTGCAACCGATGAGCAGATCGAGATTACCAGGCAGGAACAGCGCCTTGGAAGGATCTTCAAGAGCGCCAAAGACGCCGGCATGACTTCGGCGGAATGGAAGGCCTATACCGGTTTGGTCGCAAAGGCCGTCGAGGAGGCGCGGGAGAAGGTTCAAAAGAAGGCCATGGCGCAGCTTGAAAAGGAAAAGTCGGATGAATGGGAGAAGAAGAAAGAAGAGCTCAGGCCGGAGGTCGAAAACGAAATAAATTCCAGAAAAGACTTGCAGGCGCTGCACTTCCTGAGAAAGGGCCGGATGCTCGGTGAGGAAGACACCGGGGAGAACAGACCGCCCGTCAGAATGAACAAGAACGCGATTGTCCGGCTGATCGGAGAAGACGGACTGAGGAACTTGCCATACGGGTTGTACCGGAAAGAGGGCGGATACGATCCTCAGGAAACGGCGGAGATGTTCGGGTACCGGTCGGGTTCGGAGATGCTGGAAGACCTTCTTTCTCTCGAGGCTGACAGGCGGAATCCGGACCGACAGGGGATAATGGCCGAAAGCGAGGAAGGATATCGGGAACGTCTCATAAATGACGCGTTGGACGCGAGGCTTAAGGAGCATTTCGGAGATGTTGCGACCGATGGGACGCTTCCCCGCGAAGCGATGGACGCGGTGCATAACGAGTACTCCCAGCAGGCCCTCATGACGGAGCTTCGGGCGCTCATTCGGCAAACCGGAAAGAATCGCCCGGTTTTCGGGGCGGCCGCCGATGCTCGCGATTGGGCAAGACGGACCATTTCGGATAAGAAGCTTTGGGAGATAAACCTTAACAGGTATGCCTCCGATGAGCGGAAAGCCGCAAGCGGTGCGGAACAGGCCATGCTCAAGGGGGATCTGCAGGGGGCCATCGAGGCCAAGCGCCGGCAGATTCTGAACCATGCGCTGTATATGGAGGCAAAGAAGGCGGCCGATGCGGTGGAGGGGATCGAGGACCGGGCGAACTATTTTGCGAAAAAGCGCAGCATTGCGAGCATGGACCAGGGGGCGCTCGATCAGATACATACTCTCCTGGAGCGCTTCGGGCTGAAAGCCCCGGACCCCTCCGCGCAGGGAAGACAGATATTGACGGACTGGTTGGGGGAGCAAAGGGATATGGGCGCGGATGTAAAGGTTGCCGACTCCCTTTTCGACCCGAACCTGCCGAAGCATTACAAGGACCTGACCGTCTCCCGGGTAAAGGATTTGAGCGATGCCATAAAGTCGATCGCCCACGTCGGGCGCGAACTGAAGAAGATCACGGTAAACGGCGAGAAAGTCAACTTGACGGATATTAAAGCGAGTTTGATGAGGGGCGCTTATGACAACATGGAGCGCAAGGATTTCCCCAAGGAACGCAATCCTGGGGTCGTACAGGGGGATTTCAGGCAGAGGAATAAGGCGCGATGGTACAACGCGAAAGTAGGCTTGGGGAGCATGCATGCCTCCCTGGCCTGCCTTGAGCAGGAATTGATCGACCGGCTGGACGGGAAGGATTCAAACGGCCCCTGGAACAAGGTGATTTTCAGGAGAATCAAGGACGCCAGGGCCTATGAAAACGAGTGGCGGGAAAAGATGGCGCAGGGCTTGAAAGACTTGCAGGCTGCCTATCCGAAGGAAGAACAGGACAAGCTCAGCCAGATGCTTCCGGACATCAAGGAACTACCCGATAACCGCACAGGGGACCCGACGCGTCTTTCCAAGGCGGAGTTTCTCGGCCTTGCGCTCAACTGGGGAAACGAGAGCAACCGGAGTAAGTTGTGCAGGGGCGAAGGTTGGCGACCGGAGGCAGTGCAGGAAGTACTCGACCGGCACATGAGCAAGGCGGATTGGGACTTTGTGCAGGGACTTTGGGATTTGATCGACCGGATGCGGCCCGAGATAAAAGCGCGGGAACTGAGGATGACGGGCGTTGAGCCGCTATGGGTCGATCCTGCCGTGGTTGCCACCCCTTACGGGGATTATCGGGGCGGCTGTTACCCGATGAGCTACGATCCGGAGCGGTCCGGAGACGCCATGGACCGGCTTATTGAAAACGCGGCCAGAATGATGGATCAGGGTCGCGCGGGCAGGCCTCAGACGGATAAGGGCTACACCATGGCGCGGCTTGAAAGATACGCAAAGTCTGTCAAGTTGAGTCTGGACGTCTTCAGCCAGCATGTGGATACTGTTATTCGAGACCTGGCGTGGCGGGAAACGATCTATGATCTCACAAAGATTTTCAAGGATCAGGCCATCAGGGAGACAATCAATACGACGGTGGGCGCCCCGATGTACGATCAGATAGTTCCCTGGCTCAAGCGGACCATCGGAGACCGGCCCTACGACGCCACCGGGAATAACTTCTGGGCCGAAAGAGCCCGAAAACTCCGGCTCAATGTGACTATGATGGGTTTGGGATATAGAATCTCCACGATGCTCATTCACGGAGCAACGGCCGGGAATTTGTCGATTGGTGAAATCGGAGGGAAGTGGTTTGCTCATGGCATGCGGGAATTCTACGGGACGCCGGAGAAGATGGCGCGAATGCGCGATTTTGTTTTTTCAAGAAGTTCCGAGATGGCGCACAGGATGGAGACGGTGGATCGGGATGTTAGAGACGGCATGCGGAGCCTTCTGGGAAAAGGCGGCGTTGAGACCGGACAGGATACGAGGATGGGCAAGGCTATCGCGTACGTGCCGGCGGCGCTCAAAGAAATCGGCTCCTGGCACGGCGACAAAGTGATCAATGACGTCAAACGCTTCGCCTATCACGGGATTGCGATGCTCGACATGGCGAGTGCGATGCCCACCTGGCTGGGCGCCTACGAGAAGGCCCTTGCTCCTGAGGGTGAGGGCGGTCTCGGGATGAAGAATGAGCAGGACGCCATTTATTTTGCGGACAAGGCAGTTAGAAACGCGCACGGCTCGGGCGCCGCGGAGGATATGGCCGCGGTACAGTTCGGAAGCGAGTTCCAGAAGCTCACCTCGATGTCCTATACGTTCTGGAGCCGGTTCTATAATCGACAGGTCGATATAGGAAGGGATTGGGCGGGGGCGGTCAAGAGCAGGGACCCCGACGATTTTGCGGCGGTCCTGGCCAGAAGCTGGTGGTATCTTGTCATGCCCATGATAGCGCACGCGGTGATCAAGGGGCAGTGGCCGAAAGAAGACGAGGGATGGATCGAATGGGCGGCCAAGGAGGTTGGATTGACCCTTTTTTCGGGAGTTCCGGTCGGGCGAGACGTTGCAAACTACATATTGGGCGACCGACAGTACAGGTTGAGTCCCGTGGTTTCCTCGATCGAGAACTGGGGGGCTGTGGTAAAAGACGCAAAGAAGATGGCTGCGGGCGAAGAGCCTTCGGAGCATTGGCTAAGACATGCAGCGGACCGGGTGGGCTATTCCTTCGGGCTGCCCATGGGGCAGTTCGATCAGAGCATGGAGTATTTGTGGGACATGTGGGACGGGGAGCAAGAGCCCGAGGATGTGGCGGAGTTTGTTCGGGGGATGGTGATGGGTGCGGGGAAAAAGAAGTAATTTTTGGTCGATTTTGTATGCTGTATGCAAAAATTTTGTATGCGTTTTGACTGCAAACAGGGGTCATTTTGAGGAGTTTTGAGGAAAAACCGAAAAAGGGGGATGGGCGCTAAAGCCTTATCCCCCTTGAATTTCCGAGTGGGCCGCCAGGGTCTCGAACCCCGAACCTCCTGATTAAGAGTCAGCTGCTCTACCGTTGAGCTAGCGGCCCGGATAGCCTTCCCGATGGTACGCCCGGCAGGATTCGAACCTGCGGCCTGCGGATTCGAAGTCCGACGCTCTATCCACCTGAGCTACGGGCGCTACCGGAAGAAACCAGATAGTAGCAAATCGACCCCTTCGAGTCAACCGGAAAAAGCCAAAAATCTACCGCGAAGCCGCAGAGAGCGCAGAGGGGGCGAGGGCGTTAAACGGGATTTGACTCTGCGCTCTCTGCGACTCTGCGGTGGAACCGGTTGTTTCCTGCCCTAATCGGGGACAAAATCTGGTATACTAAAAAGATTATTTCGAAACAGGAAAGCGGTTTGGATTATGGCGTTTGTGGATCGGGAAGTTCGCAGGCTGCTCGGAAAGGGAATTCACCATTACGGGCTGATTGAAAACGGGGACAGAATTGCGGTTGCGGTTTCGGGGGGAAAAGACAGCATGCTTCTGCTTTGGCTTCTGCGCGAAAGACTCGCGCGGATCCCGATCCGCTACGAGCTGGTGGCCGTCCACGTAGACCCGGGGTTCGATACGGAGTCGGCCGATCGGATCGAGGAGTTTTTCACCCGGGAGGGGTTTTGCTACGAGATTCTTCGGACCGACTACGGGGTCCGGGCGCACGGGCAGGAAAACCGCGAAAGCCCCTGCTTTCTTTGCGCAAGGCTCAGGCGTTCGGCGCTCTTTCGGAAGGCGCGCGAGCTCGGGTGCCGCAAAATAGCCCTGGGCCACAACCAGGACGACATGATCGAGACCTTTTTCATAAACATCTGCTACGGAGCACAGGTCGCCGCCATGGTGCCCAGGCAGGAGTTTTTCGGAGGCGAGATCACGGTCATACGGCCGCTTGCCCTGGTTCCCGAACGAAATATTCTCCGAATGGGCGCAAATCTCGGTCTGCCGGTGCTGCAGGCAAACTGCCCCTCGTCGGAGAAAAATAAGAGGGCGGAAATTCGCGCCCTCATGGAGACGCTTTTCCGGAAAAATTCCAAGGTGCGCGGAAACGTTTACCGGGCCATGAGCAACGTGAATCTCGAATATCTGCCCCCGCCGCTTCCGGTCCGTGGCGGCAGAGGCGGCGGTGGCGTGCCGCCACTGCCGAGTTGCCCCGCTGGCTTAGCTGGCGGGGCGGAAGAGCGCGGGCTTGGCGAGACGGCGACCACTACCTGGCCCGCCGCGAAGCGGCCGGCCAACTCGACGGCGGCGCCAGCCGCCGGGCGACTGGGCAGCGGCGGCTCGCCGCAGGGAGGCGAATGAGCGTGCAAAACGAGGAAAAGACCTTTTTCATCATCGACGGGAGTTCCTATATCTACAGGGCTTTCTACGCGATCCGAAGACTTGCCAATTCCCGGGGAATGGCCACCCAGGCGGTCTATGGCTTCCTTACGATGCTTTTGAAAGTCATGCGGGAGAAACGCCCCGACTATATCTGCGTGGTCTTCGATGCGCCGGGGCGAAATTTTCGGCATGAATTATCCGAGGTCTACAAGGCCACGCGCCAGTCGATCCCCGAAGAGCTGATTCCGCAAATACCCTACATAAAGAAGGTGGTCCAATATCTGGGGGCACAGCAGATGGAGCTCGAGGGCTACGAGGCGGACGATCTCATCGCAACGCTCACCCGCCGGGCTGCAGCCCTGGGGAACAGGGTCGTGCTCGTCTCCGGGGATAAGGACCTGCACCAGCTGATCGAGGACCCTCTCGTTTCGCAGTGGGACCCTCAAAACGATCGTGTCTTCGATGAAGCGGCCGTGCTGGAGCGGTTCGGGGTACGGCCATCGCAGATCGTCGACTACCTCGCGCTCGTGGGCGATACATCGGATAATATATGTGGTGTAAAAGGGGTGGGGGCCAAGGGCGCAAGCCAGCTTCTCCAGAAGTGGGGCTCTCTTGACGGGATCTACGAGCACCTTGAAGAGATTACACCCCCATCGCTTCGGCAGAAGCTTTCGGCAGGCAGGCCGGACGCCTGGAACTCGCGCGAGCTCGTAACCCTGCGGTTCGACGTGGCGGAGACCGGAAAGCTCGAAGACTTTGCACCTCTTGCCCCCATGCGCCCCGAGATGTACGCCCTGTGCGAGGAACTCGAATTTAAAACGCTCATCGATATGCTGAAGAGAGAATGGCAGGATGAGGGGGGGGCACCGAGTGCAATCGGAACTTCGGGCCGGGAAATAGCGAAGCGGATTGCGCGGACCCGCGACGAATTGGCCAGGGCGGTGGAGACGGCGGCAAAATCTGCGCTCATCGCCATCGAAATCGAGACGGATTCACGCGACGCTATGAACGCGGAAATCGTTTCCATCGCTTTTTGCGGGCGGGAAGGAGAAGCGTGGTATGTCCCGGTCGGCCACAGCGGGGAATGCGGAGAACAGATGACGGCCTCCGAAGCGCTCGAAGCACTTTCGCCTATAGTGCAGGGCGCGGCGGCGAGGATAGCCGGGCACGACATGAAGTTCCAGAATCTGGTGCTCGCGCGGTACGGACTGGAGCCTGGCCGGGTGGCCTTCGATACCATGATGGCGAGCTATCTTCTAAACCCCGGAGAACAGATCCACGCGCTCGACCGTGTTTGCGCGGAGCATTTGGGCGAGAGCGTATGCTCGCTGGAAGACCTCACCGGCCGAGGGAAAAACCAGACGAGCTTTTCGGAAATCGAATTCGAAAAAGCGGTGGACTTTGCGTGTCGAGACGTCGAGACGGTCCTTCGACTCGTGCCCGTTTTGCGGCGAAAGCTCGAAGAAAGCGGGCTCATACGGCTCTACGAGTCTATCGAACTCCCCCTTACCGAAGTGCTCGCGCGCATGGAGCACACGGGGATCCTGGTTGATGCGGAAAAGCTCGAAGGCCTCTCGCTCGAGTTTGAAAAGGCGCTCGACCAGAAAGCGGGCCTCATCTATCAGTTGGCCGGTGAGGAATTCAATATCCAGTCGCCAAAACAACTGGGAGCGATTCTTTTCGAAAAGATGGGGCTCCCGGTTACAAAGAAGACTAAGAGCGGCCCTTCGACGGATACGAGCGTGCTGGAGGAATTGGCCGGCGCGCATGAGATTGCCGAGCATGTGTTGGGCTACCGCACGCTTTCAAAGCTTAAAGGGACCTACGCCGACGCGCTGCCAAAACTCGTTTGTCCCGAAACCGGGCGAATCCATACCTCGTTTAACCAGGCGGTGACCGCAACGGGGCGCCTCAGCAGCTCGAATCCGAACCTGCAAAACATTCCGATCCGCAGTTACGAGGGAAGGCGCATCCGCGAAGCGTTCATCGCTCCGCCCGGAAAAGTGCTCCTCTCCGCGGACTACTCCCAGATCGAGCTCCGCGTGTTTGCCCATTACAGCAGGGACGAAAGTCTCATGGGGTCTTTTCGAAACGAGGAGGACGTCCATAGGCGGACCGCTTCGGAAATATTCGGCGCAGAGCTTTCGGAGGTCACCTCGGAGATGCGCAGGCAGGCCAAGATGATCAACTTCGGCATAGCCTACGGTATGAGCCCCTTTGGCCTGGCGCAGCGGCTTCGCATCAGCCCCAAAACCGCCAAAGCGGCCATCGACCGCTACTTCGAGCGCTACAGCGGGGTTCGGCGCTTCATCGGCGAAGTGGTCGAAAAGGCGCGCACCCTGGGGTACGCCGAAACGCTTCTCGGACGCAGACGGGCCATCCCCGAGCTTTCGAGCAAAAACTTCTCGATCCGCCAGCTGGGAGAGAGGCTCGCCATAAACACCCCCATCCAGGGCACCGCCGCAGACCTCATCAAGAAGGCGATGGTCGACATACACGAGATGCTGGAAAAGGAAAGTCCGCAGATCCGGATGCTTCTCCAGGTGCATGACGAACTGCTGTTCGAGGTCCCGTCTGAGACTAGAGAGTCGGTGGAAAACCTGGTGCGCCGGGCGATGGAAGAGGTATATCCTCTGGATGTGCCGCTCAAGGTAGAAATCGGCTGGGGAAAGAACTGGACGGAAGCCCACGGCGGCTAGCGCCGCAGCCGGGTTGTCCGCTGCCTTCAGCGGCGGACTGATTATCCGGCGGCCGGGCGCCGCCGGATAAAAGAAGGCCGCCGGGGTCTGGACCCGGGCGGCCTTTTTATTTCAAAACAGAGCGCTCTATTAGGCGTTCTTGTTTTTTTCCAATTCGCTTTTGAGTCTTTCCACTTCCTGCTTGTACTTCTCGGCTTCTTCCTTCAGCCTGGAATCGCCGGCGCCTTCGGTGGTCTCAGCACCTTTGCCGAATGGGAGCTTGTCCTTGACTTCATCGTAGCCCAGATATGCGGCCATCAGACCGCCGAGCAGCAGGATGAGCGGGATAGCGCCTGCGATAAAACCCATTACATTGTGAAACCCGATGATTATGCCCAAAAAGCCGAGAAATGCCGCAGCGACACCGCCCACAAACACCTTCATGTCCTACCTCCTTCAAATGGTTCGCATCCAGGTATGAGAATTGTCTTCCAAATTTTCGGAAATCAGGATTCCACCAAGCCGCCGCTTTGGTAAGAGCCGGTGACCGAGACACTGCAAAATAGCAACCTCACTCGTATAATGCAAGCGAAAAGAAGGTCGAAGCTCGGAAACTCGAAGCTTGAAGATGGAGAGGAGTTGGTGATTAGCGACTGGTGGGTAGCAGTACCAAAAGGCGGCGAAATTGAGGAGGACCAGGGACAGGCGGCCCTCCTCTGTGGGCGACTAAATGCTATCGGGATCTTCTCTAAAGCTTCTTGGCGTGGCGACCATGGTTGCCATGAGAACCAGGGGGTTGGTTAACCTGAAACGAAAGGGTCGCCAAAACCGTGCCTGAGCAGGAATCGACTACGTTGATAGCATAGTTGACTCCAGCCAGGAGGGAATAGTTTTTTGAGTGGAAAACGGCAATGTATTGGCCGTTGCCCTTAGCAAAACCCAAACCCCTGCGGTACGAAAAGCCCACAATTTCTCCGGTCGGGCCCGTGATCGTGACACTGATTTCCTGCGGAGTTTTTAGAATAGTCCCGGTATCGGTTTTGAGCTGGAATTTTATCGGAAGGGTGGAGCCGTTTTTCAGCACCTTTCGGCCGGTAAACAACGGTGGACGCCAAATGACATTCGGAACGGTGTAATTCAAGACGGCATTGTAGATCAGCCCTACGGGATTTGCTGTGGTGACCCCGTTGGTCGTGACGTCAAAACCAAGCGTGTTCAGGCCCTGGACGGGGGTGAACGTAATAGTGCCGAGGCTGGGGGCGTTGCCGCCCAAGCCAATTGCAGCCTCATTCAAATAGACCACTTCTGAATTATTGGCTGAGGTGTACAAGGTTCCCGCCGCCTTTGAAGCGGTGCACGGAGGGATAAAGCCGTCTTCAAAAAGTGAATACTCGGTTGAGGTGTTATCCTGCGGAAGCGAGGGGTTGGTTATCCATACGGCGCTGCCCAGGTAGCTGTCGGTTGACGCAGTGGGCCAACCGGGCAGAGGACTCTGTACGGTTGCAGCGCCTGCAGTAGCCGAAGGAGGTGTTCCGGCAGGATCGGTCGTCAACGGGCCATATACATCAATGCCGGCCGCACTTCCCAGGTTGACTGTAACGGTTGCGGCATGTCCTATGCCACATAGGGCCAGACCCAAGATGCCCACCAGACCCATAAAAGTACTAATTTTTCTGCGCATTCTTCCTCCTTTTCGCAATAAACGGCTTCTCAAAACAATTCTTCTTACAAAATCGAAATTCGAAATCCAGCGTGGGAATTCCCTTTAGATTGCAGGGCTACACCCCTTCATCCTCTCATCGGCAACACACCCCTCCTTTCCGCGCAGCGCCTGAGCATGTGTTGTTCACCACATGGCGAATCAATGGCTTACTTAAACGAGCAATATCAATGCCAGCCCGTGAAATCGGCGAGCAATAGAGGGGGAAGCCTTTCGAATCGTTATAAAATAATGCAGCAATGTTATCCATTCGAATCTGAGGTGTAGGAATGTGACTGCATTGTGTATGTAATTTACTTCATGGCGAGCAATCATCAATCGTCGCAAGCCGATTCACGATATGAACGAACGTAAGTCCTTCGTTGCGCAAGGAGCACGTAAATAATGGAGTCGATGATATGGGGCTGCCTCATCTTTATCACGCCATCGTTGTACAGGATAATTCTCAACGCCGGGTTCTACTTCATAAACGGCCTGCTTGACATTCTTTAGAAGTTTGTCGCGCTGCATAGCGGGATGGCCCTCACACCAAATGAAATGGTTCAATGAAATCCCCCATTTCCCCCATTGTATACACCAGGGGCCGACGTCATAGGAGCCGCGAAGCGGCGCGGGGGCGATAGCCCCCGCGCTTTTCGCTCTTCGAGGCTGGTCGAATCCTTCCGAGGTTTTTTGTTGACTTGAGGCCGAGGCGATAAGTATAAGTAAAGATTTAAGGATTCTCCCCACGCCCCAAACGGGCATGGTTCACTGTGAAAGGCATATTTGTGTTCGATTCCGATTTGACGCGTGTTGAAAGACCCGGGCGCTACGTTGGCCTGGAATGTAACGCTTACCGCAAGAGTTTCGAGGAGGCTTCGGTCCGGTTCGTCCTGGCGTTTCCCGATGTCTATGAGATCGGCATGAGCCACCTCGGGGTGCAGCTGCTCTACCATCAGCTGAACCGGACCGAGGGGGTGATGGCTGACCGGGTGTATGCGCCGTGGCCCGATTACGAGAAACAATTGAGAGATACAGGGGAGCCGCTTCGGGGGATCGAGTCGGAAAGATCTCTTTGCGACTTCGATTTTCTGGGGGTGAGCCTTCAGTACGAACTGAGCTATACCAACATTCTGACGATTCTCGATCTTGGCCGAACGCCGCTTTACAGCCGCGAGAGAACCGGTGAGCACCCCTTCGTGATCGGGGGCGGTCCATGCGCCTTTAACCCCGAACCGCTGGCCGATTTTTTCGACTTCTTCGTTCTCGGGGAGGCCGAAGAGGTGCTGCCGGAAATTATTGAGGCGCACAAAGGATGGAAGAGGCAATCAAGGGAGGAATTTCTCGCGGCGATCCGGGGGATCGGCGGGGTTTACGTGCCTTCGTTTTTCGAGGTGTCCTATTTTGACGGGGGCCAAATAGCGGCCGTAAAGCCCAAATATTCCGACTATACGCAGGTCGCAAAGAGGGTGATCCCCGAGCTTGACCGGTTTTGCCCGATCCCTGATAAGCCGCTTGTGCCGGTGATCGATATCGTTCACAACCGGCTCGGGATGGAAATCGCAAGGGGGTGCACGCGGGGATGCCGGTTTTGCCAGGCGGGCTTTGTCTACCGGCCGGTGCGGGAGCGGGGACCGGAGTACGTGCTCGAGGCGGCCAAAAAAGCGCTTGCGGCAAGCGGCTTCGAAGATGTGGCGCTCCTTTCGCTCAGCACCGGGGATTATTGCCGGATCCAGGAGCTTTTGGGAGAGTTGGTCGATGCGCTCGCGCCGCAAAAAATCGCGGTGAGTTTTCCCTCGATGCGTGTCGGGACGCTTACCCCGCAGCTTATGGAGCGGGTGAGAAAGGTTCGAAAGACCGGGTTTACGATGGCGCCCGAGGCCGGGAGCGAGCGACTGCGGCGCGTCATAAACAAGGGAATCCGCGACGAGGACCTGCTCGATGCGGCCCAAAGCGCCTTCGAGATGGGCTGGAAGGTAATAAAGCTCTACTTCATGATGGGGCTACCCGGAGAGACGGAGGCCGACCGGGAGGCGATCGTCGATCTGTGCATGCGGGTATGGGAGAAGGGGAAAAAAACGAGGTCTTCGGTAAACGTGTCCGTATCGACTTTTGTGCCGAAGGCTTTTACCCCGTTCCAGTGGGCGGCCCAGATGGAGGCGGGACAAATTGAGGAGTGCCTCCAATATTTCAAGGATCGGCTGCGAAAACCGGGCTTGCACTTCAAGTGGAACAAGGCGGGCAGCAGCATCTGGGAGGCGGTGTTTGCGCGCGGAGACCGAAGGCTGGGGGCGGTACTGAAGCGCGCCCGGGAACTGGGGGCCAGGTTTGACGGTTGGACCGATCACTTCCGGGAAGATCTTTGGCAGCAGGCCATGGAGGAAACAGGGCTGGACAGCCGCTTTTATACGGAGCGGGTACGGGCCCGGGACGAAATCCTGCCGTGGGATCATCTGTCAGCCGGGGTTTCACGCTCCTATCTTTGGGGCGAATATGAAAAGGCGATGGGGGAAGAATTCACCGCCGACTGTCGGCAGGGGCAATGCACCAATTGCGGGGTCTGCGATCACAAGGGGCTCTCGCCGCTCATCCACAGGGAGTTTTCGCCTGCGCCGAAAAGCGGCGACAAAATGGAGGCGGGGGCGGAGGAGACCGAATTTCTCTATCGGGTGATGTACTCAAAGCTCGGGAAGGCGCGTTTTTTCGGGCAACTGGAGATCGCTGCGGCCCTCGAGCGGGCGCTGCGGCGCGCGAAGCTTCCGGCGGCCTTCAGCAAGGGCTTTAGCCCGCATCCGAAAATTTCGTTCGGGGAAGCGCTGCCGCTCGGAATGGAGACGATAGTCGCCGAGGCATACATCTCGCTTCGCGAAAGGGTGGACACGGTATCGATGCGCGCACGCTTAAACGAGCAGTTAAACGGCCTGATCACGATCAGCGTCGTCGAACGGGTGGCAAAAAAGCCTGCGCCTGCCGCATCGAGCCGGGGCGTATACCTTGTGTCCGGGCTCTCGGCCGCGATCGTGAGCACGCTTTTGCGAAAATGGCCGGAAAGCGGCGAAAACGTACTGACCAAAAAGACCAAAAAGGGGCAGGCGACGGCAAATTTGGCGAGTGTGCTTCTCGATCTGCGTGGAGCGGGGGAAAATTCTGTGGAAGTGGATCTTTTCGAGACGCCCGGGCAATGTTTCCGGCCCATGACGGTCCTGGAAAGCCTGGCCGGCGAGCAGGCGGGGGAGCTGAGGGGCTGCCTTATCTGCAAAATCGGGTCCCAGCGGTAGGGAAGACGCGAGAGCATATTTGTTTCACGCGAAGCCGCGGAAGGATTTTTATTTCACGCGAAGCCGCGAAGACGCGAAGGGAAGGTGCAAAAGGAGAAGCCTTGTCAGGGGGATTGCGGCGCTGTTCGCTTCCGATCTGTAGCGCCGCCCGGCTGGGTGGGAAAGTTTAGCCTCGCAGCGGGCAATCTTTATCTTCGCGACTTCGCGGCTTCGCGTGAGAAAGATTAAAGCAAAGATTTCGGAGGGATTTAACGGGAGCGGCTATGGGGGAAAGAACATGTCGGCTGAACTGATCATCAACAGCAATGCATTCGAAACTCGCGTAGCGCTGGTTGAAAACTCGCAGGTGGCTGAACTCTATATCGAAAGAAGCTCGGACAGGGGAATCTCGGGAAACATTTACAAGGGGCGGGTCGTGCGCGTGCTGCCCGGCATGCAGGCGGCTTTTGTGGACATCGGTTTGGATAAGGCCGCCTTTCTGTACGTAAGCGACGTCTATCAACAGGAAATGGGAGAAGTCGAACAGCTTCTTTTGAGCTCGAGCGCGGAGGCTAGCGGGGAGAACGGGGAAAGCGAGACAGCCGGGCAGGCCGGGGAGGAATTGGGCGAAGGCGAGCTGCGTCGGACCTGCAGCGACACCCCGATCGAGGACCTGCTCCGGGAGGGGCAGGAGATCCTGGTGCAGGTGGCCAAAGAGCCCATCGGGAGCAAGGGCGCGAGGATAACGTCCCACATCTCGCTACCGGGAAGAAACCTCGTATTCATGCCCACGATGGATCGCGTGGGGGTCTCGCGAAGAATTGAAGACGAAGAGGAGCGAAAGCGGCTCCGCGACATCATGGCGGAAATAAAGCCGCCTCACCGCGGCTATATCGTGCGCACGGCCGCCGAGGGGGCGGAGGTGGAAAAGCTTCGCTCCGAGTCCGACTTTGTGGCAAGGCTGTGGGAAGACATCCAGCGGCGGTCGGAAAGGGCTGCTGCGCCTTGCCTCATCTACCAGGAACTCGACATTACGCTTCGCGCGGTGCGCGATCTTTTCACCAAGGAAGTCGATAAGCTCGTCGTGGACTCGGTGGCTGAATATCGAAAGATTCACAGCTTTACCGAGGCTTTCATGCCCTCGCTCGGCAGCGAGGTGGAACTCTACGAGGGAGATGAGCCGATCTTTGACGCCTACGGGATCGAAATGGAGATCCAGAGGGCGCTTAGCAAGAAGATCTGGCTCAAATCGGGCGGATACATCGTCATCGAGTCCACCGAGGCGCTCACTGCGATCGACGTCAACACCGGCAGGTACGTGGGCAAGCGCAACCTCGAGGAGACGATTCTCAAGACAAACCTCGAGGCGGTAAAGGAGATTGCTTACCAGCTGAGGCTGCGAAACCTCGGCGGGATCATCATCATCGATTTTATCGACATGGAAAAGGAGGCCAACCGGGAAAAAGTCTGGAATGCTCTGCGGGCGGCCACCTACAAGGATAAGAGCAAGTCGAACATTTTGCGCATGTCGGAGCTGGGGCTCATCGAGATGACGCGAAAGCGCACGAAGGAAAGCATCGGCCACATCCTGTGCGAGCCGTGCTTTTACTGCGACGGGGAAGGCCATCTCAAATCCAAACAGACGGTTTGTTATGAAATCCTGCGGGAACTCGAACGGGAGCGGCAGGATCTCTATGGCGGAAACGTGCTGATCCTTGCGCACCCGGAGGTCGCGGCCATGTTTTGCGACGAGGAGCGGGCCGCTCTGGAGCGGGTAGAGGAGAAGATGCACGCGCTCGTAACCGTTAAATCCGATGCCAGGCTTCACCTGGAAAACTATGACATTTCGATGCTGGAGGCCGAATGAACCTGAGTGAATCCAAAAGGCTCTATGAGGAAGCCTGCCAATTGATCCCGGGGGGTGTGAACAGCCCGGTACGTTCCGGCAAAGCCGTGGGGCTCGAGCCCCTTTTCATAAAAAAAGGAAAGGGCTGCCGCATAACCGACGAAGACGGAAACGTCTATATCGATTACGTCGGCTCCTGGGGGCCGCTCATCCTCGGCCACTGCAACCCCGAGGTGATAGCTGCGGTGACGGATGTTCTGGCGCGCGGCACCTCCTACGGCATTCCCACCCGGATCGAAATCGAGATGGCGCGGAAAGTCGTCGAGATGGTTCCTTCCATCGAGATGGTCCGGATGGTCAATTCGGGGACCGAGGCCGCCATGAGCGCGATTCGGCTCGCGCGCGGCTATACGGGGCGAAAGAAGATCATTAAGTTCAACGGCTGCTACCATGGGCACGCAGACTCGCTGCTGGTAAAGTCGGGCTCGGGCCTTATGACCTTCGGCATTCCCGGAACTCCCGGGGTCCCCGAGGAAATCGTAAAGCACACGATTGCTCTTCCCTATAACGACCTGGAGGCCGTGCGTCGGACCATGGAAGAGGTGGGGGCAGACGTCGCCGCGGTCATCGTGGAACCGGTTGCTGCCAACATGGGGGTGGTGCTTCCCGCCGAGGGCTTTTTGGCGGGCCTGCGGCAAACCTGTACGGAGCAAGGGGCGCTGCTTATTTTCGATGAAGTGATCACGGGCTTCCGGCTTGCCCCGGGCGGTGCGCAGGAGTATTTCGGAATAACCCCCGATCTGACCTGTCTCGGAAAGATCATCGGAGGCGGGCTGCCGGTTGGCGCCTACGGGGGAAAAAGGGATATCATGGAGCATGTGGCTCCCGAGGGAAACGTCTACCAGGCGGGAACTCTTTCCGGAAACCCTCTGGCGATGAGCGCCGGGCTCGCGATGCTCAACATCCTTGGCCGGGGAGGGACCTACGAGGAACTTGAGGAGAAAAACGGGTATCTTTGCGCGGGACTGGCGCAGGCCGCTGCTGCTGCCGGAGTCGCCGTAACGCTGAACCGGATCGGCTCGCTCGGATGCGGGTTTTTTACCCCCGGGCCGGTACTAGATCTCGAAAGTGCTGCCAAAGCCGACAGCGCAGCCTACGGAGTGTTTTTTCGAGAGATGGTGAAAAGAGGGGTCTATCTGGCCCCTGCCCAGTTTGAGGCCTTCTTTGTGGGGGCGGCCCATGAGAAGGAAGACCTCGATCTCACCATTCAGGCCGCGTTCGAAGCGCTCAAGGCCGTTAAGGAAAGATGAGGA
>JBMFWU010000053.1:15936-32383 GCA_049964955.1 Syntrophobacteraceae bacterium
TGGTGCACGATTATTGTGCGATGATTGCACGATTATCACGACATGGAGGACGGACGAGGGAAGGCGGAAAAAAGGTTTGACTGTAAAGGGGTTTCTGTGGTAGTACGCCTCCGGATCGTTCGTATGAAAAGGCTATGAAAAAAGAAGACAAGAATACGCTGAAGCAGGCCATCATGGCCAGTACGATCGGGTTGGAAGTAGCCTTCTCGCCCTTTGTCGGAATAGCCATAGGGTTATTTCTTGACTGGAAGCTGAATACGTATCCATACATGACCTTGATATTCCTGCTGGTCGGGGTCGCAGCCGGTGGTCTCAACTACTATAGATTTGCGAAACGGCAGCAGGAACTGGACGAGGATCAGAAGAAGTAGTGGCGCAGACTGACTTAAGCGAAAGGCTCCTGCAGCGTATTGAGGTTGTTTCAGCAGTCCTTTTGATTGTACTTACGCTTGGCGCTGCCTGGTTGGTTTCCTGGAATGCCGCCTGGGGAGTTTTTCTCGGCGGCGGGATAGTCGTCATAAGCTTTCAGATTCTGAAGTGGCAGCTCAGGCGTACCCTCCAGAGACCCGGGAGGCTCCCCAGCAGGGCGGCTGTGTTCCTCAGTTATTACGTCCGATTTCTGGCAACGCTTTTTGTTGTTTTCCTGGTGCTCTATCACGGATTGGCTACGCCGATTCCGATCTTGATCGGTCTGTCGGTTATGGTTTTGAGCATTGTGTTGGTTGGGGCGTTCGAATTTCTCATGATGAAAAAGGAAGAGAGCTAAACCTATGGAAGAACATGTGCTTCTGATCAACCTTCTTCTGGAAAAGCTGGGTGTCCATATTCCACAAAACCCCCACAGCTTTACCGACTTCCTGCTGCAGCCGCATGTCACCTATACCTGGCTGGTCATGTTGTTCCTCGTGACCGTGAGCGCTCTTGCGGTGCGGAGCCTCAAGATGGTCCCTGAGGGCGGACAGAATTTCTTCGAACTGGTGATAACGGGCATCGAAGATTTCATGATCGGCGTCACGGGGGAAGAAGGGCGGTTCATGTTTCCGCTGATCGCAAGCCTCGGGTTTTTCATCCTCTGCTGCAACTACTTCGGGATGATTCCGGGATTCTCCTCGCCTACGGCCAACCTGAATACGACTCTGGCCTGCGCGTTGATCGTCGTGGTGATGACGCACGTAATCGGGATCAAGTTCCACGGCATAAAGTATATAAAGCATTTTCTCGGGCCCGTATGGTGGCTCAGCTGGCTCATTCTTCCGATCGAACTCGTGGGCCACGTCTCCCGAGCGCTCAGCCTCTCCATCCGTCTTTTTGGAAACGTGTTCGGCGAAGAACTGGTTTTGAGCATCCTGTTCTTTCTGGCGGGTCTCTACATGGCGCCCGTTCCGATGATGCTCCTTGGACTCTTTACCGGATTTATCCAGGCCTTTATTTTCGTGCTCCTCTCGATGATGTACTTTGCCGGCGCGATCGAGCACGCTCATTAAAAGTTGGCGAAAACGTGGTTGGGAAGGCCATGTGCGCATAGTGCTGATCTACTAATTCAAGCGACAGGAGGGTTTTGTTCCATGAAGAGAAAAGTTGGATTTTTGACGACACTTATGGTTTTCGGTTTTTCCTGTGCAGCTTTCGCCCAAGGCGCCGCCGGCGATACTGCCAAAGCTTCGGCAATGCATTTCTTCGTTTTCTCGGCGATCGCAGCAGGTTTGGCGGTGGCGATTGCGGCGCACGGATGCGGTATCGGCCAAGGTATGGCGGTTAAGGGCGCAGTCGAGGGTATCGCGCGCAATCCTGAGGCTTCCGGCAAGGTAACGGTCACCATGCTGATCGGTCTGGCCATGATCGAGTCTCTTACGATTTACGCCCTGGTTATTTCGTTGATCCTGATCTACGCCAACCCGGTTTCGAAACTGATCCAGGGTTTTGCGGGCCTGACGAAATAGGCAGGTTTGGTTTGGAGTACAGGTAAAGGGGCAGGCGGCGTTTTGGCCGCCTGCCCCTTTCGTGATTCGAGAGGGAAGGCCTTTTTTTGCGTTGACTTGTGTGAACAAAAGCACATACTTACGCGCAAGCGGAGTCGCTTTTTCTCTGTTTAAGGATAGGAAATGAAGTTCGCCAAAATCCCCATGGCCACTATCGTGAGGCTGTCGATCTACATGCGCGCGCTCGAAGAGTTGCTTGAAAGCGACGTGGAGGTGATCTCCTCGGAGCGGCTTGCCCGGCAGTGCAGTGTGAATCCGGCCCAAATCCGCAAGGACCTGGCCTACTTCGGAGAGTTTGGAGTTCGCGGGGTAGGGTATCGGGTAAGTGAACTTGCCGGTGAAATCAAGGAGATCCTCGGACTGAACCGCCCGTGGAATCTGGCGATGGTCGGGCTTGGCAATCTGGGGATGGCGCTGGTGGGGCACGAGAATTTCCTGAAGCATGGGTATGTATTCACGGCAGCTTTCGACAACGACCCGGAAAAAGTGGGCAAATGCCTTCCGAATGGGTTGGTCATCAATAACGTAAACGAACTGGAAGACATCGTTCGGGAGCGGGAAGTGCACGTGGGGGTCATCGCCACCCCTCCGACCGCGGCCCAGAGCGTTGCCAATCAACTCGTACTGGCCGGGATTAACGGAATTTTAAATTTTGCGCCCGTGCAGATACAGGTACCCGATTGCTGCCGGGTGGAAAACGTGGATTTTTCCATAAAACTCGATTCGATCGCCTATCATCTTTCGGGTGAATAAAAAAACGTGGGTGAATGGGTGAATCGGTGAGTGGGTGAATGGGCTAATGGGTGGACCTGCTTTCCCCATTCACCGATTCACCCACTCACCTACGTTGTTATGCTTTTTCGTCTTCGAATGTCTTCCTTTCGTTATTCATGTGATCGACAAAATATACGAGAGTGCCCTTTTCGCCCAGTTCGCGGGTAAGAAGGGGCAGTATCCGGCTGTCGATCGCATAGACCCTCAGGTAAACCATGCGCTTGCCTTCGGGCACATACTCATAGCTGGTCAAGATACTGGCGATGCGCCCTCCGTGTTTTCGAATCACATCGGTTAGAAGCTTTATGGAACCGGGAGTGTCGTCGATCCGAAGGGCGAACTGAATTCCCTTTTTGTCCAGTCCGCTAAGGCTCAGCAGGATTTTGAAAATATCGTGGCGGGTAATTATGCCCGTGAGGTTTCCCGCGGCGTTCAGTACGGGCACCCCTGATATCTTATGTTCCATGAGTTCGCGGGCGGCCTCTTCCACGGTGAAATCCTCGGGGACGGCAATGGCGGGTTTTGCCATGATGTCGCGAACCTTGATCTTTGCGATGAGGTAGAGAAGTTCGTGAATGTCGAGCAGGGTGGCGTCGGAGGCCGAAGCCCGCTTGAGGTCGGAATCCGAAACAACTCCGACGAGTCTACCGTTTTTGAGCACGGGGAGCATTCGGACCTTGTGCTTCCTCATAAGAGAGGATGCATCCTGCATTGAAGCTTCCTGATCGATGGTGACGGGGTCTTTGGTCATCCAGTTTCTTACGAGCATGGGGAAACCTCCGGGATAGATTGTGAGGAGCGCTCTCTACAGCCGACAGGACTCATGAAACGTGGAATCTTCTGCAGTCTAGCACTGAAAACCTTGAAGGTGTGACAATTTTTCGAGTGCTCCGCCAAACCCTTCCCGGTTGAAAAAGAACGGGGCCTGCGCTATGTAAGAAGCTTTAAAGCGGAGAGAAGGCGGATGAAATTCGAAGGCACTGAGAACTATTACCTTGGCCCCGAGCTCGGGGAAATCGTAAATATAGCCATCGCCATGGAAAAGCCGCTGCTTCTCATGGGGGAAGCGGGGACGGGAAAGACACAACTGGCGTTTGAAATCGCGAGGGCTTTCGGGGCAAGGATGGAGGAGGCTCGCTGCAAGTCCACCTTTAAAGGCGAGGAGCTTTGCTATATTTACGATGCGGTGCTGCGGCTGAACGATTCGCGGTTTGGCAGCGGCGAGTCGGGTCGAGACGTAAACGATATATGGGACTATCTGCGCTTCGGACCCATAGGGAGGGCTTTTCTTGCCGAAGATAGAAGGGTCCTGCTTCTCGACGAGATCGACAAGACCGATTCGGACACCCAGGACAACCTGCTCGATGTCTTGGAAGACGGCTCCTTTATCATCCGGGAAATAAACCACAAGGTTTCAGCAAAGCAAAAGCCGATCATCATCATTACGAGTAACGCCAAACGGGAGCTCTCCGACCCGTTTTTACGCCGCTGCTTCTGCCACTACATTCCGTTTCCCGGCCCCGAGGAAATCTCCATCATCGTTCGGCTTCACTATCCCGATATCCCCGAACTTTTTCTGAACGCCTGCCTGAACGAGTTCTACCGGCTGCGCGACGGGGGGGTCGAAAAGCCGCCCGCAACTGCGGAGCTGCTCGACTGGATCGGCGCCCTGCGCTCGGAGGGAAACGGCGGCGAACCGGGCGGAGGCAGAGCGCTCCGGCACATCGGGACCCTTCTCAAACGGTCCAGGGACCTATTGAAATTCAGGGGGCCGGGCCAAAAAACTCCCTGGCGATGAGCACCATGTCTCAGGAGGGGTCTTTTTGTTGCTTTCGTTCATTCTGCAGTTGCGCGAGGCGGAAATACCTGTAAGCGTGCGGTATATCCTGGAGTTCTACGAAGGTATCCAAAAGGGGCTTGCCCCGGATATCGATCGACTGTTTCTACTGGCCCGCCTGGTCTTTGTGAAAAAAGTCGAACACTACGACGCCTTCGAGCGGGTTTTCGCAGCCTTCTTTCTCGGACAGGGGGGCGCCCAACCGGTGGAGTGGGAGGCGGCGTTTGCCGGAAAACCTTTCGAGGAATGGCTGCGCGAGCAGGTTGCAAGAGGGGCGATTTCGCTCGACGAACTGCGAACCTTTGAGATCGATGAGCTGCTGAAGCGATTCCGGGAAACGCTTTTACAGCAGGAAGGCGCACACCACGGGGGCAACCGGTGGATCGGAACGGGGGGGCGGTCGCCTTACGGCCACTCGGGGTCGGTCGGAGGAGGGGTGCGGGTCTACGGAAGGGGGCTGCACGGTACGGCCCAGAAGGTCATCGATAGAAGGAATTATCTCAATTACAGCGGCAAAGCACGCCTTGCCGAAAGTAATGTCGGCCAGGCGCTGGCTTTATTGAAAAACCTCAAGCGAGCGGGCCCGGAGACGGAGCTCGAAATAGAGGAAACCATACGCCGGACGGCAAAAAACGGCGGAGAAATCGAGCTCGTGTTCGCAAAGGAGTTTCGGGACCGGCTGAAGCTTGTGGTGCTGCTCGATAACGGCGGCTACTCGATGGAGCCCTACCTCCAGCTTGTTAAATCCGTCTTTACCAAGATCAGGGACAAGTTCAAAGACCTCAAATACTACTATTTCCATAACTGCCTGTACGGAACGGTTTACGAGAACATGGAGAGGACCAGGGCCGTTTCCTGGGAAACTCTCGTCTCCCGCGGTCCCGATACGCACCTCATCATAATCGGCGACGCCAATATGGCGCCTTCCGAACTGATGGCCGCAAACGGCGCCCTCTACACCTATACCAGCGACCGAAGACCCGGGATCGAATGGCTCAAACTTTTGCGAACAGCCTTTCCTGCAAGTGTTTGGCTAAATCCCGTTCCCAAACGCTACTGGTCCGCCGAAAGCATTACCATCGACCGGATCGGGCGCATCTTCCCGATGGAGGACCTGACCCTCGACGGTATCCGAAACGCAGTGCAGATACTCATGCGGAAGATATGAAGGGGGGCTGTCGCCCCCCGTACATCCCCGTGTGTAAATGTCAGGGTTGCAAGGGGGGGATTTTCCGGTTGCTCGCGTACTCGATGCAAATAATTTGACATTTTTCGGGGTAACTGTTAGAAATCTCCGTTGGGTTTTTTAGTAGATATTAACAGCAGTTGTCCAGCCTTTAAGCGTTTGGCGATCCGGTGGCAAATTTGAGGCCGAAGCCGGCTGGCCCTCGGGCGCGCCGCCCCTGACGGTACAACCGTCTTTCCGGGCTGCTCCGGTGAGGGTATGAAGCGCACCCGGGGCATCGGTACGCTAAAAAGCTTATAGCCCGCGCGGTAACTCCCGGCATCGACTTTGCCTAAGAGAATGCGATTCGCAAAATCCCCGGACATGTCGCTGGGACCCCAAAGAGGAGCAGTACGCAATTGAAGGAGCCATCCGGATCATGTCCCCGACTGCAGGAAGACCGCCTTTCCTGCCGGCAGGTCCTCGTCTGGGGAAAGCAACGCCGACGAGGAGCGTCTCGGACGACCCGGATTGCGGGAGTGATAGAGCAAATGTCTTCCCCATCCTAAGGAGAGGATCGTTCGCAGCGGGCGGTCCGAATACGATGAATTTGCATTGACAAACGAAAAGGGGATTTATGAGTTTTCAAAAACGACTCCTGTCAGGCGAATTTGTGGTCCTTGCGGAAATGAATACGCCCAAAGGCGTTGACACTACGCAGCTAATCCAGAACGCGCGCAGGATCAAGGGCCGTGTGGACGCGGTTATCGTGCCTGATATGGACGACGGCGTCATGAGGATGAGCGCCCTTGCCGGGGCGGTTCTGATGCACCAGCAGGGAATGGAAGCCCTCATTCACGTGTACTGCCGGGACAGAAACCGCATGGCTCTGCAGTCCGATCTGCTTGCGGCGTATGCGCTGGGGGTTCAGAACCTGGTGGTGGTCTCCGGGGAAGATGTGTGCAACGGGGATCATCGAGAGGCCCGGGCCGTGGACGATCTCGACGAACTGGGGTTGCTCCACGCGGTTCGCTCGCTCGAAGCTGGGACCGATCTGGGCGGAAGCGACCTGACGGGTGCTCCCAGCTTTCTGGTCGGATGCGCCATTCCCCAATGCCGGGATGAAAAATCTCTGGATAGCGCATTGGCAGTTGCGGCAAAGAAGGTGGAAGCGGGCGCGAAATTTCTCCTCACTCCTCCGGTCTTCGACGTGGGCCGCTTCGAGTCCTTCCTGGGCAAGGCCAAGAGTCTGAAAATCCCCATCATCTCCACCGTGTACCTGCTGAAGTCTGTGGGTGCTGCCCGCTACATCGCGACAAACGAGCCCGAAGCAGGCATTTCGGAAGACCTCATCCGCCGTATCCGCAAAGCCTCCGACCGCGAGATGGAATGTGTGCGCATCGCCGCAGAGACCCTCGTGGCCCTGAGACAGCTTTCCCAAGGCGTGCGGATCGTCACCCTCGGGTGGGAACACCGTCTGCCCGATGTGCTGGAGTATGCGGGCCTTTGATCGTTTACTCTTTCCCGTTATAATGCGGACTACATTCATCCACGTATAGAGGGGTACTGAACGGCAATGCAAGAGCAAAAACAATCCCAATTCAGCAACAAAGTTCTGATAGTCGGCGGGGGTATGGGCGGCATACGGGCGGCCCTGGACCTTGCGGAGGCAGGGCGGGACGTGGTGCTGGTAGACAAGTCCTACTCGATCGGCGGCCTCATGACAAGTCTCGACCGCACCTTTCCCACCAACAACTGCGACCTGTGCACCCTGTCTCCGCGCCTCTCGGAGAGCGGCCGTCAGCTCCACATCGAACTCATGACGATGACCGAGATCGAAAACCTCGAGGGCAGTGTCGGCAACTTCACGGCAAGCGTTACCACGCGGCCGCGATTTATCGACCTGCAAAAATGCACCGCCTGCGGCGAGTGCTACCGGCAGTTTCCCGGTTGCGTGCGCTTTACCCCCGGTCTCGACCACCGCGCGCCTACCTGCATGCGCTATCCCCAGGCTACCCCCTATGCGTTTTCGATAGATATCGATGCGTGTGAAAACATCGAGGAAGTGGCCAAGGTCTGTCCGGCCGGGGCAATCATGACCGAGGACCTGCCAAAGGCGCGGCAGATCGATGCCGGAGCGATCATCCTGGCGCCGGGTGCCGAGCTCTTCGACCCGAGCGTGCTGGATACCTATGGATACGGGGCCTACCCCAACGTCGTGACGAGCCTGGAATACGAGCGGATCCTTTCTGCCTCCGGGCCGACCGGCGGGCTGCTGATGCGGCCCTCCGACGGCAAAAAGCCCCGCAAGGTCGCCTGGATCCAGTGCGTTGGCTCCAGAGGGCTCCAGAAGGGCGCTTCCCCCTATTGTTCGAGCGCCTGCTGCATGTACGCGCTGAAAGAAGCCATCGTTACCCGCGAGCGCTTCTCCGATGCCATCGAGACCACCATCTTCTATATGGATATGCGTACATACGGCAAGGACTACGAGCTCTATCTGCAGCGGGCCAAAAACGAATACGGGGTCCGTTTTGTGCGCAGCCGCCCCCACACCATCGATCCCGTGTTCAACGACGACAAGACGATGAACGGGAACCTCTATATCAACTACTCGACCTACGGGGCCGGAGCCCCTGCAGGCGAGGAATTCGACCTGGTCGTGCTCACCACCGGCTTTCGCATTCCGGCCGATGTAAAAGAGCTTGCCCGTAAGCTCGACGTCGAGCTAAACGATTACGGATTCGCCAGGACGGGAAGTTTTGAACCCGTTGCCTCTTCGAGGCCCGGCATCTATGTGTGCGGTCTTTTCGAAACCCCCAAGGACATTCCCGAAACCCTGGTCCAGGCAGGTGCGGCCGCCTGCTGCGCGGCAGCGGATTTGAGCCCCCTGCGGGTCGTTAACGAAAAGAAAGAAGACTTCCCGCCCGAACGGGACATCAGCGCCGAGGACCAAAGAATCGGCGTCTTTGTATGCGACTGCGAAAACAACATCGGCGGTGTGATCGATGTGAAGGCCATGGCCGAGGGGCTGAAAAGCATTCCGGGCGTCGTGGTCTCCGAACCGATCGGTCACGGTTGCAGCCGTGATTCGCTCGAGCGGATTCAGGAAGCGATCAAAACCGAGAAACTCAACCGCGTAGTGTTCGGCGCATGTTCTCCCAGGACCCACGAGGCGGTGTTCCAGGATACGCTGCGAAAAGCCGGTCTCAATAAGTATCTTTTGGAAATCGTCAATCTGCGCGACCAGGACACCTGGGTGCACACCGACGACCCTGCCTTTGCCGCCGTCAAGGCCAAAGAATTGATGCACATGGGGGTGAGCGCGGTTCGGCTGACCCATCCTCTCACCGACCACATCGTTCCCATGAACAAGGACATCCTTGTGGTGGGCGGTGGGGTTGCCGGTATGAAGGCGGCGTTAAGCCTGGCCGAAGGTGGCTTCAAGGTCTTTTTGGTCGAAAGATCGCAGCATCTGGGCGGCAACGCGGCCAAGGTGCACAAAACTCTGGAGGGCGCCGATGTTCCGGGCTTTCTCGAAATGCTGATTAAAAAGACGGAAAGTCACGAAAACATCCAGGTGCTCAAACAGGCCGTGGTCGTCGACCATACGGGGATGGCCGGCATGTTTAAAACCGGCGTCCAGGTCGGCCCGAGAATGGTCTATCGCCAACTCGTTCATGGAATCACGATCCTTGCGACGGGCGCTCTGGCCAACAGGCCCAAAGAGATGCTTCTGGGCTCCCACAAGGCCGTGCGCACCCAGTTGGAACTCGACGCCCTGATCGAACAAAGCCCGGAGACGGTCCGCTCGCTCCAAAACGTGGTGATGGTCCAGTGCGTCGGCTCTCGCGTCGCCGAAAATCCCAACTGTTCGCGCATCTGCTGCCAGTCGGCGATAAAGAACGCCCTGAGGATGAAGGAGTTGAATCCCGATGCCTCCATATCTGTTCTCTACCGCGATATGCGCATGCCCGGCATGCAGGAGGAATTCTACACCAAGGCAAGGAAAAGCGGCGTGATCTTCATTCCGTACGAAGTGGAAGACAAGCCTTCGGTTGCCGCAGATGGCGACAAGGTCTCGGTTTCCTTTACCGACCCGGTGCTCGGACGAAAAGTCACTATCCCCTGCGATTGCCTGGCGCTTAGCACGGGGTTTTTGGCCGACGAGGAATCGACCGAAGATCTGGGCGTCATCTTTCATCTTCCCAGGACCACGGACGGCTATTTCCTGGAAGACCACGTCAAACTCCGACCGGTCGATCTGCCGATCCCCGGGTTTTTCGTGGCCGGCGCCGCCCACTCCCCCAAAAACATTCGAGAAAGCATCACCCAGGCGCAGGCCGTGGCGAGCCGCGCCCAGACCTTCCTTGCCGGGGATGCGATCAACATGGGGGCTGAGGTGGCAAGGGTTGACAGCAACAGATGCGCCGCCTGCCTCATTTGCGCGCGCGCCTGCCCCTTCGGTGTGCCCTTCATCAATGCCGAGGGCCATTCGGAAATCGACCCGGCCAAGTGTCACGGGTGCGGTGTTTGCGCCTCCGAATGTCCCGCACAGGCCATTCAGTTGATGCGGTATGAAGACGACCTGATTTTTGCCAAGTTGGACGGACTATTTGAAAGGACGGCGTGATGGACAACTTCCAACCGGTTATAGTAGCTTTCTGCTGCCACTACTGTGCGTATACGGCCGCGGATATGGCCGGCAGCAAAAGGCTTCATTATCCTGCGAACGTTAAGATTATACGGGTCCCGTGCTCGGGCAAGGTGTCTGCGATCCATTTGATGGAGGCTTTGAGGAAGGGCGCCGACGGCGTCTACGTGGCCGGATGCCTGGAGGGCGACTGCCACTTCAGGAGCGGCAACACCAGAGCGGAAAAACGCGTGGCCTACGTAAAGAAGCTGCTTGATGAGATCGGAATCGGAGGCGAACGCGCCGAGATGTTCCTGATGTCGGCGGGCATGGGCGAGGTGTTTGCCAAGACCGCCTCCGAGTTTACGGAAAAGATTCGCCTCCTGGGTCCAAACCCGACAAAGAACGCACTGGGCAATAGCGAACGTGCTGCAGGCTGATTTCCAAAAAAAGGAGAAAGTTAGCTGAGATGATTACCGCCGAACGTAAACCAATGGAAGAACTTATCAACTTCGTGAGCCCCTACCGGCGAATTCTTCTCGTCGGCTGCAACGAGTGCGTCACGGTGTGCTCTGCGGGTGGACGAAAAGAGGTGGCGCTTCTTTCCTCGGCGCTCCAGATGCATTTCATGAAGGAAGCCAAGCCCTTCGAAATAAAAGAACTCACCCTCGAGCGGCAGTGCGACCCGGAGTATGTCGAGGAACTCGTTCCTCTCATGGACCAGGCCGACGCGGTGGTCTCGATGGCCTGCGGGTGCGGGGTCCAGGAAGTCGCGCGGCGTTTCAAGGAAAAGGTCGTCCTGCCGGCGGTGAATACCAAGTTCATGGGCGCCTCCGAAAGGCAGGGGGTGTGGGCCGAGCGGTGCGCCGGCTGCGGCGACTGCGTGCTGGGTACGACTGGCGGGGTTTGCCCGGTTGCGCGCTGCTCCAAGCAGATATTTAACGGTCCGTGCGGCGGTTCTACCAAAGGCAAATGCGAGGTAGACCCGGATATCGACTGCGCCTGGCAGCTCATCTGGGACCGGCTCAAGACCCTCGGAAGGCTCGACCTGTACGAGAAGAACATCCCTGCGAAGGACTGGCGCACCGGACGGGGTGCGGGCCCAAGGAAAATTGTGAGAGAGGACCTTGCATAATGAAGACCGATAGCATACTCGAAAAAATCTTGGCATCGGGACAACTGGCTGTAACCTCCGAGTGCGGTCCTCCGCGCGGCGCTCTTCCCGCAAAGGTGAGGGAAAAGGCCGAGATGCTTCGCGGCTGTGTCGATGCGGTAAATGTCACCGACAACCAGACGGCCATGGTGAGAATGTCGAGCCTTGCGGCCTGCATTCTCATAAAGCAGATGGGCCTCAATCCTCTTCTCCAGATGGTCACAAGAGACAGAAACCGCCTCGCCATGCAAAGCGAGGTCCTCGGCGCCTACTCGCACGGCATCGACACGATGCTGTGTCTTTCGGGAGATCATCCGCGCTTCGGAGACCACCCGATGGCCGCCGCCGTCCATGATATCGACTCCATCCAGGCCGTGGACATGGTGCGAACGATGCGCGACGAGGGGCTGTTCCAGGGAGGCCAGCAAATCGACGGTGCTCCGAAGATGTTTGTCGGCGCCGCCGCAAACCCCTTTGCCGATCCGTTTGAGCTGCGCGTCGCACGGCTTGCCAAAAAGGTCGCCGCCGGGGTGGATTTTGTACAGACCCAGTGCATCTACAACGTCGAGAAGTTCGAAAAGTGGATGGAAGGGGTGGTGGAGCGCGGTCTGCATGAGAAGGTCTACATCCTTGCGGGCATTACTCCCATGAAATCGGTCGGGATGGCCAAATACATGAAAAACAAAGTCCCCGGGATGGACGTCCCTGACGATGTGGTAAAGCGCATCGGCGGGGTCCCCAAGGAAAAGCAGGCCGAAGAGGGTATCAAGATGTGCCTTGAGACCATCGAGCGGCTGAAACAGGTCAAGGGCGTGAGCGGTTTTCACCTCATGGCTATCGAATGGGAACACAGGGTGCCTGAAATTGTGGAAAGAGCCGGGTTTTTGCCCAGACCCTCATTCTAAGAAGAGCATGCCGGGAGACAGGAAGGCGAGGGGGCGCGCCAAAACCAGTGGGCGCGCCATGTCCGGCCCCGCTTGGACCGGCCAACCAAAGGAGAAGGCAGCATGAGCGATAAACGGCTTATTTTGGTGGTGGATGACGATCCCGATCTGGTTGAGGCTGTTTCCATGAAGCTCCAGGGCAGCGACTTCCGGGTTGCCAAGGCGTACGACGGCATCGAGGCGTGGGAAAAGATCAGGCAGGAAAAGCCCGATCTGGTGCTCCTGGATGTCATGATGCCCAGAAAGGACGGCTACGAGTTGTGCAGGGAGATCAAGGAAGATCCCCAGTTCAAGGATATCGCGGTCGTGCTGCTGACTGCGGTGGCCGAAAACGTCAAAAGCAGCAGGTATACGCATCAGGACGGTAAATCCACCCCCGCGGACGACTACATCGCCAAGCCGATCGATCTCGACAGGCTCATGGAAGTCGTGAGGGACAACCTGATTCGCTAAAGACAAAAAGGGCGGGGGAAATTTCCCCCGCTACAGGAGCCGCCTGGCGGCGCAGGGGGCGATAAGCGCCCCCGCGCTTTTCGACTCGGCTGCCCTGGCCGCTCTTCAGGCGAGGACGTCTGCATTGGCTGAAATTGGTCGACTGGCATGCGCCACGGAAAATAATGGGGAATTCGACTGGAATGTCCGTGTGTTCGACACACTGTCCTTCCCCACGCTGATTTTGAAGCCGGACAGGACCATTTTGAGCGCCAATATCAATTTTCTCAAAAAATACGGTGTTTCCAAAGAACAGGTCGTCGGCAAATCCTGCCACGACTTCTTTTTTGACACATGCCCCCTCGACGGGTGCCCGCTGCCCGCTGTGCTGGAAAGTGGGGAAGGGCAGACGGTTTTGAGGCGGGTGGAAGCCGAAAACGGCGAAGACAGGTGGGAGGACAGGGTTTTTTCTCCCATCCTCGACGAGGAAGGCCAGGTCAGATACATCATCGAAAGTATTCGCGATGTTACGCGAATAAAGACGATGGAGAAAGAACTGAGCGAACTCAGGGGCTTTCTCGAAAAGGCCATCCAGGGTTCGACAAGCGCCATCCTGGCAGCGGATATGCGTGGGCACATCCTGGTAATGAACCGCGCTGCCGAAGAGATCATCGGCTACACCTTGGAGGAGGCCAAGCAAAAGCTCAATACGATCAACCTGCACCCGCCCGGCCAGGCCGAAGAAATCATGAGAACGATGCGAAACAGTCAGGTCGGCGGCAAGGGCAGGTTTCCCTGCACCCGGGTCGATATCGTCAATTCCCGGGGGGAGTTGATCCCCGTCGAACTTTCGGCTGCGATCATCTACGAAGGCGATGAAGAACTCGCCACGATGGGGATATTTAATGACCTGAGGGAAAAACTGGCTCAGGAAGAGCGCATGCGCCAAGTGATGGAGCGGGTCGCGCAGGCCGAAAAAATGGCCTCCCTTGGCCGGTTGGCCGCCGGTGTCGCCCATGAAATCAATAATCCCCTCACGGGCATCCTCCTCTATGCCAACCTGGTGCTCGAAAACATGGAAGAGGGAGATCCGCGAAAAGACGACCTGCGCTACGTGATCGAGGACGCCAACCGGTGCCGGGAAATCGTGCGGAACCTTCTCGCCTATAGCCGCCAGACCCTGCCCGATAAGGAGACTTTGGAACTCAACGATCTTGTCGCGCAAAGTCTTCGCCTCATCCGAGACCAGAGTCTTTTCATGCGCATCGAGGTCGTAAAGGAGTTTTCCGACGACTGGATGTCGATCCATGCGGATAAAAACCAGCTCACCCAGGTCTTTATCAATCTGATCATCAATGCCATAGACGCAATGGAAAGAGAGGGAACTCTCACCCTGCGCACATTTCTTAGCCCCGACGGCCAGGAGGCCTGCCTCGAAGTGTCCGATACCGGCTGCGGGATTTCCGAGGAAAATGTTCCCAAAATATTCGACCCCTTTTTTACAACCAAAGAGGTGGGAAAGGGCACCGGCCTGGGGCTGAGCACCGCTTACGGAATCGTGCGGGATAACGGCGGCGTCATCAAAGTGAAGAACACCGGCCAAAAGGGCACGACATTCCTGGTGACATTCCCGGCAGTGTAGCGCTTCCTCGGAAAACCTGAGCTCTCTTACGTGCGGACTGGAGAAACCCACATCATGAAAGACCTAGCCACATCGCAGAACTTGCGGCAACCTGCCATCCTGGTTGTAGACGATGAGCAGCGCATTCGGGAAGGTTGCCGAAAGGTGCTGAGCCAGGAAGGCTTCGATGTCGAAACGGCCGACTCCGGAGAAGTCGGGCTGCGGATGATTGAAGAGAAATGCTACGACATCGTTTTGCTGGATCTCATGATGCCGAGCCTTTCCGGATTCGATGTGCTCGCGCGGGTAAAGGCCCTGCACCCCGACTCGGTCATTATCGTGATAAGCGGCTACGCGACTGTGGAGTACTCCATCGAGGCAATGAAAAAGGGCGCCTTCGATTTTCTGCCCAAGCCCTTTACCCCCGAGCAGCTGCGGCTGCTTGTGACCAAGGCGATCGAATACACGCAGGCCCTGCAGGACATCGCAAACGAAAAATCCCGGATGCGGGTGCTCATAGATCATCTGAGCGACGGAGTCATGGCGGTGGATGCCCAAAAGCGGTTGGTACTCGCCAATCCCGCTTTCCTCCATATGCTCGGCTGCAGGGAAGAGCAGGTGGTGGGCCTTCCCGTTCGTGAGGTGTGCTGCCATCCCGGGATCGAATCCCTTATCGACAGCGCGCTCGCGACACCCGAAGAGGAGTTCCGGGAATATGGCGAGGAGTTGGTGCGCGAAAGTGGTGCAGGGACCCCCGAGGCGGTTTTGGACGCGCGTTGCATTCCCTTCCGGGACAGGGCCGGCAGGAACGTGGGGGCGATCGCCGTGCTCCACGACATAACCGATCAGAAAAAAATGGAACGGATCAAGTCGGACTTCGTTTCGATGGTTTCCCACGAAGTTCGCAGCCCCCTCAACTCGGTGCTTGCCCAGCTGCACGTGATCACAGACGGGCTGGCCGGGGAGACGACCCCCAAGCAGATGGAAATTCTGGGCCGCGCCTCCGAAAAAATCAAAAGCTTGCTCAGCCTTTCCACCGAACTGCTCGATCTTGCCAGGATCGAATCGGGTCTCATAACCGTCGAGAAAGAACGGGTGAACCCTGCTGAAATTCTCCAGGACCAGGCGGCTTTCCACGAAGCGGCCGCGCGGGAAAAACAAATCTCTCTGGAACTCGAGCCGCTCCCCGAGTTGCCCTCCCTGTTCGTAAACAGGCGAAACATGGAGGAGGTGCTCTCCAATCTCATCACCAATGCGATCAAATACACCCCGGAAGGCGGAAAGGTGGTCATCTCCGCTTCAATAGAAAACGACTACCTCAAAATGAGCGTGCGCGACTCCGGCATCGGCATTTCCCCCGAAGAACAGGAGAGGGTCTTCTCCCCCTTCTACCGCATCAAAAACGAAAAGACGCGCTACATTATCGGCACCGGCCTGGGGCTTGCCATCGTAAAAAGCATCGCCGAAGCCCACGGCGGCTTCGTGCGCCTCGAAAGCGAGGCGGATAAAGGAAGTGTTTTTAGCGTCTATTTTCCCTGCACCGATCGGAGTTGCTAGTTTTTAGTTGCTAGTTTCTAGTTGGTAGTTGGTAGTTGCAGACAACCAACAACTAGTGTTACGTCCCTTAAGTTCCTCGATATATAATTTGATCGGAACTGTAGAACTGTAGGTTGGGCTGAGCGTAAGCGATGCCCAACACGGACTTGGAATATAATCAAATTTACGGGACGCAACGCTAGTAACCTACGTGCACCGCCGATTTCGGGACTTCACAAAATTTGTCTTTACCTATCACTGCGTCGTAAGTCTTCCCCATTGAAAGAGCCGTGCCGGGTATCTCCAATATACCCACTTTCATTGGGAGCATTACCTGATTTTACAACGATCTAAGGCGTTTTTTAGCAATATAGCT
>JBMFWU010000054.1:0-21576 GCA_049964955.1 Syntrophobacteraceae bacterium
GCCCAAGCCGGGGGCGAGCGCCCCTTCTCTTAAGAGCGCCTATATCTGCGCGATTCCCGGAGAGAGTGCCTATGTGGGTTGTGGAATTTATATATAGCTCTATCCGGTTTTGCGCGTTTTATCCAACACGAGTCTGACAGTTTTGGCAAGGTCGTTCAAGGCAACCGGTTTCATTAGAAGCGCCTCGATTCCGATTGTTTTTGCCACTTCCGGGATAGACTGTATTCTAACGGGTAATTGTTTTTGCACCATTCATTTTTCGTGTGCTATAACCGCACTCCATTGCTCTTTTGCCTTTCGCTTCTCTAAGGAGGTCTTCATGAAAACAGTAGGGATAGAAAAGGTCGCAGTGCTGGGAGGAGGGCTCATCGGCTCGAGTTGGGCGACCAACTTTCTTTGGAAGGGTTTTCGGGTAACGATCTATGACATTAGCCGGGAAGCGGTGGAAGCCTCGAAGAGTCGAATCGGCGCGAACCTGGAATATCTCGTCTCCAAAGGGATACTGGGCGCTGGAGAAATGAAGACCGCCATGGAGCTTGCCTCATTTACCACGAGCATCGAGGATGCCGTAGAAGGCGCTCAATTCCTGCAGGAGTCGGTCCTTGAGAATTACGAGGTAAAACAGAGACTGCTTGCCGAGGTGGATAAATATGCTTCGGAAGATGCTGTATTTGCGAGCAGTACTTCCGGGCTTCTCATCACGGAGATCTCCAAAAAATCCAAGCGTGCCGACAGGTGCCTTGGCGCACACCCCTACAATCCCCCCCATCTCATTCCGCTCGTTGAGATCAGCAAGGGGGAAAAGACGAGCGAGACCACGGTGGCAAAGGCGGTTGCCTTTTACGAGGCGCTGGGAAAGGAGCCTGTGGTTTTGCAGAAGGAGGCCCTCGGATTTATCGCCAACCGGCTCTCCATGGCTCTTTACCGGGAAGCCGTCGATCTGGTGATGCGCGGGGTCTGTTCGGTCGAGGACGTCGACAAGGCCGTCAATTTCGGTCCGGGGTTGCGCTATGCATTGATGGGGCCCAATCTCATCTATCAATTGGGAGGCGGCGCCCACGGAATCAAGGGGCTTTTGCGCCACGTGGAAAACTCCGTGGAGTTCTGGTGGGAAGATATGGCGACCTGGAAGAAATGGCCGCCGGGCTGGGAAGACAGGGCACAGGAGGGGGTGGACAGGGAAATGGCCAATCGCACGGCCGATGAAGGGCGTACCACCGAAGAGATCGCCCGATGGAGGGACGACGGCCTTATTGCGATCCTGAAGGTTTTGAAAAAGGTCTGAAGTGGGCCTCAAGCGGCCAGTGCCCCCATCCCGGTTATGGAATATGCCTTCCTTATCGTATAGAATGGAAGTTATGATTGCTGCAGGGAGGATGTGAGGAGAGCGATGAAGTACACCCGGATAACGGTCAGTCCTGATCAGATGGGCGGAGTGCCGTGTTTACGCGGTTTGCGCATCCCGGTAGCCGCCATTGTCGACATGGTTGCGGATGGTATGAGCTTTGACGAAATACTCACGGCTTATCCCGACTTGGAGCGAGACGATATCACCGAAGGACTCCGATATGCGGCTGAGGCTGTCAGAGAGCGTGAGATTCCTCTGGTGAAGGTGGCATGAAATTCCTTATCGATAACGCATTGTCGCCGTTTGTTGCCGCTGCACTCCGTAGCTCTGGGCTGGATGTTGTACATGTAAGGGAAATCGGCCTGCAGTCTGAAGATGATTCAGCCATCTTCGCCAGAGCCATGGAGGAAGACCGTATCCTTGTGTCGGCGGATACCGATTTTGGTACGCTGCTTGCCTTCTGGGGGCTCCCGAGGCCCTCAGTCATTCTATTTCGTCGAGGCACGGAACGCAGACCGTGGCAACAAGCAGAACTCATCCTGGCCAACCTCTCCCATTTATCCGAAGCGTTGGAGAAGGGAAGCATCGTTGTTTTCGATCAGAACCGAATTCGAATACGGTTCCTGCCAATTTCCTCTTAAAACTTGGGGAGCTAGACGGAAAAGGGACATGCAGAATGGATGCGCATTGTTTGCCGCACCCCTTGCGTACATGCCCCTGTTCATTTTGCAGTAAAGCCCCGCCCCAGGCGCTGCCATTTTCCGGCGCTCTACAGTCTCGCCGGTCTAGAACCCTACGCCCCCGAAGTACCACATTGCTGCGCCGTGTTCGATCTTTTCCTTGGCGTAGTGGCATTCGTGCAGGTCGACCGCACACGTTTTGACCCACCCATTTTTATGAACAATGGCGTTTGTGGTGTTCTGGGCAGCCAGCATCATCGACGCGCCTTTTTTCATCATATCCTGTCCCTGAGACATGGTGCTTCCGGTCATCATGCTGTTGCCCTTAACCACCATGTTGTAGCCATCGTTCATTTGCTTCTGGGCTGTCTCAAGGTCGGCGTTCTTTACTCCCTTTTTGGCGAGCGCTTTCATAATCATCTGGTTTCCCTTAAGCATCTGCTTTGCGCCGGCCATAACCGCTTTCTGGCCTGCGGTCATCGAATCGGCTTTCGCCGAGCAGGGAGAAAAAGCAAAAATACCGGCTGCAGCAAGAAGCAAAAGAATGAACAAATTCCTGTTTTGAAATCTCATTGTAATCCTCCTCTGGATCAATCGCCCACGGGATGACGCGCCAAAATCAGTGCGAAACGTCACCTTCGCATTCGCTGGAGTTGATTGTTGTTCGAAAATAATTCTATTCGCACGCCTGGGTCGGGAGAACTATAAGACGTTTGTTACAAATACGCAAGTCATTCGCAAATCGGCGGGAGATATTGCCCCCTGTGGCGCAAACGGCCGCAACGCGGCTCCAGGGGGGGCGCGGGGGAAACATTCCCCCGCTCTTTTGCTATTTGATGATTATAGAGTCGATGCACAAGAGGAAGAAAAAGGATAAGGCGGTATCGTCCAGGTACCGCTAGGGCTTGGGGATCATACAGAGCATCTCCATGCCCCGGGCGCTTTGGAAGCAGTGCAGAGATTCGGGGGGAACAAACACCACGTCTCCCGGTTTCAGCTCTACGGTTTTGTCATCCACCTCCAGGCTGCCCTCGCCCTTGAGGATAAACACCTCGTGTTCCCACGCGTGGGCGTGGCGGGGGGTGGCGCCCCCTTCCTCAAAGCTTATGACGCGCATGTGGAAATTGGGCGCCTTGTCCGCTTCCCCGATGACCGTGCGGATCACAACCCCGTGCGCTCCGCCTTCCTCGATTCTTTTGCCTTCGACTTCGAGGTAACTCACGTGTTTCATGGTTTTGTTCCTTCCCGTGTTGTTTCTACTCATAGTCCGGACCTGTCGAAAGGTCCACGCGCTCGACCTGGGCGGCTCCCCGGTAGACGGCCCCGCTTCTGCCGTCGATGCTGATCTCATCGCCGATCTTTACCGTATGTCCGTCGATCACGCATCTTTTTTCCGCGTCGCGCACCTTCATGCGGCTAAGACCCACCACGCACGTCTTATCGAGTCGGTGGGCGACGATGGCCGCGTGCGAGGTGGCGCCTCCCTTGGCAGTGAGGACCCCGTCGGAGATCGAGATTTCGTGTATGTCGTCAGGGACCGTATCCGAGCGAATCAGGATGATCGGTTGCTCGGGGTGCTGGGTCCTTAACCGTTTGATGGATTCCGAATCGAAGGCCGCGAGCCCGGAAATGGCGCCTCCGCTGACTCCGATGCCGCTTCCGAGGTAGTTTTCCTCGAGTTCCGGGCTCTTTTTGAATACCGGATAGCTGCGTTTTGTGCGGGGAGTCATGTTGCGGGATTGCAAAACATAGACGCCTTCCTCGCTCTCTCCTTGGAAGGTGAACTCGAGTTCCTGCGGCGCCCAGTGGTTTTCATAGACAAGCTTTCTCGATATCTCGAGCAGTCTTTTGTAGACACGCGGGAAAAGGGCTTCGAGCGAAGTCTCCTTACCCTCTCGCATTCTCTGCCGCTCGGAGAGGGGCAGGGTTTTGACCAGGCCCCCCACGACATCTTCGCCCTGGTTTCCCAAAGTGAAATCGCCAACCGGCGCCACCTGGTCCTCGGAGGTGCGCGGATCGTGCGTGAAGAGGACCCCGGCTCCCGAATGAATGTCGAGATTACCGAATACCATCGCCTGGACGGAGACCGCGGTGCCCCAGTTGTCCGAAAGCATCATGATTTCCCGGTAGGTTTTGGCCTTGCGGGATTCCCACGATTCGACCACCAGCCGTATGGCCGTGAAGAGTTGTTCCCGGGGAGATTCGCAGAACTCGGTGGAATGAGCCTGCAGCACTTCCCGGTAGGCGCGGCTCAAGTCCCGGATTTCGACCGGGGAGAATTCACGCTTTACCGCTCTTCCGTATTTTTTCTTGTACCGGTTCATAACAGCGCTGAATTCGTCGCGCGGGATGCCAAAAGACATTCCCCATGACTGAATGAAACGTCTGTAATTGTCCCAGGCGAACCATACCTCGCCGGTTTGTGCAATCAGGCCTTCGACGATTTGCTCGTTTATCCCCACGTTTAAAAACGTGTTCATCATGCCGGGCATGGAAACCGCCGAGCCGCTTCTAACCGAAAAAAGAAGAGGGTTTCCGGGATGGCCGAATTTGCGGCCCGACTCAATTTCGATCTGGGAAACCGTTTGCATCACCCGCTGCTCGAAATCTTCGCGCGGCTGCCAGAAATTTTCTATGACGGGTCTGCAGCGGAAATACTCGGTAGTGATGACAAAACCGGGGGGGATCCGCACTCCCATCGCATACAGGTTGGCGAGCGTGTGGCCTTTACTGCCCATGTAGATGGAATCGTGGGTCTCCATGTTGGGCCGATACAGGTGGGACACGGTCCGGCACGGATCGTAGCTGAGCAGAAGATCGAGGTCCTCAACACTCAGTTCGTTTCTCTGTGTGGAAAGGGTGGTGAGAATGCTGGTGATGAAATGATCGAAATACTGCAGCCCGAAAGTCCTGGCGATCAGATCGCGAAGGAAACTCTCCGAGACGCGCTGGGTTTTTTCGGCCGCGTTCTCGTTTTCTCGTTGATAGCGTTGAATCAGTTCGGAGCGGTCGGCCTGCCTGATTATGAGGTCGAGATTCTCATCGTGGATCGAACCGTAATGGGTCTGGATGATCTGCTTGATGGTCTCCGAAAAGCCTCTGAAGATATCGATGTATTGGGAATGAGAAAATCGGGGGACCTCCAGGGCCTTGTCGAACAGTTCCATTTGATTCTGGAGCCGGCTCGAAGAAATCCCGTCGATTTCGAGGGCTTTTATGAAGAGCGGGATAAACCGGGCAATCCGGTGGAAGGTCGCCTTGGTGATGAAACTGAGGTTGATGGAAAGTATGATTTCCTCAAACATCACGTTTGCGAGGTTTTCCAGCCGAAAGGTCAGCCCGAGCGCATCGAAGCGCGGCTCGTTGTAGGAGCCGTACATGGAGGGAATATCCACCGCGATGTGGCGCTTGTAGTAGATGTTTTCCATGGTTCTGAGTTCGCCCGGGGTGAGAATGATTTCCCGAAGTTCGCGCAGATAATCGAGGATGGCGTTTAGCAACACGAATTTGTCCTCGCCGGAGTTGTCGAGGGCGGCGAGCAGGTCGGCCGGGTCGGGTAGTCCGATGGCTTGTGCGCGTTGGAGAAGAATGTTGATGTCCTTGAAGCTCAAGGCGTACTTTTCATGCAGCAGCTGATAGAACTGAATCATGAGAAACGCGCGGGAGCGTTCGCTTTCCGGGATCCCGGGGATCTGGCCGGTAAGGGCGCGGGCCTGGTCTTCGCTCAAATCGAGCAGGTCTTCGACGTGGTTGATCGTCCGGGCGCTGAAGATGAACTCGAAGACCTTGTGGATATCGTCGACCAGGGGGCCGCGTTCGTCAATGGCGCTGTAGACCTCCTCGGGAATGAGCCCCTCGAGCACCCTTTTGTCCCTGGTGCGCCAGTATTCGATGATCGCCTGGATGGAAGAGACGATTATGTTGTTGCTCTCCACGTGGCTTTGTTTTCTCAGGAAGTGGATCAGCCGGTCGCTTCTGGCGGTGATCTCATCGATATCCGTGGAGACCTTGCGCAGGAGTCCCTCGGCCCCGATCTGGCTGAAGTAGACGGGGAACAGCTTGGCCAGTTGCTTTACCAGGTTGTAGACAGGACGGATGGGGGCGTTTAAAAGCTGGGAGACGTCTTTTTGGAATAAATCGGTGTCCCGGATGAACACCCCGCCCAAAGTCAGATTTACTATGAGTGCGGACAAAAGATGCCTGCACCGTAAGGGGTTGGATTTTATGATGTCGAGCCAGACCCGCACATTCAGAAGGTGGGCCGGGTTTACGCTTATCTGCCAGCTGCTGTTGACCCGGCCGAGCATGGGAGCCTGAAACCCCAGCCGGATGATCCGGCGGAGAAAAAAATCTATGACCGGCCTCTGGTCGGTCGCTGTGATCTCCAGGCCTATCGTGCGGATGATCTGCAGGGCCGCCTGCGGGTGGTCCTGCAGGCAAACCGCCAGGGCCGCAAGAATGCGCTCGAGCAGCGCCTCCAGTTGATCGCCCGATTCTTGCTTTATCCACCTGCCGATCTCGAAGTTGATTTCCCGGAGCACATCCTCGTGAATGGCCTCCAGTCCTTTTACCTCCAGGATCTTGAGGCGCACCAGCATGCTCATGTGATTGGCAAAGGCGACAAGCTCCACCTCGCCGAAAGGAAGGGGATGCGCCTCCTGCGCAGCATCGCCGGGACCCGCAGGGGAGGTGGGGCTACTTCCTCTCTGGGCCAGCTTTTGCGGTAAGTGCAGGTAGAGCTGGACTAGATCGTGGAAGTCGGTCATCGCGAGCAGAGATCGAATCGCTTTTTGGTGATCGGGTTCGGGTGTTACGGCGGTATCGAGAAGCTGCAGGTATTTTTGTAAACTTGCATGGCCGAGCGGGGTAAAATCCTCCTGCCAGGATTCGGGCGGTTTGAACTTTTTGTCCTGTCGGTCGAGCCAGGCGCAGGGGTCCTCCCGGTTTAGCCAGAACCGGTAGGTGTCTCTGAAAAACCTTTCGAGAAAGCCTCTCAGTTCGGCCAGGGATTCGTTGTTTTGCCAGGTGTTGAGCAATTCTGCGGCTATGCGCTTGGGCGGATAAAAGCTGCGCAGCAAAAATTCGAAAGGCGCTTCGGGAAGCTCCAGGAGCCTGCGGAAAAAATCTCTGAGGATGCCCTCATGACAGGAGGTGTCGGTTTCGAAAACCTTTTCCACGCCTTCTGGGTCGATTGGACTCGGAGCGGGTTTCGCAAGCTCTTCGCCCATTTCCTCAACAAGCTTTATCCAGTAGGAGAGCAGGTGATCGGCTGCTAGACTTCTGATTTCGAACTGCTCGGAGCTCACCAGGGCATCGAGCAGCATGGTGGAAAGCAGGTATATCACCTTGCCGCAAAGGGCGCTGTTTCGATACAGCCGCAAATTGCCGATGGCATAGCGTTGCGTTTCCTGCACGACAAAATGCCAGTTTCTGTATTTGTGATGATATTCCAAAAGAAGCTCGCGAGCCTGCTTTTCCTTGCCTGCATAGCCGAGGACCGCTTCTTCCAGGGTCTTGAAGGTCTGCGGGATCACCACCTCGGTTTTCGTAAGGTCGAGGTTTCTGGTAAGAGCATCCGATTGAAACTGCTCAAGAAGCATTGTGTACCCCCAGTGAACTGTGAACTGTGAACAGTGAACGGTGAACGGTGAGCGGAAAAACCCGCTCACGCTTCTCATCACGGTTCATTCGGCACTGCTCACTGCTCGCTCCATAAGTATAGCCGATTCCCCGTGAGTGGCGTAGTAGCCGGGTCTTTCCCCCGTTACCCGGAACCCCAGGGATTCATAGAGGCCCCGCGCGGCCCTGTTGCTCTTTCGCACCTCGAGCGTGGCGAGGGTGGCCTGCCGGCAGCTGCCAAGGGCGAATTCGATGAGCTTTCGGGCTATGCCCTTGCGTCTGAAATCCTCGCGTACAGCAACGTTAAGGATCTGCACTTCGTCGCTTACACACCAAAAACAGATGTAGCCCGCAATTTTTCCCCGAATTCGCGCGACGAACAGGCTCTTTCGCCCCAGTTCTTCCCGGAACGACTTTTCAGTCCACGGCTCGGGCTGGCTGTCGAGTTCTATTGCCAGAATCGTCGGCAAGTCGGACTCTGCCGGTGCTGCGACGGTGATCTCCATGTCCAACTCGTAGCCCGCTATGTGCTTTTTACCGAGCGGGAAAGCACTTCGCTCGCAAGGGATATGTGACGCTGTCCGTACTCTTTTACAGTCGATGCGATTTCGTTCAGGCTGTGCTCGTCGCGGCACCCGGCGAGTTTAATGAGCATCGGCAGATTCATTCCGCAGATGATTTCGACTTTGGGTCCGCGGAAAGACAGGCTGATATTGGCAGGAGTGCCGCCGAAAAGATCGGTCAGGATCAAAACGCCCTTGCCCTGATCGACTTCCTTTATGGCATCTTCCATGAGCTTGATTAGTTCCTCCGGCCCCTGGTCGGGTTTGAAGCAGACCGCCCTGCAATTGCGCAGAGGCCCAACGATCATCTCCGCTGCGGTGATCATCTCCCGGGCCAGCATGCAGTGCGATGCCGCAACAATTCCAATGATCCCCTTTTCCGTCTCCAACTGATCCCCTCATTCCAGATGAATATCGCGGTGGAAAACCTTCACATGATAACTATTCTGTTTCAACCTTTCGGCGATTGCCTCGGCAATCACCACAGAGCGGTGTTTGCCGCCGGTGCACCCGAAGGCAACGGTGAGGTAGCGCTTCCCCTCCCGGATGTAGAAAGGTAGAAACTTTAAAAGCAGCGTGCAATAGTCGGCGATAAACTCCTGCACCGCCGGCCATTGGAGCACCCAGGAGCGGACCGGCTCCGAACTTCCGTTCTGGTCGCGCAGGCTCTCGATGAAGAAGGGATTGGGGAGAAACCGCACGTCCATGACCAGGTCCGATTCGAGCGGAACTCCGTATTTGTAGCCGAAGGAGAGCACCTGCACGCTGATCTGTTCACTTTGATCGAGATGCGAATAGGCCCCGGTGATCAATCGCTTAAGTTGATGGACCGAAAGGGTCCCGGTGTCGATGATCCGTGTTGCCCGGCTGCGTAGCGCTCGCAGTCGTTCGCGCTCGAAGTCGATCGCCTGGAGCAGCTGATTTTCCGAAGGGGCAGCGGGGTGTACCCTGCGCGTTTGGCTGTAGCGACGCTGCAAAATGTCATTGTCGGCTTCCAGGAAGATGATCTCGAACCGGTAGCCCGCTTCCTCCATGACCGAAAAGATTCTCTCGGAGTTTGCGAGAAAATTGCGCTCCCGGATATCGATGCCCAGCGCGATTCGCTTGAGGTCGGGCATGTCGAGTTCACACAGTTGCAGAAAATTTTCCAGCAGCGGCAAGGGCAGATTATCTATGCAAAAATAATCGATGTCTTCAAAGGCCTTGATGGCCGTGCTCTTGCCCGAGCCGGAGAGTCCTGTGACTACCACTACATGGGGTTTTTCAACATTCATGCTCATAAAAACCGGGTGGGGGGGAGGGAAGGTGTGAGGCCGGCGGCCTGTGGGGCCGCCAGATTAGAATTCCTCGTCTTCCTGCTGAATGATTGAAAAAATATCCTCGCGGTTCTCGACTTTTGCGAGCCTCTTGCGCACGGTCCCGTTTTTCAAAAGCCGGGCGATCTTGGCCAACACCCGCAGATGAACACCCGCACACGCCTCGGGCGCCGCCAGAAGGAAAAAAAGATGCACCGGCTTTCCGTCCATCGATTCGAAATCGATGCCTTCCGAGGAACGCCCGAAGGAGAGGGCCAGATCGTTAATGCCGCTCATTTTCCCGTGGGGGATGGCAATTCCATCCCCGATTCCCGTACTGCCCAGCTTTTCTCTCTCCAGCAAAACCTTCATCAAACGATCCCGATCTATGTCGGGCTTGTGCTGTTTTACGGCATCGATCAATTCTTCGAGCACCTGTTTTTTGTTCCTCCCCTTCAGATCGGGAACAATCGAGTCCACTGAGAGGATGTCGAGAATTTTCATTGGTTTTATCTCCGCCCGGATCCCGTAATGTTATTACCCGACGGTCTCAATCAGGCCGAGATTACCGTCTTTTCTCTTGTATAAAACATTGACCCTGTTGGTGCTCCTGTTGGTAAACACCATGAATTCACCGGCCGCAAGAGCAAGCTGCTGTACCGCCTCATCGAGGTGCATGGGCTTTGCGTGGACCTGCTCGGTTTTAATCACCCGAGGCTCCTGCCCCTCTTTTCCCGTCCGCCCGTCCGTCTCGGCCATTGCTGTCGAATCTTTCGCCGCAGCATTGGACCTGCGGCGGCTTATCTTTTCTTTTCCCTTCCTTGCCGCCTGTGTTTCGAGGTTATCCACCAGCAGGTCGATGCTCGAATACATGTCGTCGGTTTCTTCGGTGCCGTTCAGCCGAAAACCGGAGGCGTCGAGGGAGACTTCGGCAATGCGCCGGAATTTTTCCCCCAGGAGCACGACGTGGGCTTCGATCGGCTCTTCGAGATATTTCTTGAGCCGGGAGAGCTTTTCTTCCACATACAATTTGAGTGCGTCCGAAGATTCGATGTGTCTGAAAGAAATATTGATCTGCATTCCTGTCCTTTTCTCCAACAAATTCCTCAGGGACCCCAGGAGGATTTTCTTCGCTTGTTTGACGGTAAAATCCCCAGCATCTCACGGTACTTGGCTACAGTACGCCGCGCTATGCTGATGTTCTCCTTTTCCAGTATGTCCACGATCTCCTGATCGCTAAAGGGCTTGGAGGAATCCTCCTCGCGCACGAGCTGCCGGATACGCTCCTTTACCGATTCCGATGCGACAGCTTCCCCCATGACGCTATTTATGGAACTGTTGAAGAAATATTTCAACTCAAAAATCCCGTGGGGCGTATGCATGTACTTGTTGGCGGTGACCCTGCTGATGGTGGATTCATGCATCCCGACATCTTCGGCAATGTCGCGCAGCACCATGGGTTTTAAGAAGGCCACCCCTTTTTCGAAAAAGTCCCCCTGCAGCCTCACGATGGACTGGGATACCTTATAGAGAGTGCGTTGCCTTTGGTGGATGCTCTTGATGAGCCAGGCCGCCGCCCGCAGCTTGGTCTGAATGTAGTCTTTGGTCTCCGTGGGGACCTGATCCCCCTCCCCCAGAGCATCCTTGTAATAGGAGCTGACCTTGAGCTTGGGCATTCCGTCTTCGTTGAGCAGGATTACCCACTCCTCGTCAACCTTGAAGACATAGATGTCGGGGCTGATGTATTCGACCGAGTCCTTGTTGAAGGCGCTTCCGGGCTTGGGGTCGAGTCCGAGGATGATGTCGACCGCAGCCTTTACCTCCTCGGGGCTGCGTTTCAAGGCGCGCACCAGGGCCGCGTAATTCTTTGTCTCCAGGTAGTGCAGATAGTCTTCGATGATTCTTTCGACGAGCTTGTCTTCGAGCTCCAGGTTCCTGGCCTGCACCAGCAGACACTCTCGCAGGTCCCGCGCCGCAACCCCCGTAGGATCGAAGTTTTGTACCCTTCGAAGCACCTCCTCCACCTTGGGGACCTCCGCGCCGGACATCGCACCGATTTCTTCGAGGGTGGCATCCAGGTAGCCGTCGTTATTGAGGTTTCCGATGATGCAGGCGCCTATCTCCCGCTCCTGGTCGGAGAAATCGGAGAGTCGGATCTGCCACTCCAGGTGATCTTTGAGCGTGGCCGGTTCGGTGAGCCTGCTGTCGAAGCTGGGCCATTCCTGGTTGGGGTCGGTTTCCACCAGCACCGGGGTACTCGTGTTGTATTCTTCCAAATACCCTTCCCAATCGAAATCTTCCCGCATCTTTTCGGAAAGCTGCACCTCCTGGAAGGGGGGTTCCTCGGTGGTAAGGGTCTCCAGTTCCGCATCCTGTTCGGTGGGCAGCTCTTCCTGCGTTTCTTCCAGAAGAGGGTTGGCTTCCAGTTCCTGACTGATCGTATCCAGCAGTTCCAGCCGGGAGAGCTGGAGCAGCTTGATCGCCTGCTGCAACTGCGGCGTCATGATGAGCTGCTGGCTCAGTTTTAATTGTTGTTTTAGTTCCAATGCCATTAACTGATCCGTTTACAAACAGAACTGATCGCCCAGATAGGTGCGCTTGGCAAGCTCGCTTTGCGCAACACTTGCCGGGTCGCCCTTCTCCAGGATCCGCCCCTCATACATGATGTACGCCCAATCACAGACCTTGAGGGTCTCCCGGACGTTGTGATCGGAGATCATCACCCCGATGCCCTTGGCCTTGAGCGCCCTGATCAACCCCTGGATTTCCATCACGGCGATAGGGTCGATGCCCGCAAAAGGCTCGTCGAGCAGGATGAAATTGGGCTGGGTGACCAGTGCCCGGGTGATCTCAACGCGCCTTCGCTCTCCCCCCGACAGCCTGTCCGCCTTGTTGCGGGCAAGATGCGTTATGCGCAGCTCCCCCAGCAGTTCCTTGAGCCTGGCCTGCCGTTCCTCCCTGCCGATCTTGAGCGTTTCCAGGATGGCCAGTATATTCTGCTCCACGGTGAGTTTCCGGAAGACCGAAGGCTCCTGGGACAGATAGGTAACCCCTTTTCTGGCCCTGAGATACATCGGTTGGTCGATGATGTTTTCCCCGCCCAGATACACCGCGCCGCTGTCGGGGCGAATGATGCCCACCATGGAGTAGAAGGTGGTTGATTTTCCCGCCCCGTTTGGCCCCAGCAGTCCTACGATTTGGCCCTCGCGCACCTCCAGGTTGACATGATCGACAACGCACCGCCCCTTGTAGCTTTTGACAAGGTCTTGGACCAGAAGCCTTTTCGGCTCATTCTGCGCGTTCATTCCTTTTTCTCCGGAAACAGTACGGCGCGCACCTGCGCACCCTTGCCGCCTTCCACAACACAACGATTATCCTTGAGATAAATCGTTATCAGTTTTCCTTCTATCCTGTCCTTGCCCTTCGTGACCACCGGAGAGCCTTCCAGGAGTATTTTCTGGTCCTTTTGATAAAATATGGCTTCCCGGGCCGTGGCAACCCGGTCTTGCTGCGTAACTGTAACATCTCCCTGAAAATCTATATAGTCTATTCTTTCCTGCGGATTGGAACCGCTTTGAGAAGATTGTTGCAGCTTGGGTTTGTCTTTGGGGCCGGCCTTGGCCAGGGCTACCTTCAACTGTTTGGAGGTGATGGTCAGATCGTTTTGCCGCACTCGGACGTGGCCCTGAAAAAGTATGGTCCCTGCCTGCTGGTTGGCTTCCATGGTGTCGGAGGTGATGTGAATGGGCGCCTTGTTGTCCAGCTTGGGGCTTATGTCGGCCACCCCGGCCCCCGGCGCGGGATTTTTCGCCGCGCGGGCAGACGCGCACAGGATCGGCAAGGAGAAAACAAGAGCCGCAAACAGACTCAAGGGAAAAAACTTACGCATGGAGCATCTCCTATTTTCCGACCCTGAGTTCCCCCAGGATCAGGGAAGCTGAGACGTTGCCGGCTACTTCGGCTATATGGTCGTCGATTTTGTATTTCCACGTGCCGCCATCCAGAGTCAGTCCCGGTCCGGACAAATGCACCGGGTCGTTTGACTCCACAATTTTTTTGCCGTGACTGTAGTGGGCCGACTGCATGGTTGCGACATAATCGCGGGGCAGTTTCACTTGGATGTTGCCCTGTAAATCGATATTTTTGGTTCCGGCATACAGCACGCCCTGATCGCTTGTCAACTGGAGCTCTCCCCCGGCCTTACCCAGGTAGAAAATCAGATGCACATTCTGGAGCAGGGTCTTCTGAGCGTCCTGGAAATACTTGGCCTCCGTGGCGTTAAGCGTCCAGTATCTCTTGCCCTCCTGCATCTCGGTAAATTTCATGTCCTTGAGCTTCATTTCCTCACCGGTCGAAGCCGCACGCTTTGTCTTTGCAGGCACCGGTCGGACTTTCTTTCGCCAGACGCCGGCAGCAAGTATCACACTTATCGTCACGATGATCAGCAGGATGAATACCTGCGCGAGCTTTCCCCTGGAGATCATTGCCGGCCTTTCACTACCCCCGCGATGTTCCATGCCTGTAGAACATCGGGTCCTTGATGGAACGAACTTCAAAATGCGAATACTCAAGTAAATCTTTAATCAAATTAGAGTATTACAGTTTGGCGAGTACTGTAACATGCGGCGGCGGCGACTGTAAAGGTCAATTAAGCAAGGGCTTGGAAACTAAGGGAAAGTCAGATCAGATAGCGCTCCATCGCTTTCTCCCAAAGGCCCCGGGCCTGGAGAATCATTTCGCAGACCTCGCGCGCTGCGCCCTGGCCGCCTTTTGCCCGGGTTATGTAGTGGGCGTAAGGGAATATGTGGGGCACCCCGTTGGGGACAGCAACCGAAAAACCGGCTCGCCGCATGATCGGGATATCTATGAGATCATCGCCCATAAAGCCCGTTTGACTCTCTGTGAGTCCCGCATCGGTAAGAAGCTGTTTGTAAGGCTCGGTTTTGACCTTGAAACCCTGGTAGAGTCGGGTGATCCCCAGATCTTTGGCGCGATGTTCAACGGCCTGGCAGGCTCGCCCCGAAATCAGGGCCACCTCGATTCCCGCACGCTGGAGCATCTTTATGCCGTGGCCGTCCTGGACGTCGAACTCCTTTATCTCCGAGCCCGCGTCCGTGTAGATCACTTTGCCGTCGGTAAGTACGCCGTCACAGTCGAAGATCATCATTCGCAAAGGGATGAGGCGCTTTTTCAATTCTTCGGGTATGGGGGGCGGGGAGGGTGGTTTTGCATCGGATATCATCGGGGGCTGCTCACGATGTCATAGATCCGGACGAGCTCTTCGAGGAGTCGGGCAGTCTCTTCGAGGGGCAGGGAGTTGGGGCCGTCGCAAAGGGCGCTGTCCGGGTCGGGATGGGTTTCAATAAAGACGCCGTGGGCGCCTGCGGCGATTGCCGCGCGAGCCAGGGCCGGCACAAAGCGCCTCTCGCCCCCCGAGGCGCCGCCCAACCCGCCCGGAAGCTGAACGCTGTGGGTCGCGTCGAAGACGACCGGGTAGCCCAAATCGCTCATGATCGCAATGGAGCGCATGTCCACCACGAGATTGTTGTAGCCGAACTGCGCGCCGCGTTCGGTGAGAAGGATCTTCTCGTTTCCCGCCTCGCGGAGCTTTTCGACTACGTTTGTCATGTCGCGCGGGGAGAGAAACTGGGCTTTTTTGACATTCACGGGCTTCCCCGTCCTGGCTGCGGCCGTCAAAAGATCGGTTTGCCTGGCCAGAAAGGCGGGGATCTGGAGCAGATCGACGACGCGGGAAACCGGTTCGACTTCGGAGGTCGAGTGGACGTCGGTGATGACGGGGACCCCGAAACGCTCGCGAACCGAGGCGAGCGCTTTGAGCCCCTTTTCCATGCCCGGCCCCCGGTAGGAGCGAAGGGAGGTGCGGTTGGCCTTGTCGTAGGAGCTCTTGAAGATGAAGGGGATGCGCAGCCGGGAGCAGAGCTCTTTTAAAAAGCCGGCCACCTCGCAGACGAGTTCCTCGCTTTCGATGACGCACGGGCCGGCGATTACAAAGAGGCGCCGGCGCCCGATCTCCTGACCCAAAACCTGAAAGTCCACTGCGCTACCCTAACATGTTCTGACAAACAATTCGGGGTTCTTTCGCCGCGCTTCCTCAAGGGCCTTGCCGGTGAAGGCCTTGAACAGGGGGTGGGGCTCCATGGGGCGCGACTTGAACTCCGGGTGAAACTGGCAGCCGAGAAACCACGGGTGGTCGGGCAACTCGATTACCTCGACCAGGTTTTTATCGGGGGAAAGCCCCGTAAAAAGCATGCCGTGTTTGGCCAGAACTTCCCGGTACTCGTTGTTGAATTCGTAGCGATGGCGGTGGCGCTCGGAGATCTCGGCCGCCTGGTAGGCCTCGGAGGCAAAGCTGCCGGGCTCGAGCACGCAGGGGTAGGCGCCAAGGCGCATCGTGCCGCCGTAATCAAAGCCTTCGCTTCGGCGAATCACCGAGTTGCTCTTGTAATCGAACCACTCTCGCATGAGATAGATGACGGGGTGCGGGGTGTGCTTGTCGAACTCCATGCTGTGGGCGCCTTCAAGCCCCGCGACATGGCGGGAAAACTCAACGGTGGCAAGCTGCATCCCGAGACAGATGCCCAGAAAAGGAATCTTGCTCTCGCGGGCATACCGAATGGCCTTGATCTTGCCCTCCACCCCGCGCTGGCCGAAGCCCCCCGGAATGAGAATGCCGTCTGCGCCCTCGATCAGCGCCTCTCCGCCCTGCTTTTCCACATCCTCCGAATCCACGTAGTCGAGCTTGAGCCGTATGCCGTGGGCGGCCGCCCCGTGCGTCAGGGCTTCATTGAGGCTCTTGTAGGACTCGATGAGGTCGATATACTTTCCAACAATTGCGATCCGCACGTCGAACAGCGGGTTTTTCATCGCCTGGACGAGCTTTTGCCAATCTTCCAGAAGCGGGGCGCGCGTCCAGATGTTGAGAAGCCGCACGATTTTCTCGTCGAGCCCCTCCTGGCGAAAAAGAATCGGCACCTCGTAGATGCACTCGACGTCCTTGGCGGTGATCACCCCGTCTGCGTCCACGTTGCAAAAATGGGCGATCTTGCTCTTGATCTCAGCCGAAAGCTGCTGCTCGGTCCTGCAAAGAAGAATGTCCGGCTGAATGCCGATGCTGCGCAACTCCTTCACGCTGTGCTGGGTGGGCTTGGTCTTCACTTCGCCCGAAGTCGCCAGATAGGGCACCAGGGTCACGTGGATATAGACGGTGTTTTCCCTTCCCGCATCGTTTCGAAACTGCCGGATCGCCTCAAGGAAAGGCAGACTCTCGATGTCGCCCACCGTGCCGCCGATTTCCACGATCAAAACGTCCACATTGTCGGCTGCCCCGCGAATAGCGGCCTTGATCTCATCGGTGATATGCGGGATGACCTGAACGGTCCCCCCCAGATACTCCCCGCGTCTTTCCTTCATGATCACCGAGTAGTAGATGCCCCCCGAGGTGTGGTTGTTTTTCTTGCCCAGGTGCGCATGCGTGAACCGCTCATAATGGCCCAAGTCCAGGTCGGTTTCCGCCCCGTCGTCGGTTACGAAAACCTCCCCGTGTTGAAACGGGTTCATCGTCCCCGGGTCCACATTGATGTAGGGATCGAGCTTGAGAAGCGAGACCCGAAGCCCCCGGCTCTCCATCAGCGCTCCGATGGAGGCGGCGGCAAGCCCCTTGCCAAGCGAGGATAAAACACCGCCCGTGATGAATATGAATTTGGTCTCGCGCAAATTTGCCCCCCTCCGAGAAGACTTTTTTTCGATTCATGTAGCGTTTCTTATCCGGGCCAGTATAGCAAACAGGATTGTAAAGTCAATCGCCTCCTTTTTTTTTATCTCCTTGAAATCTATCCCATTTTTCATCAGTGCCCGCGGCCGGGGGGGGTCTAATGCCCGGCTGTCGTCATAAATACAGTAAACTCCGTATTTACCCCTCCTCTGTTCGCCCCTATCATGCTTGCCATTCGAGCAGAACAGAAAAGAGGAACCGGCATGCCTTCCATACTGGTCGTAGAAAACAACGATTTTTTCAGGCGTTCCTTCCGGGAAATCCTCAGGATGTACATCCCTTCCCTGCAGGTTGAGGAATCGGCCGACGGGGCCGACGTCATGGCGAGTATCTCCCGCGATTTGCCGGACATGATCTTTATGGACATACGCCTGCCCGGCAAAAGCGGCCTGGATCTCACCCGCGAGATCAAAAGGAGCCATCCGGAGGCGGTGGTGAGCATCTTTACGAGCTATGATCTTCCCGATTACCGCAGGGTCGCAGAGGAATACGGGGCAGACCATTTTCTGTTAAAGGACGCTATTACGGGCGCGGAAATCGCCGCAATGGTCAAAGAGGCCGCCGGTCGGAGGAAAAAGAAAGGGGAGGCGCCGCAAAAGCAGGCGTTGGCCACCCTATGAACGAGCGTGCTCAAAAGGGCGATCTACCCCTCTCCTTTCAGAGCTTCGGCCTGAAAATAGGTGGCTAACGGGTCGATCAGTTCGTCGAGCGTTCCGGTCAGGATGACGTCGAGTTTATAGATCGTGAGATTTATCCGGTGATCGGACACCCGGTTTTGCGGGAAATTGTAGGTCCTGATTCTTTCGCTGCGATCCCCGGTGCCTACCTGGCTTTTTCTGTCCTTGGCAATTTTTGCTTCCTGCTCGCGCTGCATCGAATCGAGCAGGCGGGCGCGCAATACCTTGAGCGCCTTTGCCTTGTTTTTGTGCTGGGATTTTTCGTCCTGGCAGATCACGACGAGCCCGGTGGGGATGTGGGTGATGCGCACCGCCGAATCGGTCGTATTGACACTCTGCCCGCCCGGCCCCGAGGAGCGAAAGACATCTACGCGCAGGTCGTTGGGGTCTATGAAGACGTCGACCTCTTCGGCCTCGGGCAAAACGGCAACGGTCACCGCCGAGGTGTGTATCCTGCCCTGGCTCTCGGTAACCGGGATGCGCTGGACGCGATGGACCCCGCGCTCGAATTTTAGCCGGCTGTAGGCCCCGGCCCCGTTTACCGAGGCAATGATTTCCTTAAAGCCCCCGATGCCCGTGGGGTTGGAGTCGAGGACCTCGACTCTCCAGCGCCGCATCTCCGCATAGCGCGAATACATGCGGAATAGATCGGAGACGAAAAGGGCGGCTTCCTCTCCTCCCGTGCCCGCGCGGATCTCCAAAATGACGTTTTTGTCATCGTTTGGGTCTTTGGGGGCGAGCATGCCCCTGAGCTCTCGTTCGGTGGTCTCGAGCTGCTCGCGAAGGGAGGCGATTTCCTCCCGAATGAGCTCGCGCATGTCCTGGTCTTCTTCTCTTTCGAAAAGAGACTGGTTTTCCCGGGCCTGCTCTTTGAGCTTCTTATAGTGGGTATACTTGTCCACAATGGGAGCGATCTCGGCACGCTCGCGCACGATCTGCTGGTAATCCTTCTGGTTGGCCAGCAGTTCGGGGTTGCCGAGATCCTCTTCGAGCTTTTGGAACTTTTCAACTACGGATTCAAGCCTATCGAACATCAGAGAGCTCTACGCCTTCTCCTCCGGCTTCTGGAACTTTTCATACTTGCGACGGAATCTTTCGATGCGCCCGGCCGAATCGACCAGCTTCTGCTTGCCCGTGTAGAAAGGATGGCACTTGGAGCATATTTCCACACGGATCTCCTGTTTGGTCGACCCGGTGGGGATTTCGTTTCCGCAGGCGCATTTTATGACCGTCTGGTGATACTGCGGGTGAATGTTTTCCTTCATCGGTTTCCTTCCCCTATGGCTAAAGTCTTGAGCAAACAATCTCAAAACAGATAGCATACTCCATTTTATCTGTTCATGGAAGCCAGAAAATCGGCATTGTTCTTGGTGCCCTGCATTTTATCGAGCAAAAATTCCATCGCATCCACCGGGTTAAGAGGCGAGAGGAGCTTGCGCAAAATCCAGATGCGGTTGAGATCTTCGGGGGCGAGCAGAAGCTCCTCTTTGCGCGTTCCGGACTTATTGATGTCGATGGCCGGGAATATTCTGCGGTCGGCAAGCTTTCGGTCGAGCACGATTTCCATGTTGCCCGTGCCCTTGAACTCTTCGAAGATGACTTCATCCATGCGGCTTCCGGTATCGATGAGGGCGGTGGCGATGATGGTGAGGCTGCCCCCCTGTTCGACGTTTCGCGCCGCACCGAAAAACCGTTTGGGCCGGTGGAGCGCATTGGAGTCAAGACCGCCCGAAAGGATCTTGCCGCTTGGCGGGACCACGGAGTTGTAAGCGCGGGCAAGCCTTGTGATGCTGTCGAGCAGGATCACCACATCCTTTTTGTGCTCTACGAGCCGCTTGGCTTTTTCGATCACCATCTCTGCTACCTGCACATGGCGCTGGGGCGGCTCGTCAAAGGTGGAACTCACCACCTCGGCCCGCACGTTTCGCTGCATGTCGGTCACTTCTTCCGGACGCTCGTCGATGAGCAGCACGATGAGATAAGCGTCCTTGTGGTTTGCGGCCGTGGAGTTGGCGATGTTTTGCAGGAGCATGGTCTTGCCGGTTCGGGGCTGGGCGACGATGAGGCCGCGCTGTCCGGCGCCGATGGGGGTAAGAAGATCCATGACCCGGGTGGAGAGATTATCGGGGTCGGCTTCGAGGTGAATCCTGCGGTCGGGGTAGAGGGGGGTGAGGTTATCGAAAAGGATCTTGTCCCGGGCGATTTCGGGGTCCTCGTAATTTACCGCTTCGACCTTGAGCAGAGCAAAGTAGCGTTCGTTGTCTTTGGGGGGGCGTATCTGTCCGGAGATGGAGTCTCCCGTTCGCAGGTTGAACCGGCGGATCTGGGAGGGGGAGACGTAGATATCGTCGGGGCCGGGCAGATAGTTGTAGTTCTGGCTCCTCAAAAACCCGAAACCGTCGGGGAGAATCTCGAGCACGCCCTCTCCGTAGATGAGGCCGTTCATCTCAGCCTGGGCCTGCAGGAGCGCAAATATCAGTTCCTGTTTTCGCATGGAACTGGCGCCGTCGATGTTGTAGGCTTTGGCGATGGCCACCAGTTCGCGGATGTTTTTGTTTTTCAGTTCGACCAGGTTCATTTCGTTTCGCCTGGTGTCCCTGTTGGTAGCGGTCTCGGCTGAGTTTACGGATGCGTCGGGCATGGGCTGTTCTCCAACTGTAGATATTTTTTTATTTTTCACGAAGGAAACGAGTATTCTTTCTCGTTAAGAGACGTTTCACGATTCCGGAGGGCATGAGACACAGGTGTTCGGGAATGGACACTGACGGTCACCGAGCCAACGATTCTTTCTGTTCAGTCTTCGTCTATAGAGCAATCCGGGGTTAAAAAGGCGGGTTCGCTCTCCTTTTTAGACCATGAAGAAGATGCAGGAAAGCAGTCCCGTTTGTCAACAAATTTCACGCGGAGTCCGGAAAAAATCACCCTCCATTGTATCTGGCGGGGCGATAAAATCAACCCCCCCCCGCGGGGGAGGGGGGAACAGCGAACTGTTAAGGAGAAAAAATCGTGCTCCCCCCACAACGGTCCACTGCCCGCCTTTGCCCTAAAACCCCATTCTTCTCCAGATACTCGGTTTTCTGGGCCCCTTGGCGATTTCCCTGTCGCATTGGGCGAGCATTTGGTTTACCCGGTGTCCATAGCCGAGGTCGGCGATCTCCCGGGGGTATTGGTGCTTCATCGTATCGAGCCGCGACTTCGCCGCCAGGTAATCTCCGCTTATGTAATATTGTGTGGCGACGCCCAGAAGGTGGCTGGTGAGCCTCTTTTTGCATTCGAGCAACTGCTTTTTGGCCTTGGCCGCATATTCGGAGTCGGGGTAATTGTCGATGACCGTGTTAAAAATCTTCATGGCCGCGGCGGTCTCATCCTGGGTGCGGTCCACGGCCGTAAACATGAGGAAATGACTCATCCCGGCCTGGTACAGGACGTAAGGGGTGTTCTTGTTCCCGGGATGAAGACGGGCGAAGTCGCTGTAGCTCATGGCCGCCAGAGAGTACTTTTCGTCTCCGAAGTAGGCATCCCCCAGCTTCAAGGCGGCAAGGGTCGCGTACTTGCTGTAGGGGTATTCCTCCTTGAGCTTCTTGAAATCCGCCGCGGCGTCG
>JBMFWU010000054.1:21676-31362 GCA_049964955.1 Syntrophobacteraceae bacterium
ACCGCCCCGGTGATCTGATCGCTGACATTGCCGTCTTTAAATATGATGAGAGTGGGGATTGCTCGAATTCCGTATTTGCCCGGCACCTTGGGGTTATCGTCCACGTTGCACTTGACCACCTTGAGCTTGGATTGGTAATCGCCGGAAAGCTCTTCGACAACAGGAGCGATGGCGCGGCAGGGACCGCACCAGGGGGCCCAGAAATCCACCAGGACCGGTAAGTCGGACTTGAGCACTTCCTGTTCGAAACTGCTGTCTGTGACTTCGATAATGTTGCCTGCCATCAGCTTGCTCCTCTTGGATAAAGATAACGCTGCACTCCCGCCGGGAGATCTCTCCCCCGACCGTGACCACACTTTATAAAACATTCGGTTCGCCGTTGTCAATTTGCAATCGAAGATAGGGCGGCGGCGCCCGGGAGTTCATTTTGCTTGTATTGAGACCCCCGGTTCGTTAAAATCGCTTTCAAAAACAATGGGCGGGTCTTGTCGCGATCGCTCCCGTGAGGCGCCTCGGGTGGGCAGGCGCGGCGTATTTTTGGAAAAGCCTGTGAAATTTTCGATCTCTTTTACATCGTTGCTGGTCATTTTGCTGGCAGCCCTGACGGCATATGTGCCGGTTTGCTTTGCGCAGACCGCCGAAAAGGCGCAGATCTCCGGTATCGATCTGGACAAGGCGGGCAAGGAGCTGCGGGTGAGCTTCGCGCTTGTCAACTGCTTTAGCCCCGACATGGAAGAGGCGGTCCTCGACGGGGTCCCGACGACCTTCCGGATACTTGTCTCCGTAGAGAAGCCTGCGCTTGTGCTAAACGAGACAATGGCCGATCTTACCCTTTTGCATACCATCCGGTACAACAGGCTGAACAATGAATTTCAGGTCACTCTGCCCGAAGACCCGCAGAAGACTTTCGTTACAAAGAGCTTCGCCCAGGCCAGAAAATGGATGAGCACGGTGCGCAGGGTCCCCGTTCTCCCCACCTGCTGGCTGAGTAAGGATCAGGCATATTATCTCAACGTCAAAGCGGAGCTTTCCAAAGTGGAACTCCCCCTGATTTTTCGATATATTTTATTCTGGGCGTCACTTTGGGATTTCGAGACAGGATGGTACACCGTCGAGTTTCTCTATTGACACGGACTACGGACGACTCGGATACCAAACCGGCGGAAAGGCGCCGCTTTTGGGAGCGTGTGGTAGTCTGTGCGGCCTTTGCCCTGATCCTGACGCTTGGATTTTTGCAGGGTTGGTTCTTTAAGCCTCCGCTGCGGGCCCCCTTTACCAGCAATGTCCTTCTCGTCGTCTTCATAAATCTCAACGTTTTGCTTCTGCTCCTTCTGGGCTATCTGGTTCTTCGGAATTTCATAAAGCTCATCTTCGAAAGAAAACGAAACATCCTGGGCTCCCGGCTCAAAACCCGCCTGGTAGCCGCCTCGGTAGTGCTCACCCTCATCCCTGCGGTTCCTCTTTTCTGGTTTGCCAGCCAGTTCATCTTTTCGAGTCTGGACCAGTGGTTTAGCTCCAGGGTGCAGAATTCGCTGGAAAATTCGGTCCAACTCGCGCGCGATTACGTCGAGCGCGAGCGCACCAATTTTGTGTCCGAATGCCGGGTCCTGGTTCCCGAAGCCGCCAAGATGATAACGGAGGGCAAGGGCAAGGCGGACCTCGGGGACATCGGCTTCTTTTTTGCCGCCCGGATCGATGCGGTCTATCTCTTCACTTCCTCCGGGAAGCTCAAATGGAGCTTTACGCAAAATACGACCAAAAGAGTCGATCCGGTCTGGCTCCTGCGTAATTTTGAGGCACAAAGCGGCGCGGCCTCCAAGATCGTCAATATGCACGACGGACAGAGCGCCATCGCCGCTCGCATTCCCTTGCGATACCTCACCGGGGACGGCTCGGTTCTGATCGCCCTGCGTTTTCTGCCCCGAGAACTTTCCCGCAAACTCAAATCGATCACCGCCGGCTACAACTCCTACCTGCAGCTCAAGATGCTCCACGAGCCCTTGAAAAAGAGCCATTTCATCACCTTTTCGATCGTCACCATGCTCGCGATATTTTCTGCGGTCTGGTTCGGCTTCTACCTGGCCAAAAACCTCACCGGGCCTATCCAGAAGCTGCTCACCGCCACCCAGAGGATCGCCGACGGGGACCTGGAGGTCTATCTCGACCCGGACAGGCAGGATGAGATCGGTATGCTCATGGCTTCCTTCAACGCCATGATCGCGGATCTGCGGGAGGGGCGAAAAAAGCTCGACGGCGCCTATAACGCGCTCAAAAGCTCCAATGTCGAACTCGAAGGCCGCCGGCGCTACATGGAGGTGGTGCTCAAAAATATCGCCGCGGGGGTGGTGAGCGTCGATGCCCGGGGCATCGTCACGACAGTTAATAACTCCGCCGAGGCCATTTTCGGAATCGACGCAGAGCAGGCGAGGGGAAAGCATTATGCGGAGCTTCTCGATGAGGCGCAGATGGCGATCGTTAACTCGTTTATCGATTCCTACCGGGAGGGCCGGCACGCCTATCTGGAACAGTCGGCCCTGGTCAAGGTGGCCGGAGCTCCGATGTCGCTTTTCATAAAGGTGTCGGTGCTGCGTGACGACAAGGATCGGTTCATGGGGATAGTCGCCGTGCTCGACGATTTCACCGAATTGGAAAAGGCGCAGAGAATGGCCGCCTGGAGCGAGGTGGCAAGGAGAATCGCCCACGAGATCAAAAACCCCCTCACCCCCATCCAGCTCTCGGCCCAGAGACTCAGGCGAAAATACCCGCAACTGCTCGATGGCAGCGGAGCGGTGTTCGACGAATGCACCCGCACCATCATCCAGCAGGTCGATCACATGAAGAGCCTGGTAAACGAATTTTCCCGGTTTGCGAGGCTGCCCCGGGCGCGGCTCCAGCCCTGCAGCCTCCATGAGATCGCAGAGGAAGGATTGAGCCTCTACAGGCATAATTTCAGCCGCATCTCTTTTACCCTGCAAAAAGATGATAGGATGCCCGATCTGCGCCTCGATCGCGATCAATTCCGGCAGGTGATCATCAATTTGCTCGAAAACGCCATCCATGCCATTGGCGGGCAGGGGGGGGAGATCTCCATCCGCCTTTCCTACGATGCGACTCTAAAAATTGCGCGAATGGAGTGCGCCGATACCGGTCGCGGCATTGCGCCCGAAAACAGGCCGAGGATCTTTGAGCCCTACTATTCGACCAAAGAGAAGGGGACCGGGTTGGGGCTCGCCATAGTTTCCAACATCATCGCCGACCATAACGGGTTTATCCGGGTGCGCGCCAATCAGCCCCGCGGGACGGTGTTTACGGTGGAACTGCCCGGTTGACAGGAAAGTCGATGAAGCAAAAGATACTGATCGTTGACGACGAAATAAGCATTCTGCAGTCCCTTAGCGGAATCCTCGAAGACGAAGGCTATGAGGTGATTCAGGCATGCTGTGGGGATGAGGCGCTCGAGAGGACGAAAAAGGAGCCCCCGGATCTTGTTTTGCTCGACATCTGGATGCCCGGAACCGACGGCTTGACCGTTCTGGGCGAAGTAAAAAAGCTCTCCCCCCTGCTTCCGGTTATCATCATCTCCGGCCACGGCACTATCGAGACCGCTGTCAAGGCCACGCGAATGGGCGCCTTCGATTTTATCGAAAAGCCGCTTTCCATCGAGCGCGTTCTGGTTTCCATTCAAAACGCGATCGAGTTTTCCCGCCTCGAAGAAGAAAACCGGTTGCTGCGCAAAAAATCCGACCGCACCATGATCGGCGAAAGCCCCGCGGTGCGGGCACTGTGGGAGCAAATCCGGCGTGCCGCCCCGACCAACGCCACCGTCTTGATCACCGGAGAAAACGGAACGGGGAAGGAAGTTGCCGCCAAAATGATCCATGTTCTCAGTCGCCGCAACACGCGGCCCATCGTCGAGGTCAACTGCGCGGCCATCCCCGAGGAACTGATCGAATCCGAGCTCTTCGGCCATGAAAAGGGCTCCTTTACAGGTGCCCACGAAAGGCGCAAGGGAAAATTCGACCTGGCCAACGGCGGCACCCTCTTCCTCGATGAGATAGGCGACATGAGCAACCGGACCCAGGCGAAAATTCTTCGCATCATCCAGGAGCAGGTGTTCGAGCGCGTCGGAGGAAGTCGTCCCGTCGAAGTCGATGTGCGTATCGTTGCGGCAACCAACAAGGACCTCCAAAAAGAGATAGAGGCGGGCAGGTTCCGGCAGGACCTCTATTACCGCTTGAACGTAATCCCTATCTTTGTGCCTCCTCTCCGGGACCGGATAGAGGACCTGGAACTGCTGGTCGATCATTTCTCGGCCGAAATAGCAAGCGAGAGCGCGCTCGGAAAAAAAAGAATCGACCCGCGAATCTATCGCATTCTCCAGGCCTACTCCTGGCCCGGAAACATACGCGAGCTCAGAAATTTCATCGAAAGACTCATCATCATGACCCCGGGCAACCTGATCGGGCCGGACGACCTTCCCGCGGATTTTCGAAACATCGTTCGGGAAGAAAAGGGCGACAGGGCCTGGCTGCACTGCGAGACCCTGGAGGAGGCGCGCTCCTGCTTCGAGCGTGACTTTCTTTTGCGGAGGCTTGAGGAAAACGGGTGGAATATCTCGGTTACCGCCGCCAAAGTAGGGCTTGAGAGGACCTATCTGCACGCAAAAATGAAAACCCTGGGCATTAAAAAAGAATAATTAATTGTTTTTAATCGCTTCCACGTCTTCCAGATCCAATTCCACCGACACCGACTGTTTGATGATATCCACACTTACGACCAGCCTCCCCCTCTTGGGGTCGGTGCGCAGGAGAATGCCGACGCATCCGGCGAGCGGGCCGTGCGCGACCCGCACCCAGTCGCCCTCTTTGAGATACGTGTGGAGCTCGAGGGGTTTAGCCGAACCGATCAGGGTCTGGAGGTTTTCAATCTGCGAGGGAGGGATGGAGAGGGGGCCTTCGGAGTTGTGCAGGAGACTCAGCGCCCCCGGGGTTTTGACGATAGCGAGATTGGCGCTGCTGTCCAGAAGGACATGCACGAAGACGTAGCCCGGAAACATCGGGAGCTGTATTCTTTTTCTGCGGTCGCGTCTTTTGCTCCAGGTTTCCAGCAGGGGCAGGAAACAGGAGACCTCCTTTTGTTCGAGTCTTTTGGCGACCTCTTTTTCGTGATTGACTTGCACGTAGAGGGCATACCACTGTTCGGGGCAGGGAGAATCAAGATTCAAATCCGCCGTCATCTCGATGATGCTGCTGTCGCTGCTCATAGGTGACCTCTCGCTTGAAGGGAGTTGAGTTTCCTGCGGTCTTCATTTTCATGGCCAACCAGGTCCTCGAGGTTCCACGGTGTCGGAAAGCGCACCAGGGCGCCCGCCTTGGTGGTATAGGCCAGATATCCTTTTTCGACTCCGTGGTAGAATAGATCGTGCGTAATCGCCACATCTTCGGCGCAGTACCGTATGAGTTCCTCCCATTTTCCCTGGCGAAACCAGCCGACCGCCTCGAGCCCGTCGCCTCCCTTGGGGCGCCCGAGCGTGTTTTGCGCCAGGTGCCCGAGGCTCAGGCGAAATCCCAGTCCCTTGTGAATCTCGGAGAGAATATCGAAGGTGGGAAGGCTTTCGAGAGCGAAAGTCGTGTAGGCCCGCAAAACCTGGTAGTCGAAGCGCGAAATGTTAAAGCCGACGATGAGGTCGAGTTGTTGCATCCGTTCGATGAGTTTTTCGATTTCCTGCTCGCGATAGACCTCGATCGTACCCGTTGGGGATTCCTGGAGAACGGCTACCGATACGCGCATGAGGTGGGTGTTTTGCCACCCTCCGACCTCGGAGGCGAGCTTTTGGGTCTCCAGATCGAAAAAACCGATGCGAAAGTCTCTGCGGGGCTTCTGTGCGGGGAAATCACAGACCGGCTCCGGCAGGTTTTGCTCGCACTCGAGGGCATTCTCCCCGAGGTCTTTTTCCCCGGAAAGATAGCGTAGAAGCTCCAGGGCCGCCGCCTTGTCCAGGGGCTTATTGCCCGAGCCGCACTTGGGGGAGTGGATGCACGCCGGGCACCCCTCCGAGCAGGGGCACGAGTCGATAAGCTCCTTCGTTCTTTCGATCAGCGACTCGATGATGTCATAGCCGCGCGCGGCAAGTCCTATTCCCCCCGCATAGCCGTCGTAGACAAAAATCGCGCCCTTTTCGATCTGCGGGTGCATCGGAATGGAGATGCCTCCGATGTCGTTGCGGTCGCACACCGCGAAGAGGGGAAACATGCTGATGAGGGCGTGTTCGATGGCGTGAATGCCGCCCATGAAATCGCGGCCGGCTTTTTTGATTATGGCTTCGAGAACGGGTTCGATCTCGATCCAGAAGCCCACCGTCTCAAAGGTCTGCGGCGGCAGCTCGAGCGGATTTTTGGCAAGAAGCACATGGGTGAAAAGCCGCCTTGCCTCGTAGGCCGTGATATTTTCGGTCACCCGCAGCCGGCCCATGCGGATGATGAAGTTTCCCGCAGGCTTCGAGGCGAGCCTTTCGAGTATTTCGGTTTCCTTCTCGCTCACCGCGCGCGTAAAATAGGGGACGCTCGCAGGGGTTGCCCGTATTACCTTCTTTTCCAGATCGAGCGATTCGATCTGGTAGGTCTCCCCCCGATGCAGGTAGACGGCCCCCGGATGGCATTCCTTGAGGGCGCGGACCCCTTCGTTTTTCCCGAGGGCCGTGGTCTTTCCGTTAACGGTCTTTGTGATCGTATAGGAAGGGCCGACCGAGCGGATGTCGAGCAACCGGTGGGGGCGTACCGCAGCACAGATCCACTGGTCGCCTTCAATCGTTTGGAGGAGCCTGCCGCAGGAAACGAGCTTATTGAGCGCTGCGGAGACTCTTTTTTCGAAAAACTCCTCTTCGGAGGAGCTAATCGGAAGTTCTGCGGCCGCGCACGGCAGATGCGCGTGTAAAATCTCGGGATTAAAGGGGTCTATTACCGCGATCTCGTAGCTGCTTTCCAGGAAGCGGGCAGGGTGGTTTACGATGTACTGGTCGAGCGCGTCCTGGTCCGGGATGAGCACAATGGCCGATTCTCGTCCGCTCCTTCCCACCCGGCCTCCACGCTGCCAGGTGGTCATGACGGTCCCCGGATATCCCACCAGAATGCAGAGATCCAGCCCCCCGATATCGATTCCAAGCTCCAGGGCGCTTGTCGAAATGACCGCGCTCAAACTCCCGTCGGCCAGTTTCTTTTCGATCCCCCGCCGTTCCTCGGGCAAAAAACCGGCCCGGTAGGAACTGACTTTGTTGCGAAGCGAGCGGTCCGATTCGATCACGCTCATGTGCACCAACTCGGTGAGCTTGCGGGACTGAGTGAAGGCGATCGTTTTCAAACCCGCTCGTGCGGCCTGGACGATGAGGCGTGCGGCGGTCCCCGCCGAGTGGCCGAGGCTCTCTTCGGTAGGGCGCAGAAAGATGAAGTGGCGCCTGGCGCCGGGAGCGCCGCTTTCTCCGTTGACGGTGGCTATCTCCCCGGGGCTTACCCCGGTAAGGCTCGCGGCAAGCTCCCCCGGGTTTCCGATCGTTGCCGAAAGCAAAATGAAACGGGGGCTGCTGCCGTAATGGCGGCAAACCCTTCGAAGCCTTCGGAAAATCTGGGCGACATGGCTGCCGAAAATGCCCCTGTAGGTGTGCATTTCGTCGACGATGACGTAGCGGAGCTTTTTCCAGAACCCCTCCCATTTGTGGTGGAAAGCGAGCAGGGCGTAGTGGAGCATGTCGGGGTTGGTCAAAAGAACGTTGGGGTGGCGCTGGCGTATCCGTGCCCTCTGGTAGGGAGTGGTGTCGCCGTCGTAGACGCATGAGGTGAAAGGATGGCCCCCCGAATGTTCTGCCAGGGCACGGAAAAACTCTTCGAGCGATTCGAGTTGATCGCGCGCAAGCGCTTTTACAGGAAAAAGATAGAGCGCTCTGCTCTCCGGGTCGGCGATAAGCGCCTCGGCAACCGAAAGGTTGTAGATGAGGGATTTTCCACTCGAGGTGGGAGTGGACACAATGGTGTGGCTGCCGGATCGGATGTGCTCAAGGGCCCTCGCCTGGTGGCTGTAGAGAGCGGAGATGCCGAGTTGAGCCAGCGCCTGTGCCACAGGCGGGGCAAGCGGGACCGAGAGCTTGCCGAACAGTGGCGGCTGCGCCGGAATCTCGGCATGGTGTGCGACCTCGAAATCCTTCAGTCGATAGGTCAGGAGCCTGTTCAAAAAGGGCTGTATCACTATTTAGAGTCCGGCTAAAAGATTCGGTTGCCAGTGAACGATGTGCCAAATTGGGAGCCAGCTTAACCCAAAAGGCCAGGGGTGTTCAAGTCAAAGAACGCACTTGCAATTCGAATCCCCGGCCTTACTATGGTTGCCATCCACACAATTCCTGGATGGATCGCTGTCTGTCGGGGGGACGCCCAAAGGAGAAAGTCATGCAGCTTGAGGAGACGATAAAAAAAATACATTGGCTCGGCCATGACGGGTTTCGCATCGACGGAAGCACGGTCGTAGCCACAGACCCCTTCAAGGTTTCGTCCGTAAAACCCGTCGATCTCATTCTGATCAGCCATGAGCATTTCGATCACAATTCGCCTGAAGACGTCGAGAAAATCCGCAAAAAAGACACGGTCATCGTGGCCGACGCGACTTCGGCCAAAAAACTCACCGGAGATGTCCGGGTGGTCGCCCCGGGTGACAGGCTCACGGTCAAAGGGGTGGACATCGAGGTGGGGCCGGCCTACAACATCGATAAAGATTTCCATCCCAGGGCTAAAGGCATGCTTTCGTTTGTCTTTACCCTCGACGGCGTTCGCTATTATCACGCCGGAGACACCGATTTCATCCCCGAAATGAAGCAACTCGATGTGGATGTCGCCTTTCTGCCCGTTTCCGGCACCTATGTGATGAACGCCGACGAGGCGGTGGAGGCAGCAAAAGCGATCCATCCCAAGGTCGCCGTTCCGATGCACTACGGAGAGATAATCGGTTCGCAGGAGGACGCAAAGAAGTTCCAAAAAGCACTCGCCGGCCAGATAGAGGTCGTCATTTTGAGCCCGGAGGCCTAGCGGCGAGCCGCCGCGGGCGGGCGGGGAAGTGGGAGATCGCGGTAGGGTGGGCAAAAGCGAAAGCGTTGCCCACCATGCGGTTTCCGGATGGACACCAGCCTGGGGCCGGGCAGCCCCCGCCGTCCGCCAGTCCCCGGAAGAGCGGCTTGCGGCGGGGGGAAGCGATCTTTTTTACTTGCAGCAAAGTGTTTGTCTTGACAGACGGGGCGTGGAAATGGTACTAAATGCGACTCGCGTCGCAGTTCTGAGGGCCGTTAACTCAGTAGGTAGAGTATCTGCCTTTTAAGCAGAGAGTCGCCGGTTCAAGTCCAGCACGGCCCATTTTCGTGGCGAAAGTCTTTTGGAGCCCTTCGCCACTTTTTATGGAAATACCGCTCTTGACAGCATGCTTTCCAGGTGCTAAAAGAGCGCTTCTGCATTGAGCGGCCCGTTACGAGCGGTTCGGTGTACCCAAGGTCCCCATCGTCTAGCCCGGTCCAGGACATCGGCCTTTCACGCCGACGACACCGGTTCAAATCCGGTTGGGGACGCTAGGAAAGTTAAGGGGTTGAGCTGAAAAGCTTGACCCCTTTTTCTTTTGGAGGGGACTTTTCGAAAAAAACAATCTGGGTCTATGCGCTT
>JBMFWU010000055.1:0-30874 GCA_049964955.1 Syntrophobacteraceae bacterium
ATGCACGGTTTGATGAGGGAGGGTAGGCACAATGCCTGCCCTCTACTCTACCCTTATGATGTTAGATGTACGACATTACATGACATTAATGGTGCGTTGCAAATGGACGACGTCTTCTTGATCTCGACTAACAGGTGGTTATACAGCTACTGCATATCGGAACGCGGGACGAACCTTTCCTTCTTAAAGAGGGCAAAAGGACTCTGCCTTGGGGTAGTTGCTTGGGGGAGTTCCACATTGCCCCGCTTTCTGCTGAAAACAAAGTAAGGATGCATAGAGTTTTTGCAAGGATTTCGGAAAATGAAATCCGCCGCCTTATTTATGCCTGAGCCAACCGGAACAAACCAGGGTGATTTCGATACCCTCATTGTGGCAGGCTCTCCAGCGCGATATCATTTCATCTGAGAGTTAATCCCGCCTGCAATCCATTATCGAGCAGGGCTTTTAATCGCGATTCCTTAGAGAGAAGCGAAGTCGGGGAGTGGTCGGCTTGGCAAGTAAAGGCTCCTAATCCCGAGCTGCAAGCCAGGATTGACCGATTCGAGCGAACCTTGCAGGCGTGGGAAGTCTTTATCTCGAGCCTGTTGAAGACGATCTGTCCTCGATTCCAGGCGTCGAGGTCATGGAAATCGGGCTGAGATCACGGCTTCCTGTACGCCTCCATCGATTGGTGAATGCATGAGGGGTCCGGAAAGTGCGGAAAAGTCACATTGCCCGCCGTACCCATCAATTCGAAATCATATCATACCGCTGCCGACTGCAGAAGAGCAGTTCGGCAGGTGAATTTCTATTTCGAAGAGCCCTTCGGCAGGGTATAAGAAAATTTACGTCTTAACTTTGCTGGGGGAGGGGAAAAAATGGCGACGAGGACATGTTCGGAGATCGACATACTGGCAGAGCTGTTGCAACTGCTAAATCTCGAACAGATCGACGAGGTAACTTTTCGCGGACAGAGCCAGGACCTGGGTTTTGGAAGCGTCTACGGCGGCCAGGTGTTGGGGCAGGCCTTGTCGGCGGCATACAAAACCGTGCCTCCCGAGCGTCATGCCCACAGCCTGCATGCCTATTTCCTGAGGTCCGGGGATGTTCGCGAGCCCATACTCTACCAGGTCGATCGCATCCGGGACGGCAAGAGCTTCACCACACGCAGGGTGGTCGCCCGGCAGAAGGAACGGGCCATTTTCAGCATGTCGGCTTCTTTCCAGATATTTGAAAAGGGCTTCGAGCATCAGGACCAGGCACCCTCGGTTCCGCCCCCCGAAGAACTGGCCTCCGAAATGGAACTGGTTCACAGGGTCGCCGACCGGCTTCCTCCCCGCATCCTGGAAAGGCTGAAATGCCCCCAGCCCATCGAAGTGCGGCCGGTGGAGCTGGGGAACTTTTTTTCCTCAGAAAAGCGGCCGCCGGTTCGCCATCAGTGGTTCAAGACCATCGGCGAGATGCCCGACGACCCCTCCATTCACCAGTATCTTCTGGCCTATGCCTCCGACTACGGCTTCATGCCGACCTCTCTTTTTCCACACGGCCAAAGCTTGCTCGATCCGCAGATGCAGGTGGCAAGCCTGGATCACGCCATGTGGTTCCACCGGCCGTTTCGCATGGACGACTGGCTGCTCTACGCGGTGCAAAGCCCCAATGCGTGCGGCGCGCGCGGCCTTGCCATCGGCAAGGTTTTCGACCGCGGTGGCGTCCTGGTGGCAACGGTTGCCCAGGAGGGCCTCATCCGGTATCACGGAGACATCGAGGCGCCGTAGGCGGGAAGGCCTGCCCCATAAATAAGTTGGCAAGGTAGCCGATTTTTCCGGGACCCGGCAGTACCCTCAATCCTGGAGTTTTTCTGGTGGCGACATTGAGATGGCAGGTGTTGGAAACATGGCGAGATGGAGTAAAGCATGATATATTTTTGAGAATAGATGACCATTTCCCATCCAGGAGGTACGGATGCTTACAAAAGAAATTGTTGAACGTGTTCAGCGGCTCCCGGAACCATTGCAGGCAGAGGTTCTGGATTTCGTGGAGTTTCTCCTCGCCAAGGCTTCCGGAGAGTCCGGGAAAGGAGAAAACCGGGAATGGACGGGATTTTCACTCCAATCTGCCTGCCGAGATATGGAGGACGAACCGGAATTGTACGCTGACAGGGATCTGAGGGAACGATTTCAGTGAAGCATCCAGGGCAGATTGTACTTTTCAGATTTCCGCATACCAGTTTGATTGAGGGTAAAACTCGGCCCGCTCTGCTTTTGGCAAAAGTCCCCAATGACTTCGATGATTGGTTGGTCTGTATGATTTCATCCCGGTTGCATCAAGCTCTCTCCGGTTTGGATGAAGTCGTGAGTGAGGCCGATTCCGATTTCCTTCTATCAGGACTGAAATCGGCAAGTCTGATCCGCGTAACGCGCTTGGCTGTTGTAAGTGGCGATATCCTGATCGGCTCCATAGGGGAGATTGATCCAAGGCGGTTGCGCCTCATTAAAAAACGTTTAGCGCGTTGGGTCGAGGCGCCGTAGCCGGGGGGCGTTCAGTCTTGAGTTACACTGGTACGAGGCCCACGGGGTCGGAGGCAAAGACATCAAAATTAAGTGTTCTATGAGCCTCTTGTAAAACTACCTGTGGATAGGCACGAGCGGCACTCTTCTTCTTCCCCTTTTGTAAAAGAGGGATCGAGTGGGATTTCAAGCATTTAGGCGAGTGCAGAGAATTTAAATCCCCCCTTGCCCCCCTTTAAAAACTTTAAAAAGGGGGGGGATCTGCCCTGTCCCCCCGATCTTCGCAACGTTTTGCAAAAGGCTCATATGAAATGAGTCGATGCGTGAATACGGGAGATATTTCGCAAGCTGCGGGCGGGGACATCGGGAAAGGCTGGTGATGCCTTAAGAAGGCCACAGAACATTCACTATAGTTCCCGATCCCGGAACGGATTGGATGGTAAAAGCCCCACCGGAAAGCTCGGCTCTTTCCTGCATGCTCGTGAGTCCGAGCCCTTGCCTCTCGGAGATCTTCGAGAGAACGGCTTCGAGATCGAATCCCTCACCATTGTCCTCTATGGTGAGTTTGATGCACCCATTGCTTTTAACCAGGGAAAAATCGACATACCCCGCCTTGCTGTACTTGGCAATGTTGTGAAAAGCTTCCTGAGTGATCCGAAATATCACTATTCTCAAGGGTTCGGGGATATCCTGCTCTTCGATATGGACTTCGAGTTCGACGTGGATTCCCGGCCAGGTGGTCCGATATTGTCTTATGAACCATTGGAGGGCCGCAATGACTCCCATATCGTCGAGGACGGAGGGCCGCAGATCGGCCATGAGCCTTCGAACCTCATCTATCGTCAGTTGGGTCCAGGCAATCGGGGCATCGAGCAGATCGGCTCCGGGCTCACCCTGCGCCAGACGCGCGCGACCATTTTCGAGTCCGATCTTTATGGCGGTAAGAGATGATCCCAGGCTGTCGTGGAGCTCTCCTGCAATCCTTTTCCTTTCTTCTTCATGAGCCGAAAGGAGCTTTGCAGACAAAAACCTCAGCCTGCTTTCCGATTGCTCGAGCGCTTGTTGCGTCTGCCGTAAATCGGTAATGTCGACGGCAACCGCCAGAATTCCGGTGATGTTTCCATCGGCGTCTTTGATCGGAAGCTTATCTGTCCGGACCCATCTTTCCCCACCCCACAGACTGATTCCTCGCTCGATAATTCCCAGCTTGGGCTTTCCCGAAGAAAGGACCTCCAGATCGTCCTGATAATATTTCTCTGCCTCAAGAGGGAAAAATTCAACAACCGCTTTGCCCTGCATGTCTTCGGGCCTTGAACCGACGAAATCTGCCGCTGCCTGATTGACTCTTATGAAATTGTTCCGGGTATCTTTGTACCAGATGGTTGCCGGAACGGAGTTAAAGATAGTATCGAGTTCGTCACTGGCTCGCCTGGCGGCTCTTTCCGCCCGCACTCTTTCCGTAATGTCACGGGTCACGCCAAGGACCGTTTTGACCGTGCCGTTTGCAGAAAATTCGGGTACGGCTCGCCAGTCAAAGCCCATCGGCCCCGAAGCGGTTTCGAACTCAAAATCCCGGTGCGCGGGTTCTCCCGAATCGAAGACGCTTTGTATCAACTGCTCAAAGATCTCTCTTTGATGATTGTCAAAGCCGAGTTCCTGGAGCGTTTTGCCGATACATTCGTGAGCGGCTATGCCCGTGATTTTTTCCCAGGCCGGGTTTACATAAAGGTACCTGCCTTTCCGGTCATAGCGCGTGATGATGTCTGCACTCGATTCGGCAAGACTTCGAAACTGCTCTTCACTTTCACGCAGAGCTCTTTCAGCCTGTTTGAGGCTCGTAATATCGGCAATGGTTAGAAGAACCAGATCGGAATTCGCGTCATGTACGAGCACGGTGGAGATGAGCATATCAAAGGCTGCGTCCCCTGATTGCCTTCGAACTCTTATGCATCCTTCCGAATTATAGATACTCTCACCGGTTTCAAAGGTATGCATCACAATGCTTCGCACGGGGCAATCGCCGCATTGCGCGTTTCTCCCGCATCCCGATCCACTGAAGGAGTGTACACAGTTGAACACCTCGCCTCCGAGAAGACCCAAAAGCTCTTCTTTCGGCCTTTCGGAAAACTTGGCGCCGATACTGTTTATTTTCATGACACGCCCGTCTCTATTCACGAGGATCATGATGTATGGGGCACTCTCAAATATTTTTTCCAAAATCTGTCTCTGAGTGCGAGCCACTTGTTCCATCCGTTTTCGCTCTGTAATGTCGCGCGCAATGGTCGAGGCGCCTATGACCTTGCCTGAGGGGGCCTTGATCGGAGAAACAGAAAGGGATACGGAAACCAACTCTCCATCTTTTCGCCTTCGACGGGTCTCATACTGCTTTACCCCTTCCGAGCCGGCAACCTCCTGCAGTATCTCACGAGCTTCCTCAGGGCTGTCTTCCGGAAGCAGGATGGAGATGGTTTCGCCGATGGCCTCTTTGGCGGAATATCCATAAATTCTCTCCGCACCCCGGTTCCAGGAGGTAATCTTTCCGTTCAAGTCCTTACCGATAATGGCATCATGAGAGGACTCCACAATGGAGGCCAGGCGGGCTGCTTTTTCCTCGGACTTCTTTCGTTCGCTGATGTCAAACAGGAAGCTATAGTAATATTGGGGTTTCCCCTCGGAATCGCCCACCAGATGGGTGAGGATTTCAACGGGGACCCTGGAGCCATCCTTCCTGATATACTCCTTCTCGTAGCGTACGGGTTTTCCGGCGCGAAGCAGTTCTTCAACCTGACGACGTTCTGCGGGCTGCAATTCCGAAGGAAGCAAACCTTCCGTCCAATCAATTGATTTCAGTTCGCCGCTGCTGTATCCGGTGAGGTGTTCAAAAGCGCTGTTCGCCAGCGCGAAACGCCCGTCGGGATATCGTATTGTGAATGGCTGAGAACCAAATTGGATTATATTGGCCAAAAAGTCGCTCTTCTGTAGAGTTGCCATCATTTTTCTGCGCGACTGAAGCATCGCTTCGGAAAGCGCGGAGACTGTCGTGCAGGAAATCAGAAAACCGAGGATGTTTATCAGGTCTATATGACTCGAGAATTTCAGGCCACTCGGTTTCATCCAGAAAAAATCGGCCAGGACCGCGGAAAGCGCCGTCGCCGTGAGACCCGGAATGAGTCCTCCCAGAAGTGCTGCAACCAAAACGGCGGGATAAAAAGTGATAAAGGGCATACTCAACCCCCAACCGCCCCAGAACATAAGGCGGATAACCGCACCCCCCAATGGAAGAATAATGGCAATCGCCATCGAAAACCATTTCGGGAAACTGAGGGATGAGGCCATCGTCCACCCCAGTCGAAGCGGGGCCAGGAAGTCAGGGTTTTCCATCGGCAAAACCTCCTGAGTACTGAATTGTAGCAAAAAATCACTACTATTCCAGGAGATTATAACAATCAGCCCGGGCTCCAATTCTCACCCGCCCGTAGTGAATAGCTGTAACTATTTTGTAGTTTTTCTTTCATTGTCGTGAAAGCCCGCGGCCATACCGAACTATCCCTTGAAGCTGGTGCTTTTGAATCTTGCACGGGGAGAAAGGAATCCGGAGATGAGCCGATTTATCGTTTTCGCGAACGGAACGGAACAGTGCGGCAAGACAACGACTGCGGTGAATGTCGCCTATGGACTGGCAGCAAGGGGAAGGAAAGTCCTCCTGATCGATCTTGACCCCCTGGCCCGGGCGTCGATCTCTTTGGGGAGAAAACCCTCTATCGGATGTCGAATCCTTCAGCTGCTGAGTGATGAAACGTCATTTCAAAAAGCGATTGTCCGCACCCGGGTCTCGGGGCTCTTTCTCATACCGGCCTCCGCTGAACTGAGAGCCTTCGAGCATGTTTTTTCGGACGAAAGCCTTCTGGCGGAAACCCTGGATGGAAAAGCCGCGGGTTTTGACTACGTGATTCTGAATCCACCGTCTGCTGCCGGTCTTCTGATGCGCTCGGTACTTACGGCTGCAAACGAGGTCTTCATCCCTGTGCGGGCGCAATCCGGGACTATGGAAGGCCTGGCGGAGATGATGCGGCTCATCTATACCGTCAACGCTTCGTACAATCCCGGTCTTAGACTCGGAGCGATCATCCCGACATTTACAGACGGAACCGAGGAAGGCGCCCGGGAGTTGGCGAAGATTTTCGGAGAAGACAAGATTTTTCCCGGCATCAGGCTGGACAGAAGTCTGGCAGATGCGACACGCCACTGCAGATCGGTTTTCGAATACTTTCCACAAACCCCCGGAGCGTTGGACTATCTGGCTCTGTCAGAAAGAATCGACACCGGCCTCGTGGGGTACACCCGATACGAAACAATTCCGGAAAGGCTTGAGCCTGCATGGTCAGCAAAAGCACAACTGTTGTCGGCATAGATCTCGGAACCACCAATTCGTTGATAGCCTGCATCAGGAAGGGAAACCCGGAGATCATCCCCAACGACAGGGGCAGCCGTATGACGCCTTCTGTTGTGAGTTTCAGGGATGGTCGGGTTGTGGTGGGAGAACTGGCCAATGGAATACGCCAGCAGGATTTTCCGCGTATGCCATTCACCTGGATCTTCCCTTATCGCGAAACAAGCTGGAAAAGCTCATAGCCGTGGAATACACATCGCCGGAATGGAAGTGGATAAAGTGGTATACGACCTGAAGGGCAACAAAGTCACTCTCTCGAAAACAATCGATCCTCCTCCGCTCCTCTGTCTTCATCTCCCGTAGATCCTGGTCAGTTCGGCGATGCTTTTGGAAAGTTCCGCGGTCAGCCGGTTGGCTGCAACCCGCCATTCCCAGTTGCCGAAAGTGACCGCGGGGGTGTTCATACGCGCTTCGGCTCCGAGTTCGAGGAAATCCTGCAGGGGAATTATCACCGTTTGGGCAACAGACATCATTGCGGCCCTCACAAATGCCCGGCAAACGGTATTTTCGTCCAGTTCACGACCAAAGTAGGCGGAGAGGTTTTCCTTCTCCCACTGCGTTGCATCCTGCTGAAACCAGCCCTTAACCGTGTTGTTGTCGTGCGTGCCGGTGTAGACGACGCAATTTTGCACATGGTTATGGGGCACGTAGGGGTTTTGGGAAAGGTCGTCTCCGAAGGCGAAAAGAAGCGGCTTCATCCCGGGAAAATCATATTGATGCATGACTTCGCGTACGTCGGGGGTGATGATGCCCAGGTCTTCGGCAATGATGGAAAGAGACGGGAAGCGTTTTAGCAGTTCGTTAAAAAAACCGGTTGCCGGAGCGGTGACCCACTTCCCGTTTACGGCTGTTTTCTCCCAGGCCTCCACTTCCCAGTAGGCGACAAAGCCCCGGAAATGATCGAGCCGGACGGAGTCAAAACACCTCAGGTTGTGTTCCATCCTGCCGATCCACCACGCGTAAGAGCTTTCGCGCAGTTTGTCCCAGGAATAGACGGGATTTCCCCACAACTGTCCGGTCTTGCTGAAATAATCCGGCGGTACTCCTGCCACGAAGACCGGGCGCCCCTCCGCATCGAGCTTAAAGTACTCGCGGTTTGCCCAGACATCGGAGGAGTCATGGCTGAGATAGATCGGGACATCGCCAACCACCTGGATCTGCTTGCGATTGCAGTAGTTTTTGAGCGCGCACCACTGCTCAAAAAAGAGAAACTGGCGAAACTTTTCCCTTTCGATATTTTCCGAAAGTTTCTGTGTCCAGTCGTGCAAGGCGTCTTGCGTTCTGTCGCGAATTTCAGACGGCCATTCGTGCCAGGGGGCCCCCGAGAACTGCTCCTTCAGGGAGACGAATAGAGCGTGGTCATGCAACCAGTGTGCATTGGCCGCTACAAAACGTTCGAATGCGCATCGCGCATCCCCGGGGAGTCGAAATCTTTCACAGGCTTTTTCGAGAAGCCTCCCTTTGAGCGCGGCCGCCTGCTCGTAATCGACCCTGTTGGGGGCAAAAGAGGGGAGCCCATCGAGATCGCTCGCCTCGAGATATCCGTCTCGTACCAGGAGATCGGGGGCGATCAGCAGGGGATTTCCGGCGAAAGCCGAAAAGCAGCAGTAGGGGGAGTTTCCGCACGCCTGAGAAACGGGGTTGAAGGGGAGGACCTGCCAGAGCGTTTGACCGGAACTTGCCAGAAAATCGGCGAAACCATAAGCGCCTCGTCCCAGGTCCCCGATTCCGAATTGGGAGGGTAAAGATGTCAGATGCAGAAGAATACCGCTTTTTCGAAGTCTCAACAGGTGCTCCTTCCCGGCAGTCTCGTATTTGTACTGGAACAGTGAAACGATTCCGGCGTGGCCGTTTCTGCTCCCCGTTTATTTCTCTATCCAGTGAGCCTCTTGCAAAACGTTGCGAAGACCGGGGGGACAGGCAGATTCCCTCCTTTTTTAAAAGGGGGGGATTTTAACTCTCTGCGCCAGCCTAAGTGCGCGAAATCCCCCTCGATCCCCCTTTTACAAAGGGGGAGGAAAAAGAACCGCTCGTGCCTGCCCACAGGTAGTTTTGCAAGAGGCTCCAGTGTATCGCAAATCTAAGGATTGGCAATAAAAGATGGAAGTCGAAAAATGCGAGCCCGGAGTTCGGTGTGGTGTGCCGGAGTATCTCCGGGACGGTGACTTCAACCCTTGATTGGGCTTTTGAATGTCTTTCTTTCAATGATATAAAGTAGAGGGGCGTGATGAAGGGAATGTGGTAAAGGAGCCTGATATGACGGAGGCGGCGAAAAAGAAGGCCACCTATGAAGAGCTCTACTCCGTTCCGGAGACTATGACCGGAGAGATCATCAACGGAGAACTCGTTGTTTCGCCTCGCCCGTCCAGGAGGCATATACTGGCCTCCTCCTATCTTGGAGGCGAGATAATTCCCCCGTACTGCCACGGTCGCGGGGGCGGCCCGGGCGGATGGATCATTTTGCTCGAACCGGAGATCGGACTGGGCGAGCATGTCCTTGTTCCGGATCTTGCCGGATGGAAAGCGGAGCGCTACCCGGAGGAGGAACCCCACAACTGGATCTCAATTTCACCGGATTGGGCTTGCGAGATCATCTCTCCGGGCACGGAGACCTATGATCGCGACGAGAAGATGTCTATCTATGCTGCACATGGAGTGCCCCATATATGGCTGATCAATCCGCTTATCAGGACCTTGGAGGCGTATAGGCTCCTGGCTGAAGGCTGGTTTCGTTTCGCCATATTCAGCGGGGACAAAAGAATCAGAGTTGAACCTTTCAACGAGGCGGAGATTGACCTGGGGCTTCTTTGGGGCGCCCGGAAATCGTGATGCCCGCACCGCGATGCTCAATGAGGGAAACTGGTGATTACTAAAGGTCTGCTCGACAAGATTTATGAGGCTGCCAGCATCCAGAGGTGGAACGACCACGTTCGGCCGGTCGAATTCACCGAACTGGACAAGCAGGCGCACAAGATGATTCTTGCCTACGTGTTCGCAAAGCTCGAAGAGTCCGAAGGACACGCGCAGGTCGACTGGATCAGGCTGATCGAGGGGGGAATTTTCGAATTCTTTCCGCGCGTGATTCTGACTGATATCAAGGCCCCTGTTTTTCACAAGCTGATGAGCAGAAAAGGTCGGGAGATCAATGGGCTGGTGCTCGAAACGATGCAGGAGGACTTAACGGGGCTGGGGGGAGATTTCGGCAAAAATTTCGAACAGTATCTCTTCGACCCCAATTACGCCCGGTTTGAAAAAAGAATACTCAAAGCGGCGCATTATCTTGCGACCAACTGGGAGTTCCAGATCATCTACAACACGGCCCCCTTCATCTACGGGATCGACAAGACCAAAGAGGAGATCGAAAACCAGATCGAGGACCACTACGATCTCATCGGGGTCCAGAAACTCGCCCTCAGAAAGAAGTCTTTCGGTTTCATCGACCTTTGCGCGCAGCTGCGGTTCCAGCAGCGGTGGGCCCATTCGCCGCGCGTGCCCAAAACCTCGGTGCTGGGCCACATGTTGATCGTGGCCATGATGTCCTATTTTTGCTCCATGGAGATGGGGGCTTGCCCGAAGCGCGCCTATAACAATTTTTTCAGCGGTCTTTTTCACGACCTGCCCGAGGTGCTCACACGCGACATCGTTTCGCCCGTAAAGAGCATGGTCGAGGGGCTGGAGGCAATCATAAAAGATTATGAGAAGATGCAGTTCGAGGAGCGCATTCTGCCTCTTCTTCCTTCCTCGATGCGGGAGGAGGTCGTCTATTTCATTCAGGACGAATTTTCGAACAGGATAGTCGAGGCGGGGGGCGTCCGCAAAGACATTCCGGGGGAGCAGATGAAAGACTATAACCGGGACGACTTCTCCCCCATCGACGGCGAGGTGATTCGCGCCTGCGACAAGCTTGCGGCCTTTATCGAGGCTTCGCTTTCGATCCGCCACGGCATCAGCTCCCAGCACCTCAGAGACGGCATGGTGAAGATATACCGGGAGTACGGCGACCAGGAGTCGGGGGGGATCGATTTCTCCGCCCTTTTCAATTACTACCGGCTGCCCGACGGGCTCGCCGCAGAGTTCATGGCCGGGGGAGGGGAGTGAGGTGAGATGGGAAATAAAACTGTATACCTGGAGACATCGATTATCTCCTACCCGACCGCGCGTCCGTCACGCGATCTTTTGGCCGCCGCATTGGCTCTTTAAAGCAGGTATCCAAACAAAAGGATGAACGGACGACGAACCCGTAGGTGTATGTTGGCCGCTCATTGGTTCATCAGGGGAAATAGGGTGAGAGTTTGAGGGGATGTTTTGCGATTCACGCACTCACCGATTCACCCAAATCTTTAGGGGAGGGGAGTGAGGTGCGAGCGGTTGTTCAGCGTGTTCAAAATGCGGGGGTTACGATCGGTGGGGTGGAAGTCTCGCGGATAGGAAAGGGCGTCCTTGTCCTTCTGGGGGTCACTGTTTCGGATTCCATACAGGATGCGAGCTATCTTGCCGAAAAAACAGCCAACCTCAGAATATTTTCCGATGAGGCCGACAAGATGAACCTTTCAGTCCTGGATATCGACGGGGAGATTCTGGTAGTATCGCAGTTCACTCTTTATGGTGACTGCCGCAAGGGAAGAAGGCCCTCCTATATCGCAGCGGCCCCCCCGGAGGTCGCAAGGCCGCTCTACGAGCACTACGTCCGAAGTCTATGCGAATATACGCCGAAAGTCTTTACCGGGCGCTTCCAGGAAATGATGGAAGTCTTTCTGGTAAACGACGGCCCCGTGACTCTGCTTCTGGACAGCGGAAAGAGTTTTTGAACAGGATTGGAGGGGCAAGCTCGCTTCTTAATTCGTCTCCATCCGGAAACGCGGCCTGGAACCGGAATCCCCCTTTTTCAAAGGGGGACTTGGGTTCGACGCGTTCCCGGGTTTCCGGATGGATAATGACTTATTTTTTCATCCGTGCGGAGGAATGGCCCTTCCGGCTCTCCACGCATCATCGGCCGGCTTGACCCAGGGGAAGCGGAGTTGTAGACTATTTGCGCCGTTTATGTTCTAGCAAGTGCGTAAAACGAGGTGTGCCATGAGAGCAGTCACTCTTTCCAATGCAAAAAAGAATTTGCGCGCCCTGATTCAGGATGTTCGCGAAAACTCAGAGCCTGCGGTCATCGTGGATGAAGACTCCGCCGACCAGGCCGTATTGATATCCATCGATGATTACAGAAGCCTGGAGGAAACAGCCTATCTGCTTAGCTCACCCGCAAATCGCATCCACCTGGAGGAATCCTTGCGGCAGGCAAGTGAAAACAAAACAGTTTCATTCCAGCCCGAAGAACCATGAATATTCGGTTTACGCAGGCAGCATGGCAAGATTTCGAGTGGTTCCTGGACAATGACAAGCGTATCGCGCAGCGTATTCGCAGGCTGCTGCAGGAGATAATTCGAAATCCCGAAGAGGGAGTCGGCAAACCCGAAAAGCTCAGATTCCAACTTGCCGGTTGCTGGTCAAGGAGGATTACCCAAGAACACCGTCTGGTATACAAGGTCAACGGCGATGATATCATTGTCCTGAGCTGCCGATACCATTACGAGCCGTGAGTTTGGGGAATCGGCTTCACTCTTTTCGGAAGGATACGCGGCTAAACGGTATCGCAGCAGGGCGATCGCAAAACCTCAGCCAACCAGGCTGAGGAAGAAAACCCCATTTCAAAAGAATCTGCAGGGATACCGTCCATCGATTGACCCCGCGGGAGATCTGCGCCAAAATAATGTCGGCGGGTGCGGCGAGTCGACGATGCCGAGTTGCCCGCGCGTTGCATCAAATAAGCCGCGCAGCGGCGTGGGGGTGCAGGGGGCGAAAGCCCCCGCGCTTTTCTACACGAACTTTGCCTTTCAGGCACAAAGATTGAATAACCCGAAGGGAACGGAATTTTCCACGAAAATCAGCAACCTTTTCAGCTTGGGAGCCACAGATGGAAGCGAACAACGGCAGGAGCCTTCAATATCATATCGGGCAGGTGAAAGAGGGAAACAGGTATTTCGAAAACGCCTACCAGACCGTGGCCAGAATGATCCTCGATGAGTCCTCGGCCATAGAGAAAGTGATGGTAAACGGCAAGAGCACCTATGATTTCAAGATCTTCCGACATCTGTCCAAACACGTGATCGGAATGTATGACGAGATCAACAGTTTCGTCTCGTTTGTAAAGGATGCGGCCGAAGGGGGATCTTCGCGGGAGATGGCTTTCGTTCTCGTCGGCGAGCCGGGAAACGGAAAGACCTTCTTCGTGGACTCCCTGTGCGCTCTCTATCGCAACTTCATCGCGCGCGAGGAAAACCGGAGGTACACCTTCAATATCAAGAACCTGGAGGTCCTGGGGAACTACGGCAAGATAAAGTCCATCCAGTCGCAGACCTTCGAAGACCCTATGATCCTGGCCATGAATCTTTTCGACTCGGTGGAGAAAAACCGCAGGTTTCTTTCCGAGACGGCCGGATTTTCCGAAAAGCAGATCGACCGGCTCTATCTCAACTACAGGCCCCTGGGGGCGTGCAGCGACTACATCGTAAACGAAATACGCGACTACACAAACGGGGATATGGAGAAATTTCTGGACTTTTTCGAGGTCGTTGCGATTCCCCTCAGCGAAAGCATGGGGTCGATGACCGGTAAATATTCGGCCAAAGACAAGATAACCTCCTCGGCGGTCGATCTTTTGGGGGAAGAATCGATCCAGCGGCTGCTCCACATCTCGGACCTCAACAACCCCTACCGGTTCGACCTGAGGCGGGGGGCGCTCGCCCGCGTGGCGGGCGGGGGAATCCATTTCAGCGATGAGATTTTCAAAAACAAAAAAGACCTCGTGCAGGTCTATCTGGGGGTGATCCAGAACCGCAACATAGAGATCGACGGGTTCCGCTGGCCGATCGACACCCTCATCATCGCCACCAGCAACAACTCGGAGTTCAACCGGTTTCTGGCCGAAAAGGAAGAGGCGCCGATCGTGGACCGGTGCCGGATCTGCTACGTGGCCCACAACACCGACTACCGGCTCCAGGAGCAGCTCACCTCCTACGCGATAGGCAGCGAGGCCAAGACCACGCTCACCAAGGAAAAGCTCCACCAGGACCCGAATTTGAACAGCGCCGCATCGGCGGCCGTGGTGCTGAGCCGGCTGCCCCGGTCGGAAAAACTCACACCCATCGAAACGATGAAGCTCGCGGCGGGGGAGATTGCGGGAGAAAAGAGCATAAAGACGCTCGCAGAGGTCATCGAAACCTTAAACCACGAGCCGGACATCACCAAGAGGTTCGGGCAGAAGGGACTGGGACAGCGCAATCTGGGCAGGGCCGTTCAGTTGCTCATGGAGACCTCCGAGACCAATGAAGGCCAGTGCATGTTCGCCTACGACATCTTCAAGTGCTTCGAACGCGTGGTGCTCGATTATGTTTCCGAGGCAAACGAGCGGATAAAATATCTCGAAGATCTCAAGATCGCCAAAGGGCTCTACCGCGAGCGAATCATGACCGAAATGTTCAACGCCTACATGGACGAGCCCCACGCGATCCGAAAAGACGTGATGAACTACGTGAACATGATCATCGGCATAGACGCCGAGGACCTGGGGCCCGACAGGATGTGGAAGTACAAAAACCCGCAGACCGGAGAGCTCAAGGCATTGAAGATCGACGAGCGCTACATCCAGAGCGTCGAAGACAGGCTGGGCCTCAAGACGCGCGAGCAGATGGAGTCTTTCCGGACCTCCATCCGAAAGATATACGGGCAGAAGCTTTCCACCGACCGGGATTATGATTTCATGGACAATCTCGAACTGGTCAAGGCGGTAACCGAGGTGCGGTTAAAATCGGACATCGCCGGAGCGGGCAGCCTCATAGGCGCGCTTGCCAATCGCACTAACGAGGAAAACCAGAAGCTCTACGATCGGATCATACACGCCATGCTGGAAAAGCTGGGATATTGCAGGACGTGCGCACAGAAAACGGTGGAATATTTTTGCACGAAAAGCGATGAGAACTAGCACGAGGGCGAAACGAGGACGCAATGGGAAAGTCACCTGAGATAAAGCGGGGGGAAGGTGTGCGGGGTGAGGCCGAAGTGCCCCGTCCGGTGCTCGCCTCCGTCTATGTGCCGGACAGGGCCTTTCGGGACGGCGATATGGTTTTTCTGCAAGACGCATCGCCTTCCCTGGCCTCCCACGTCCAGAGCCTGAGCGCGATCGACGAGCTTTTGGAACGCGACAAGCAGCGGGAAAAAGACGGGTTCCCGCGCAAGATCCGCGTGGGAAGGCTCGTAAAACCAGGCCGGGGAGGAAAGGACAAGATAATCCTGGTGCCCACCACGGTCGAGGAAAAATTCATCCACGACCTGCGAAGCGCGGAGGAGGAACAGGAGCCCACAGCGGGCGGCTCGGGCGAGGGGGAAGAAGGGGAAGTGATCGGTGAGGAGCCGGCCGATTCCGTTCCGGGCGGAGAGGGTTCGGGTTCGGGCCCCGGGGGCGGGGAAGGCTCCGACCATGAGATCGAATCGAGCGCCTACGATCTGGGAAAGGTCCTGGGAGAAAAATTCGAGCTGCCGAATCTCAAGAGCAAAGGGACCAGGCGTTCGCTAACCCGCTACACCTACGACCTGACCGACAGGCACGACAGAAGCGGGCAGCTTCTGGACAAGAAGGCGACACTGCGAAAAATCGTCCAGACCAACATCAGCCTGGGAAACATCACGGACAGCGGGGATATCGACCCTTCGGAGTTCCTGGTTTCCCCGCAGGACCAGGTCTACCGGATACTGTCGAAGGAAAAGGACTACGACGCGCAGGCCATGATCTTCTTTCTGCGCGACTATTCGGGCTCGATGACCGGGGAGCCTACCGAGGCGGTCGTCACCCAGCACGTGCTGATCTACAGCTGGATACTCTATCAGTATGCGAGGCAGGTGGAAACACGGTTCATCCTGCATGACACCACGGCGCGGGAAGTCCCCGATTTCTACACCTACTACAATTCGGCGGTAGCGGGCGGGACGCGTGTGCAATCGGCCTACCGGCTGGTAAACGAGATCGTTGAGGCGGAAAATCTCGCCCGCGACTACAACATCTATGTGTTTCACGGCACCGACGGAGACGACTGGGATACCAACGGACATGAAACAGTGCCCGAAATCCGGAAGACTCTGAGCTTTGCCAGCCGGGTGGGCGTAACGATTGCGGGGGCGATCACCGGCGGCTACACGGTGGTGGAAGATTATCTGACCAATTCGGGCCTATTCGAAGAATTTCCACAGGCCATGCGCATGGATAACGTCGGCGAAAACGCAACGGAAGTGCGCCTGATCGAAGGAATAAAGAAACTGCTTTCCTGACCGGGGATTCGAAGCGATGGAACTTATCAATCAGCACACCAAGCAGATAATGGAAGGGTGCAAGGAAAGAGCCCGCATGGCGGGTTTGCGCTTCGAAGACGAAACGCTCGAATACATCGTGACCAACAAGGACCTGATCGAGCTTTCCTCGAAACACATGATCCCCACCCTCTACGATTACTGGGTAAACGACATCGAGGTGCTCAAGGAGAAGGGACGCTACGAACTCTACCCCAACAATCCATACGAAACGGTCATCAACACGCGCCCGGCCATCTCCTTTTATAACGACAACAACCCCGACTGGCTGAACGTCATGATCTTTTATCATGTCCTCGGCCACATCGATTTTTTTCAAAATAACATGTTTTTCAACCACACCCGGGATGAGGATTTTGCCGGTCGCGCCCTCTCGGACAAACGGGCGATCGCGATGCTGCGTTCCGAAAAGGGGCGCTGGGTCGATTACGTGATCGAGTTCAGCCGCAGCATAGACAACCTGGTGGGGTTTCACGCCGAGCTGTCCGCCTGGAACCGGCCGAAGGAAAAAAAGACCTCGACAAAGCTCGACTTCTATTTCGACATTTTCCTGCAGACCCTTCGGAAGGTGAACCTGATCGACTATCTGAAGGAAATCGACCGCTACAACGACGCGGCGCGGCAATACGGCGAAATGGCCGAGACGTTTTTTTTCTCGCAGACGGCCAGAACTTACCCGGAGTTCGACGCTCTTTTCGAGCGGCACAAAAAAGAGGGGCAACGGGAGGCGCGCGATCTGCTTGAGTTCCTGCTGCTTCACTCGCCTTTCCTCAAAAAGGAAGAAAACCGGTGGATGCAGTCGGTGATCGAGATCGTGCGAAAGACCTCGCTCTATTTTCAGCCCCAGATACGCACGAAAATCATGAACGAAGGCTGGGCCAGCTACTGGCATGAAAAGCTTTTCCTCCAAGACGACAGGATCCGGGGAAACGAGGTGGGGTTTGCGCGGATAAACGCTCTGGTCACCTCCCTTCCACGGGTGGGGTTAAACCCGTATGCCCTGGGTATGCGGCTTTTCAGCCACATCGAAGAGATGGCCGACAAGGGCAAATTTTCCTACGATTTTCAACGGCTGCAGCACGGGGAGAAGCGGCGCGGCTACGACAAAGCCACCGACTCTGGAATGGAGAACATCTTTCGGGTTCGGGAGGATTTCGACGACTTTCTGTTCCTCAACAGCTTTGTAGATCAGGAATTCGTCGACAGGCACAGGCTCTTTGTCGCAGGCATACGAGAAAACCCCGACAGGGGGACGCGGGAATACTACGTGCGAAGCCGGGACGCCGGCCAGTATCGCCAAATGCTCCTCGACCAGCTCTATCACCCGCCTTTCATCGAAATTGACAAAGCAAAGAGTGGGGAGAAGGGGTTATATTTAAACCACCACTTCGAGGGCAAACCGCTCGTCAAGGAATTCATCCCCAATACGATGCTCGGAATCGAGTACCTGTGGGGCGGGCCGGTGAAGCTGGAGACTTCGGAGCCGGTGGCAAGAGCGCGCGAACCGCAGCCCGGAGGGGCGAGCCCTGAGGCCGGGTCGGGACCCTCCTACCAGAGAGTTGTCTATACGATGGAAAACAGGCGGTTATCCCGCGTGGTCCTGTGAGGAGAAAGTGATGGAGCCGGAGAGGGAAAATGGACGGAGCGCGGTTGAAAAACTCTGCGCCAGGATAGAGGAAAGGGGGCGGCGCACCCCGATCGGCTTTGCGGAATTCGCAGCCCTTGCGGCCGAGCATCCCGAACGCATCTTCCGCAACATCTTCCAGATGTTCTACGACATGATCTATAGCTACATAGACGTGGGCGCCGACGAATACCCCGATGACCCGGAATCGGTCAACTACGTTCCCTACGATTCGAGCCGTTTGTTCGAACAGGGGACCGATCGCCCCTTTTTTGGCGACAGGCTTTTCATAAACAGGCTCCTGGGACACATTTCCTCCTTCCGGCGCGGCATCACCCAAAACAGGATCTATATTTTCGAGGGGCCGCACGGGAGTGGGAAAAGCACGTTTTTAAACAATCTTCTGCTAAAATTTGAAAAGTACGCCGCAACCGAGCAGGGGGTAAGCTTCGAGACGGTCTGGCGGCTCGATAGGAAACTGCTCGGAAACGGAGCAGATCATGCGGCGAACTTTCTCGTCGAGAGATTGAGTTCCATGTTGGACCGCTCGGCAGGGGGCGAGGAACAATCTTCTGCGGCGCCGGGGATGAAACGGTACCTCGAAATCGCGTGTCCGAGTCATGACAGTCCGCTGCTTCTCGTTCCCAAAGAACTCCGCAGTGATTTTTTCGAGGAATTGATTCCGAACAGCGATTTCAGGCACAAGCTCTTTTCTCACAAGCAATACGAATGGGTTTTCAAGGACAGCCCCTGCACCATCTGCCAGTCTTTGTACCACACGCTCCTGGATATTCTGGATTCGCCCGCGCAAGTCTTTGAAATGGTCTATGCCCGCAGGTCCCTGTTCAACAGGAGGCTGGGCGCAGGGATCAGCGTCTTCAACCCGGGAGATAGAATAGACAGGACGCATACCATCAGCGATGAGCATATTCAAAATAATCTCAATACCCTGTTTGCAGACAGCAATCGGGTGAGGCACATCTATTCCCCGTATGCGAACACGAACAACGGCATCTACGCCATAATGGATATCAAGGGGCACAACAAGGAGCGTTTCGGAAGCTTACACGGAATCATAAGCGAAGGGGTGCACAAGGTCGATTGCATCGAAGAAAACGTCAATTCGCTCTTCCTGGCGGTAATGAACCCGGAAGATCGAGAAAACATATCCGACACCCAGTCCTTTGCAGACCGCATCACCTATGTAAAAGTGCCCTATGTGCTCGACTACAGTACCGAGGTCAAAATCTACAGAAACATTTTCGGCGACCAGATCCGGAAATCCTTTCTACCGATGGTGCTTGAAAATTTTGCAAAACTTGTCATTTCCTCGCGCCTCAGCCCGCAATCGGCCGGTATGACCGAATGGATACCCGATTCCCGCCAGTACCGCAATTATTGCGATCGCAATCTTTTGCTGCTCAAGATGGACATCTACGCGGGGAAAATTCCCGGCTGGCTCTCGGAGGAGGACCGGAAAAATTTTACGGCGAAGCGGCGACGTAAAATCCTTTCGGAGTCCGAGTCGGAAGGAGACCGTGGCTTTACCGGAAGGGACTCGATCAGGATGTTCAACGAGTTCTTCCAGGCATACCGGAAGAAGAACAAGCCGATTACGATGGCCATGCTCAACCTCTATTTCCAGAAGTACTGCTGCTCGAACGGACCCGTTCCGGAGGATGTCCTCGCCTCTCTTGGCGGACTCTACGACTACACAGTGCTCCAGGAGGTGAAGGAATCGCTCTACTACTACAATGAAGAAAACATTTCCCGGCAGATTCAAAACTATCTCTTTGCGGTGAACTTTGAAATCGGGCAGACGCAGAAATGCCACTACACCAACGATGAACTAAACATTACCGAGGAACTCTTTGAACCCATCGAGCGGATGATTCTCGGGCGCCGCTCCGATACGGAGAAGCGCAAGGCGTTTCGAAAAGAAACGCAAAGCATCTATGCATCCAAAACCCTTGCCCGGGAGATCCTGATCGAGGGCAAAAAGCTGAGCGAAACCCGTCTGTACCTCTCGCTGCACGAACGGTATGTGAGCAACCTGAAAGAAAACGTGCTGGACCCCTTTCTCAAAAACGACAACTTCCGGGGTGCGGTAAAAGATTACGGGACCGAAGGCTTCAAGACCTACGACAAGCGCATCCGGGAGGACGTCACGCTTTTGATGCGAAACTTGAACGGTCGGTACGGCTACAGCGAAAACAGCGCGCGGGAAGTCTGCCTGTACGTGATCGACAACGGACTGGCGAAAAAATTCGCCGAACAGTGAGCATTCATGGACCGGGCAGCCATACAGGATGTTGTTTTGCGCACTCTCGGGCAAATCGTTCCGGGGGCCGACATCGCAAATCTCAATCCCGAGAAGAGATTTCGGGACCAGTTCGATTTCGATTCGGTGGATTTTCTGAACTTTGCCCTGAAGCTCCAGGATAGGCTGAGAATATCCATTCCCGAAGAAGACTTCCCTTCACTTGCTACTCTGACGGGCTGCGTTTCCTATCTTTTGTCAAAGGATGCGCGGTTCATAACACCAAAGACGCAGTAACAACACCCGCATCATCCGGCATGCGCTTTAATGAAAACCCGAGCGCCCGGCAGATTTTGAGCATCGGGAAGTTTTCGCTCAACACGTCGCCGTAAAGTTCTTTGATTCCCCGCCGACGGGCCGCCTGGATAATCTTGCGCATCATCATGGGACCAAGCCCCATTCCCGTCATGGTACGGTGGAGCAAAATGGCGAATTCGGCACGATCGTTGTCTGCGTCGGCAGTGAAGCCGACCACGCCCAAAAGCGGTGTATCTGCCACCTCGTTTTCTCCGATCAGCACCAGGGCCATCTCACGATCATAGTCGAGCTGCGTAAGAGATGCCGCCAGACTGTGAGGAAAAGTCTTCATCGCATGGAGAAAACGCCTCATTATGTCTTCGGGCGGAAGGCTTTCGAAGAGTCTGACGTACGCCGGCTCATCTTCGGGCCGTATCGGCCGCAGCAGAAGCGTCCGGCCGTCAGGCAGCCGAATCGTCTCCTCCAGTTCTTTCGGATAAGGTGCAATGATCAAGTGCGGCCTGCCGACGTCATCGACTTGGGCTATCCGCACGAAACCATCGATTACCGAAATTCCCTGAGAGTCGACAAGCAGCGGATCGAGCCTGAGTTCGACGATCTGCGGAATATCGCAGACCAGCTGAGAGAGCTTCACCAATACATGCTCTATCCCGTCGAGGTTTGCAGTCGGCGCCCCGGTTGCGCCTTCCAGGCGGCCGTAGATGCGGGTGCGTGTCATGACCTCCCGGGCCAGGTGTCTATTTAACGGAGGCAGAGCGAATGCCAGGTCCGCAATGGCTTCAACCTCTTCTCCCCCGTATCCGAAGAAAATCACCCGACCGAATTGCGCGTCGTTAAAGACACCTGCGATCAGCCGGCATGCGGTTTTGCTCTCAACCGGTTTCCGGTCGGCTATTCCATAGGCACGCAAAACGGCTCTCATCTCCGGTTCACTGAGTCGGTCACGACCCTCACCGGCAGCCCGCTCGACAATACGCCCGGTTTGCACGGAATCTACGAGGAAGTCGTCCGGCACACTGGGCGGCGTTTGCATCAACAATTCCTGGTTTCGACGGTACCGCACCATCTGTATGAAACCCGAAACGGCCTCAAGGGGAGTGTCATAGGCCCCGATGGAGTTTTCCTTGAACAAACGACGCGCATCAGCCGAGCTCCCGTCTCCGGTCCAACTCGTCAGCAGGCGGTTGAATTTGGATTTCATGTTGTTCTTTATAAGCGTTTCGAGCAATTCGCGAGCAACCTCGGCGCATGATTGCAGCGCATTGGAGCAATGCAGCAAAAGAACCGCATCGATCCCTTCATCTTCGAAGAGAATTCGGAGAACGTCGGTGTAGATCTGCGCGGAGGCGTAGTGCGATACATCGAGGGGGCTGGCGTAAGTCAGCGCGGGCAACAAGTCGTTCAGTCTCTTCAGGGAGCTGGAGGAAAGTTGTGAGAGAACTCCTCCCCGGTCGAGCACGGAGTCGACCGCAAGAGTACCTATCCCCCTGCCGTTGGTGAGAACGGCGACGCGTCTTCCGGGGAGGGCTTTTGCCCCTCCGAGGGATTCGGCCGCGCTGAACAATTCCCGCACATCGGCGGCTCGAATCATTCCGGCCCGGCGGAAAGCCGCATGGTAGATCGCATCGACGCCGTTTGTTTGCCCTCCATGAAGAATCGACGAGATGCCGGAGTCCGGGCGTCGTCCGCCTTTCAGCACCACGACCGGTTTCATGTGCGACGCAAGCCTGGCAGCCGGCATGAATTTTCGGATATGCGTAACTGTTTCCATATAGAGCAGGATTGCCCGCGTATCGAAGTCATTTGCCAGATAATCGAGCATATCGCCAAAATCGACATCGATCATCTCCCCCAGATCGATCAGATGAGAAAAACCGATGCCTCTGGAGTTCGCCCAGCCCAGAACGGTTTCGAGCACGGTACCCGATTGCGAGACCAGGGCAAGATTCCCCCGCAGCGGCTGCTCGCTCGCTATGCTCACGTTCAGAGCGGCCGAGGGAGTCAGCACGCCGATGCTTCCAGGCCCGACGATGCGCATTGCATAGGCTTTCACCGCCTCCCTTATTGCAGAGTGCAACCGCTCGCTCTGTTCTTCCGCAGGTCCCGCCCCGTCAGGGTTGATGAGAACGAGCGTTTTTGCCCCCAGCCGGCCCAGCCGGTCGATCTGCGCGGGCATCGACTCTTTGGCTGCGACCAGAACCGCCAGATCGGGTGCCTCCGGAAGGCTTTGAACATCGCGATAACAGGGGAAGCCCTCAAAAGAGTCTTTCTTGGCGCCGACCGCGAAGAGCTTTCGCTTCCAGCCGGCGCCCAGGAGGTTTTGTGCGCACGCGGCGCTAACAGGCGCAAGCTCCCGGCAGGGGGCGATCAGGGCAACCGATTGGGGGGCGAACAAAAAGGGAAGATTTTTTATGGGCATCGATTGCCTCTTCACTTTGCTTCGAGGGTGGACAGGTCTCCTTCGGGCAAACCCATTTCACGGGCTTTTAGAAACCGCCGCATGATCTTGCCTGCCTTGTTTTTGGGTAAAGTGGTCCGGAATTCGATTTCCTTGGGGGCTACCGCTGAGCCCAGCCGCTTCCAGGCGAAGGCCATCAGTTCGAGCCGCAGGTCGTCTACGGGCTCAAAGCCGGGCTTTAACGCTACAAAGGCCTTTACCAACTCTCCCGATATGGCGTCTGGTTTTCCGATAACGGCCGCCTCGGCGACCGCGGGGTGCTCCATGAGCGCGCTTTCGACCTCGAAGGGGCCCACCATGTGACCGGCGCTCTTGATGATGTCGTCGCCGCGACCTATAAACCAGAAATAGCCGTCTTTATCGCGCCTCACCAAATCCCCCGTAAGATACCAGCCGCCGGCAAAGCACTTCTTGTAGCGCTCCTCTTCGTGGAGGTAGCCGCGGAACATGGACGGCCACCCCGGCCTGAGCGCGAGTTCCCCCTGTACGTCGGGTTCGGCTACGACTTGAATCTCGTCCGCATCTGCGCGACGGACAACAGCCGCCTCGATTCCGGGGAGCGGGCGGCCCATCGAACCGGGCCGAATTTCCATGGACGGAAAATTGGCGATCATGATGCCGCCCGTTTCGGTCTGCCACCAGTTGTCATGAATGGGGAGCCCCAGGGCTTCCTCACCCCAGCGAACAGCCTCGGGATGCAGCGGTTCTCCCACACTGTGAACCAGTCTCAAACGGCTAAGGTCGTATTGCAGGCACGGCCACTGTTTCAAACGCATAAGCCTTCTGATCGCCGTGGGCGCGGTATACCAGATGCTCACCTTTTGGGATTCCAGAATCCGGCACCAGCGCACCGCGTCAAAGTCGGCCTCGTCGACAATCGAGGTGACAGCGTGCAGCAGGGGCGAGATGATCCCGTAGGAGACCCCGGTCACCCACCCGGGGTCGGCCGTGCACCAGAAAACGTCACCGGGATGAAAGTCCAGGACATACTTTCCCGTCATATAGTGCGTGAATACGGCCTTGTGCACATGGACAGCCCCCTTGGGCATACCGGTGGTGCCGCTCGTAAAGTGCAGAAGCGCCATATCTTCGGGAGAGGTCGGCGGAATCGTGAATGCGTCCTCTGCCTCGCTCATCATCTTGGGAAAAGAGAGGAGAGTTTCGTCGAGATGCTCTTCAATATCCACGAGCAGCACATGGCGCAGTTTGGGCAGTCGATGGGCAAAAGGGGCGACTTTCCGGCGATAGTGCGACTCGGTGGTCACCAGAACCCGGGCATCACCTCTGCTCAGGCGTTGGAAGACCGGCTCGGGGCCGAAGGCCGAAAAAAGCGGGCAGAAAACCCCTCCATTTTTCAGCGTGCCCAGGGCCGTCGTGTAGAGCTCAGGAATTCGCCCGGTCAGGGTGCAGATCGTATCTGCCCTCCCCGAACCCAGACGCTTCAAAACGTTGGCAAAGCGGTTGGTCAGCCTTTTGAGGTCGTTATAGGTGAAATCGACGACTGCGTCCTCGCGGCCAAGCCACCGTATGGCCACCCGGTCACCGGTCGGCGCGTCGGCATGGCGATCGACTGCTTCGTGGGCGATGTTCAACCCCCTGCCGTCAGGAAGCCAGTCGAGCTCACGGGCTGCATCATCCCAGCAAAAGGATGCGCAGGACATATCGTAGTCGGGAAGGTTGGGCTCCGGACCCCACGGCCCCGAACGTTTGTTGGCTGTTCCCGGAGGCAAGGGGCTACTCCCTGTGTGAGATCGATTGCCATCTATGCAGCCGCGTCTGTACAATCCGAATCGGGAGGCGCATTGAAAATATCATACAGTATACCACTCGCACGGTAAAAAATGATATAGGGCAAAACCATGAATTTTTTAAACTTCCGAGCCCTCGGCAAAAATGATTCCGGGGGGGCTCCGGCAAAAAACGGCTGCAATAAATTAATCCGCCGCCTGCTTTCTGCCGATTTCTACTGAAAGAAGAAGAGTATTTTGTTTCTATTGGAAGCGTGAGTGTAGAATGAAGAAGAAAGTCCTTTTCGTCGATGATGAACCCGGAGTGCTCGACTATCTCCGAAGAATACTGCGAAGCAAGCGCGCGGAATGGGAAATGGAGTTTGCCGGAAGCGGGCCGGAGGCGCTCGCGCTCATGGCCGCAAAATCTTATGACGTCATAGCTGCGGACATGCGCATGCCCGGAATGGACGGCCCCGTGCTCCTTGAGCGTGTAAAAGAGCTCCACCCCCGAAGCGTTCGCATCTTCCTTGCCGAAGATGTGGACAAGGACCTGGGAGCGATCGGCCTTGCCCACTACTTTCTGGGAAAACCCTGCGAGCCCGGGGAACTCAAATCTACGATAACACGCGCATGCAACATGCGCTCGCTTCTAACGGATCCATCCCTTGTAGAGCTCCTTTCGAGAATCGATTCGCTGCCGAGTCTTCCCTCCCTCTACCAGGAGGTAGTCCGGGAAGCGCAGTCCCCGGACGGTTCGCTTGCCAGAGTGGGAGACATCATTTCAAAAGACGTCGGCATGTCGGCGAAGCTTCTGCAGGTCGTCAACTCGGCATTTTTCGGCTCCCCCGGCGAGGTTTCGAGCATCATGCGGGCGGTGAACCTCCTGGGGCTCGAAAACCTCAAGGCGCTCATTCTTACGATCAAGATCTTCACCTGTTCGCATTCGGCGAACCTTCCCTGCTACTCGCTGGCAAGCCTGTGGGGGCACAGCATCGCGGTCGGCATGATAGCCCGAGGCATCGCGACCCAGGAAGGTTTCTCCCAGGACCGCATCGATGAGGCTCTCATGGCAGGCATGCTGCATGATGTGGGAAAAGTCATCCTGATGGAAAAACTGCCCGGTGAGTGCCGCAAGATCTGCGAGCTCGTAAAATCGAGTGGTTGTGAGCTCTTCGAGGCGGAGCAAAAGATTCTCGGAACCACCCACGCCCGGGTGGGCGCCTACCTCATGGGCCTGTGGGGACTTTCGGAATCGGCGGTCGAGGCCATTACGTTCCACCACTGTCCGGGCAAAAGCGCGGACCAATCCTTCGGGACTCTAACAGTCGTTCACCTGGCAAACGCCGAGGAGCATTCCGAGGGCGGCGCGAAAAAACGCAAGGGACTCGACGCGGAGTATCTCAAAAAACTGGGGATCAGCGACAGGAAATGGGGGGGCGGTTAGGGCTTTCGATTCACGAGATCGAAAATCCGTTCGGTTGTTTATGCATTCCTCAGTAATCGTGCATCCGGAGGCGCAGAATCGCCTTTACGATGATCGAAAGTCCAGAAAGTCTACTTTTTGCACGGCAGCCCCGGCAGGCTTCGACCTTTCGTTTACCTAAACCTCTCCTGCAATGATGGCGGATTTCTCCTTTTTATTACCGGCCCTAGTCCGGAGTATTTTGTGGAAACCTGATGAAAAACAGTGGGTTGACACAAAGGGAAACCTTTGTTACACGTATGACGTATAGTGAATCATAGAGGGGGAGCACCTTGCATAAAAGGATGACCATAACGCTCGATGAGGTAGTCTACGAGGGATTGCATCGAAGGATCGGCAAACGACGGATAAGCCAGTTTATAGAAAATCTTGTACGGCCGTATGTCTTGGATGCCTCGCTTGACGAAGGATACCGGGCAATGGCTGCGGACAAAGAGCGCGAGGCTGAAGCGCTGGAATGGTGTAACTCTATTTCAATAGATCTGGCCGATGAAGCGCGGTGAAGTCTGGTGGGTGGAGTTTGATCCCTCGGTTGGAAGCGAGATCCAAAAGACTCGCCCGGCGGTTATTGTGAGCAACGACGCAGCAAACTGCCATCTTTCCCGGGTGGTAGTCGTACCGCTGACGAGCAGCGTCGGGCGTCTCTATCCGGGCGAAGCCATGGTGATGGTTGCGGGCAAGCCGGCTAAGGCAATGGCCGACCAGATAATGGCTGCGGACAAAAGCCGCCTCAAAAGTCGATTGGGAGTCTTGTCGAAAGCAGATATGAGGGCTGTTGAGGAAGCTATTTTGCTACATCTTGGGATGTCCAAGTGAAAGTGTATCGCCCGGATAGGGTGGGAAGCCCGAAATCTCGAAATTTTGCGATGTGGCCGGTCACATATCTAAGGTTTATATAATGAATTCCTGGCGACATGTAACCGATGGGGAGAGACAAGGACGGTGAAAAACTGGTAATGCTCCCCTCTCCACGACGCATTCCTTGCACACGGTGGAACTCCGGATTATCAAGGTGACGTTTTTTGTAAGCAGGAAGAGAAGACCCCCCGAACCGGCGCACCGCTTGGCTTCTGATCCGCAAATACGGCGATCTGGCCGGGCTTGACCTGCCGACCCACGCGCACCAGTTCCGGCATACCTGCGGCTTCGCCTTTATCGACCGGGGCGCGGACACGCGGTTCATCCAAGATTATTCAGGACACAGAGATATTCGACATACCGTCATTTACACGGCGGCAAATCCGGCCAGATTTGAAAGGCTGTGGAGATGAAGAACAAGAGCGGGGACGGTGCTCGTGTATTTTATGGCCAGACCGTTGCGTATCGAATACCCAGGCGCCATCTATCATGTGACGGCACGGGGAAAAGCCCGGATGCCGATTTTCGAAGATGATCGAGACCGGACGAATTTCCTGAAGCTGATCGAGGAGGCGATGGAGCGTTTCAAGTGGCATTGCTACGCATACTGTCTAATGACCAAGCACTACCACCTGCTTGTGGAAACCATTCAGGGCAATCTGTCCCCGGGCATGCGGCACATTAACGGAGTCTACACGCAACGGTTCAATAGGACTCATAGTCGAGTCGGCCACCTCTTTCAGGGTAGATTCAAATCGGTTGTGGTCGATCGTGATGCCTATTTGCTTGAGCTTTGCAGGTACGTGGTGTTGAATCCCGTCAGAGCTGGGATGGTCGAGTGTCCGGAAGAATACGTCTGGAGCAGCTATCGTGCGACCGCCGGCCTTTCGGGAAGGCCGGATTTGCTCTCTGCTGATTGGATATTATCCCGGTTTGGCGGACAAAGTGGCGAGTCTCGCAAACGATATGTGGAGTTCGTTATGTCCGGGGTGGGAGCAAACAGAATTTGGGACAAACTCGAATCACAGTGCGTTCTTGGTTCCCGTGAATTCCTGAAAGGAATCGGGCCGGCGCTCAAGGATAAAGCACGGTACAAGGAAATCCCTAAATGCCAACGGTTGGTCTCGCGTCCCACGCTCGACGAATTGCTCTCCGAGAGCGGAATCATGGGGAAAAAAGAGCGCAACGAAAGGTTGAGGAAAGCCCATAAGGAGTACGGCTATTCATTTTCCGAACTCGGCAGGCGCCTCGGCCTGCATTACGCCACGGTGAGTAGAATTGTCAGAGGTGAATAGGGACTGGACGTGCAAGACCTGACCCCGATCTCCCCAAACGGAGACTTGACCCCTTCATTTTGACCCCTTCATTCCCTCCCTCTACCAGGAGGTGGTCCGGGAAGCGCAGTCCCCGGACGGCTCGCTCGCAAGGGTGGGAGACATCATTTCCAAAGACGTCGGCATGTCGGCAAAGCTTCTGCAGGTCGTCAACTCAGCCTTTTTCGGCTCCCCCGGCGAGGTTTCGAGCATCATGCGGGCGGTAAACCTTCTGGGGCTCGAAAACATCAAGGCTCTCATCCTTACAATCAAGATCTTCACCTGTTCGCATTCGGCGAACCTTCCCTGCTACTCGCTGGCGAGTCTTTGGGGGCACAGCATCGCGGTCGGCATGATCGCCCGCGGCATCGCGACCCAGGAAGGCTTCTCCCAGGACCGGATCGATGAGGCTCTCATGGCCGGCATGCTGCATGATGTGGGAAAAGTCATCCTGATGGAAAAACTGCCCGGTGAGTGCCGAAAGATCTGCGCGCTCGTAAAATCGAGCGGCTGTGAACTCTTCGAGGCGGAACAAAATATCCTAGGGACCACCCACGCCCGGGTGGGCGCCTACCTGATGGGCTTGTGGGGACTTTCCGAATCGACTGTCGAGGCCATTGCGTTCCACCACTGTCCGGGCAATAGCACTGACGAGTCCTTTGGGACCCTTACGGTCGTTCACCTGGCAAACGCCGAGGAGCATTCCGAGGGCGGCGCGAAACAACGCAAGGGACTCGACGCCGAGTATCTGAAAAAACTGGGGATCAGCGACAGGAAATGGGGGGCGATTAGAACTTTCCGATTCACGAGATCAAAAATCCGTTCGGTTGTTTATGCATTCCTCAGTAATCGTGCATCCGGAGGCGCAGAATCGCGCAAAATCTTTCAGGGTTTCAACATGGAGATTCTATGAACGCTACCATCCCCTCGGCCTTTGGTATGGGGATTTTCTGCTCTACAGATTCCACCAGTCCCTGTACGATGATCGAAGTCCACGAAGTGCTGTCGCAAATTGACTATGACCCGGTGGCACACGCCGTGGATATCAGAACTTAGACTCGTCTTTGCTTCGTTGAGACTCCCGGTTCTGTTTTTCTATAGAGTTTCGCTCCCGGTTCTCCACTTCGACAAGTTGCTTGATCCCAAACCGGGACCATGATAAATTGGTTTCATGAGGATAATCTCCAGGAGAACACTCAGGGAGTTTTGGGAAAGCAACCCGGATGCCGAGCAGGCATTGCTGGCTTGGTATGCCGACGTAAAGCAGGCCCATTGGAGATCTCCGTCGGATATAAAGAATGTTCATCGGCATGCCAGCTTTCTGGCAAATAATCGAGTGGTCTTCAACATTAAAGGTAACGCTTACCGGCTGGTGGCAGCCATCCAGTATGAGTTCGGGATCGTCTACATCCGATTTGCGGGCACCCATGAAGAATATGACAGGATAGATGCCGCCAAGATCTGAGGGAACTCTGTCGTATGGATATTAAGCCTATCAAAACACAAGCCGATTATCGAGCAGCGCTGGAGGAAGTAGAGCGCCTCTTTGACGCCGCGCCCAATACAGTGGAAGGGGATAGACTCGAAATTTTGACTACCCTGATAGAAGCCTATGAAGAAAGACATTTCGCAATTCCACTCCCGGACCCGATTGAAGCTATCCTTTACTTCCTCCAAAGCCGCGGACTCTCCCGCCGCGATCTTGAACCATATATCGGCGCCCGCGCTCGTGTCTCTGAGGTACTGAACCGCAAGCGACCACTCACCATCGGCATGATCCGGAAGCTTCACGCCGGCTTGGGCATACCTGCGGAAGTCCTCATTCAACCGTACTCTTCCGAAGAATCTGCCGCCTGACCGTCGTTCATCTGGCAAACGCCGAAGAGCATTCCGAGGGTGGCGCGAAACAACGCAAGGGACTCGACGCGGAGTATCTCAAAAAACTGATGATCAGCGACAGGAAATGGGGGGGCGATTAGAACTTTCGATTTACGAGATCAACGATGCGTTCGGTTGTTTATGCATTTCCTGGTAAGGTGTAAATTAATGGTATTAGACCAGACCCCGTTTCACCAGTAAATAGATTTTCCGAGCGGGTTCTGTTAAAGACGAATGTGAATAATCTAATCTTGTGAAAGGGGGAGGGAAAATGCCTGATATTCCAACGATTGTGTCCGCTCTAAGTAGCATTAAGACAGCCGTAGATATAGCAAAGCTCATTAAAGAAAGTTCCACCTCATTGGAGCAGGCAGAGGTGAAACTTAAGCTTGCTGAGCTCATAAGTGCTCTGGCTGATGCCAAGATAGAAATCGCAAATGTCCAGGAAACTCTTTTGAAAAAGGACCAGCTAATTGCTGAACTAAAGGAATCCCAGGATATACGGGAAAAATTGAGGTGGGAAATGCCTTATTATTGGTTGGAAAGCGATGGGGTATCGGCGCCGGTGAAGAAACCGGCCAAAATGGCCGGTGGAAAAACAGGCCATC
>JBMFWU010000056.1:0-30631 GCA_049964955.1 Syntrophobacteraceae bacterium
GAGGATGTGGCATAGGTATCTCCCAAATGAGCCGCGCAGCGGCGTGGGGGTGCAGGGGGCGATAGCCCCCGCGCTTTTTCCCTAAGTCTGTTGTCTATGTACCTTCCGCCCATTCACGTCAGATATTTTCTCAACTCCTCCAACACCTGTCCGAACGCGCCCTCGGGAAATCTCACGCCGGCGGCGGCGATGAGGGAGTGGCGCCGGTAGGGGTCGATTTCGAAGTTCCAGGGGCGCAGGTCTATGCTCGCTCCCTGGTTTTTCAGATGTTCCTGGAACTGGTCCACCCGGGCGTTTAGCCTGTCGTAGTCCTCTTTTCCGTAGATCTTTCCGTCGTATTCGCCAAAGGAGCAGTCGCCAAAGGAGAGGAAGAGTTCGCGCGAAGCGTCGCGGTCGCTTGTATGGCGGGTGACTCTGAATTCGGGGCGGGAGATGAAGAAGGGGTCGATCCGGTAGAGTTCGACAAAACCGGTTTCGGGGACAAGGCTGAGGGCATTGTCGGAGCGATTCGGGGCCTGGTTATCGAGAAATGCGCGCAAATAGCGGCACATGAGGGCAAAGTCGGCTTCCGGGGCGGCAAGGCCTACGCTTACGATCCTCGCGTGCCCCTGGCCGAGCGGGGGTTCACCGTTTATGATCCGCACGCGTGCGCCGAGCGGCTTGTCTACGCTCCGCAGGTATTCGACGAACCGCTGGGCGAGCAGGTCCTTTTCCATGTAGTCGAGGGTGGTCGGGCCAACGCTCAGCCTGTCGAGGTTCTGCTCGTATTCGAAGTTGCTCGCAAGCACCAGGAACCGAACCCCGGGCGTCTTCATGAGGTGAAAGCCTTCCTTTTCGAAATCGGCCAGAAGGCTCATTGTGCGGTTTTTAAGGTTGATGTCCCGGATGACGTCGTTTTCGGTCTCTCCCCGGGCGGCGGCCTTTTTTACCAGGATTTCATGTATCCAGTGAGTCCACCAGGTTGTAGAGAGCAGGAGCGTGCTGATGATTTTACGCACTTCTCCCGGCAGATCGTCTCCATGATAGGCGAGGGGAACGCCCGGTTCGAAATCCTCAGCCCGCACGTCCTTTAGCCGCATGGCTTTAATTCTATCGGCCTGCCTGAAGCAGCGCAGCCAGGTGTCGAACGCGTGCAGAAGCCGTATCCTGCGGACTTCGGTTCCCGCCGCAAGATCTTTTTCCATCGCGGTGTAGCTTTCGAGTTCGAGTTCCAATTCGTAGTGGACGTCGAGCAGTTCCGGGTAGTCGCAGTTTTCGTAGGCCGCCGCATCGAACTGCTCCTTGAGGTATTCCCAGTCGACGTAGAGCTTTTTTCGAAACCGCTTGTCTTCGAGACAGTCCGTTGAAGGCGCATATCCGAGGATTCCTCTTTCTCCGTCGAGAAACACGGTTTTACCGATATAGGAAGAGAGGAGGCTTTCCGGGTTTAGCACCGCGCCCTCCTCCCCGGACAAGGTGAGGGGCTTTCCCTGTGCGTCCCGCGTCTTTATGAGATAGGGCTTTCCGTAGGCCACGGCCGATACGGCCTCATGGGAGGTGGTGTGGCCGTCTACGCGCACGATTCCCCTCACGAGCGGGTGGTTGACGGCGAGATCCCCCTTGCCGAAAAGATGCTTTCGAAGCAAAATCACGCTCTCTCCGCGCTCGGCGAGTTCGAGGGCCGCTTCGCTCCCGAAGACCAGGACGCCCGTGTCTGCGCAGTCGCTAACCGGCTCCCCGCGCGCAAGCACCTCGAAATCGGTGAAATCCTCCCGCAGGGCCTTTTCCGGTTGGGCCAACGCCTGGTTTATCGCCATGGAGGCAAGCTGGATCGTTGTCTTCCCCTCATCGATCATGTCCCACATGGCCCGTACGGTGGCACTGCAGGTCATCCGCATCGGGCGGCGCTGCAAAAGAAAGAGTCTGCCGGACTCAACCGTGAACTCGATATCGATCGGGCGTTTGGCTCGATATTCGAGCCCGTCGCGCACGTGGAGCAGTCTTTCGTAGAGGGCGGGATTGGACGCCGCGAGGTCTTCTGCCTGCAGAAGGTCTTTGCGCAGCTTTCCGGAGACGATCTTATCGCACTGCACCTTGGGCGCCCACTCGATGATGGGCCGGTTTGCCCCGGAGCGCTGCTCGCGGGAAAAAAGGACCCCGCTGAAAGATTTGTCGTCCCGGTGGCCGAAGACCATCTGTTGGACGATTGCGGCCGTTCCCATCTGTTCGGGGATCCATTCCCCGCGGCTCATGCGCGCCTCGAGGGCTACGGGAGACATCCACGAGCCGAAGACCGCCTCGATCACGTTTTGGAGCTGTTTTTCGAGATCGGTTTCAAATCCGGAGGGAAAAACCGGGTGAACCGCTTTTTCGAGTATGTGTTTGTAGGCGGGGATGAGGCGGCGCAATCCATCTGCTGCGATCGAGCCTTCCACGCCGAAATCCTTTATGATGCGATAGAAATCGTCGTAGGGGATATCGAGGACCACTTCCCCGTACATGCGTATGGCGGTGAGGTAGGTCGTGAGGACGAAGGTTTCCTCTTCGCCCGCATCGATCATGGCCGAGGCGACCGCGTCGTTCAGCCCCACGTTCAAAACCGTTGCGAGGGCGCCGGGAAGGGAGACGGGGGCCCCTCCCCGGACCGCCACCAGAAGAGGCATCCGGCCGCTCGTATCCGCGAATTTGCGGCCGGTGCGCTCCTCAAGTGATGCGATCTCGGCGAGGGTAGATTCGAAAAGAGGCCTCGGGACTGTGTTTTGGGACCGATTGTAGAGACGCCAGCTCTCCGTTGTGAGTATGAACCCGTCAGGAACACCGATCGTATCGGTTTCTCCGGGAAATATCTCCCGGAGGTCCCTGTAGTCTTCGGCCAGCTTCGCGCCTTTGGCCCCGAGCAGTTCGATATTCCCGGGATCGGTCTTTCCAAAGGGAATGATCAGGGGATTTTGCATCGTCTGCTCCTTCGCAGGCGGCGCCTGAGGTCGGGTTTCCGGACGGAGTCTAATTAATGTCCATCCGGAAACCCTGGAACATGTCGGGTGATTCGAACCCAAGTCCCCCTTTGGAAAAGGGGGATTTAGGGGGATTTTTGCAAATAAATCAGATGCATGCTTCTTTAAATCCCCCCTGGCCCCCCTTTAAAAAAGGGGGGAAATCGGGACCTGTTCGCGCCCGGGGGAAGTTCGGTCCGGCCGCGCCTCGGGGACGCAGCGCTAGATGCGGTATCGTTCCGAAACGATGCGCTCCACCTCATCTTCTGTGGGCATGCTGTCCCGATAGCCCGCCAGGTACTGGACCCGCAGCCATCGGAAAAGGCTCACCATTTCGTTTACCTGGACGATCTCCGGCATTATCTCGCCTTCCTGCGTCTTGATGTGCTGGTTGTACTGGCCAAGCATGCTCACGACGTCAAAGAAGGTTGCAGGCTCGCGGCTTATCCCCTTTTTGAAGGATTTGCCCTGCGTCGGATAGATCTTTTCCGGTTCGGGGTTGGCGGAGATGTCGGGGCGCTGGAAGGGCCGCCTTACCGCGATCTGCCACTTCCTGGACTCGACCATCATCCGGGAGATCATCGGTCCGGCCCAGTCGGGGGCCTGCTGGCCCTGGGGGCACGCGGAGAAAAACTCCACGACCGAGGGGCCGTTGTAGGCGATCGCCTCCTTCAATATCTTTATGGCGTACTGCGGATTGTCTATGCTGAGTTTGGCCGTGTAGACGTGGGAAATCGAGGTGGCCTGGGCCATGATGCGCCTGTGGAGCGTCGTTTTTCCCGCGTAGCGGCTCCCGATGGGTGAAGTGGATCGGTCGGTCCCAAATCGCGTCGCCCCCGATTTCTGGGCGCCGGTGTTCATGTAGCCTTCGTTGTTGAAGATCACCCAGGTGATATCGAAATTTTCCCCGAGAGCATAGTTGAAGGGGCCGTTTCCGATATCGTAGATCGCCCCGTCGCCGGCAAAGACGACGATTTTGGTAAGAACGTCCTTAAACCCGTTGATGTATGCCTGGTCGAGGCTGAACTTGGCGCCGAGGGCGGCCGCCGAAGCCGTGCCGAAGCCATAGTGGCCCGACTGGTAGACCCGCGAATTGAACGGGTTTGTAAGCTCCGAGACCTGGTTGCACCCGGTTGCGTTTACGCAATAAATGTTGAAGCCGTGGTCGAGCATGTGCTCGATGTCTTCTCTGTTTTTTTCCGAAAGCACCTTCATGCCCTGGTAGAAGGTGGCGATGCCCTTGGGGTTGTTTCTAAGGGATTCGGCCGCAAAAAAGGTCAAAAGGCTGATGACGCCCTCGCCGCAGCCGGGGCAAAGAGTGTGTCTTCCCGGATAGATCTTGGAGAAGACGAAGAGGACCTGCTGCATAACGGGCAGGGTGTCGACGTAAGGGGCCGCATCGTAGGTTTTGTCCCATTCCCGGCAGGCTTCGGGGAGAAAATCGCTTTCCTTCGCCTCGGTTTTGGCAACGAGTTTGAGAGCTCCGGTCGGGCAGACCTGCTCGCAGATCCCGCACCCCTTGCAGCTCTCGGGAATCACGTTGATGTTTATGGCAAACCTCTCCCAGGGCAGTCCCCCGGGGGCTTTCTTTATCGATTTGAAATACCGGGCCGCCTCTTCGGGTATGGGCCGGTCCGTTATGGTCGAATAGAGCGCCGAATCGGGGCAAGAGGCTGTGCAGGTGCCGCACATGGTGCATTTGGAGGCGTCGTAGACCGGCAGCTGCGACCCGATGAAGCTCATGTCCCGGTACTTGCTGGTGCCCCCCGGCACGACGGGCAGAAAGTGGTCCCAGGGGACCTTTTTGCCCTCCGAGATCGGCTGCACCATCTCCTTATAGAAAAAAGCCTCATAATCGTCCCACAGGTTGGGGGGCTTGATCGTCCCCAGTTCGTCCTTTTCGGTGAGTTCGGCGAAAAGGCCGGCCGAACGCGGTCCCTGGCCGAAGTCTTCGGGAAGCGGGAAGGCGAAGGGAGCGGCCTCGGGGGCGCCGCTCGAATCGGAAAGCGTGGCGACGCAGGCAGCTGCCGGGTCTACAGCCATCGAAGCCCCGTAGCGCAGAAGCGCGAGGTTTGATTCGATGATCTCCATGCCCTTCTTCTTCCCGAGCTTTCCGCGCAGAATATTTCCGACCCGCTCTTCGAAATCTTTTTCCGCGATGATCCCCATCTGCTTGTTTATCAGCCCGAGGATGGCCGTACCGGGCAGGTTGCGGTTGAGATTTTTAAAGGCCGCCGTGGTGGCGTCTATCGCAATGAGGCGGATGCCGCGGCTTGCGATTATCTCCCGGATCTCCGGGGGAAACGAGGCGAGCAGTTCCTCGGCAGACCGGGTGGTGTTGACGATAAAAAGGCCCTTTTCCTTGATTCCCCCCGCGTATTCGCGAAGGATCTGGCCGAGGAGAAATTTTTCGTTAAAAAAGGCGAGAACGTCTCGTTCGGTAAGCTCGGAGCTGTTTCGGATGGGAAAGTCGCTTATGCGAAGGTTCATAAATACGGCGCCGCCCTTCCGCGCCGCTCCGTAGCGCGCCCCGGACTGCACGTATTTGCGCTGCGCGCCGCAGTCCTCCGAATAGATGTAGGCGGCCGTTTCGAGCGCCGTTTTTACCCCTTCGGCCCCGATCCCGATGAAGGTCATCCCCACTTCCCGCTCCACGTAGCCGGGAAGCGGCTGGGGGGCGAGCGTGTAGGGCCCCTCAACTCCCACGAAAAAGTCGCGCGTGATCCTTTCGCCGCTCTTTTCGAGGCAGGTGTGCATATTTTCGATGACCGAGCCGACGTCGTACTTGTTGAAGTCCTTACTCCCCAGGCCGTAGACACCATGGAGAAGAGTCGGCATGCTTTCCCTGCTGTAGATGTGGTGCTCGGGCCTTCCCTCGCGGCCCGCGCGCATCGAGACCTGGAGTGCCGCCTCCACATCTCCCAGAAGAAGCTGGTTGTGCGCCATGCCGGTGCGCTCGAGCACGGTCACCGCCTTCGCGTTGCGCAGCCCGTAGGCGATCTCTTCGTAGCAGGGGGGAGAGAAAAGAACGGGACGCACAACTCCCACTTTCCACCCGCGTGCGCTCCGGTAGTAATCGACCACGTCTTTTACCACCCCGGCCCCCGACCCCATGATCACGATCACCATGTCCGCATCTTCGGTCCGGTAGTTTTCGACGACCTTGAGGTTTGTGCCCAGAATCCTGTTCGCCGCGTTCATCGCAGCCGTATAGGCGCGCTTTAAAAACCTGTAGGCGAAGTCCTGCGCGATCTGCCCCTCCATGGTGAGATCGGCGTCGGTGAAGGTCCCGACCAGCGTGCTCTGGCCGAACCGTGGCTGGTAGAGCCGGTTTGGGAACCCCACAAAGTAGCGCAGAAACTCATCGGAGAGCACCCCGATGTTTTCGATCGCGTGACTCTTTATGAACCCGTCGCCTATTACCATGCAGGGAAGCATCACCTGGCGCAGCTCCGCCACCTTGAAAGCTATCGGCAGCAGATCGTGAAGCTCCTGGTTGTCGCAGGAAACCAGTTGCGCCCACCCGGCGTTTCGCACTCCGTAAAAATCGCTGTGCCCGCAATGGATGCTCAAAGACCCCTTGTTCACCTCCCGCGCCATGATGCTCATCACCACGGGGAGCCTCTTGCCCGCGACCGAAAAAAGGTTCTTCGTCTTCAGCACCAGCCCCTGGGAGGAGGAGTTATCGACGTAGCGCCCCCCCTGGCTCGCCATCGCTTCGACGGCGGCAATCGCCGAGAGCTCGTCGCTTGGCTGGAAATACATCAGCTCGTGGCCAAAAAGATTTTTCACCCCGTTGGAGGCCGCTCTGGCAAAATCCTCGGCAACCGGCGTCGAAGGAGTGATCGGATATCCGCACAGTCCGTCCACCAGGCGGGTCATGATGGAAAGCACCGCATGGTTTCCGTCCATGATAAGATCTTTTCGCGCGCGCATCGCCGCCAGTTCCTCGGCGGGAATCGAAGCGATATCGAAGTCGAAAAGGGCCTTGGCGTCGAACCTTTCCCATTCCCTGTTCCAATCCAACTGAACGCTGCTTGCCCTGTTGCGTTGCATCTGGTAGTAGGGGAGACGGCGTCTCAGAAGGTCCATGTCGATTTGCTCTCTCATTGCAGAAGACTCCTAAAGGAAAATGGCAAAAAATAGTAAACAAATCCCCCACGTTAGTCCTAACGGAAAAAAGAAGGGAAAGTCAAAGAGAAAACATTCACTTGACCGGTGCCCCCCCGGGTGGTAGAAGGGGCGTTAAACCGTTTAACCCAGAAGGGGGCCGCACATGGACAAAACCAAATCCCGGATGGTCGGTGTCCGGGTGAATAAAGATCAGGAAGAGATGTTGTCGAAGCTGCAGGAAAAATCCCAACTCACAAAATCCGAGCTCTTGTTGAAGGGACTCGAAACGCTGGCCGAGTATTCCGATCTTGGCCAAAAGCATGAATCGATGCAGACCGCGCTCCAGAAGCTCGAAAAGGAAGCGGTGCACCACCTGGCAAGCCTCAAGCGGGTGAAGCGAAAAGAAGAGGCGATAAAGGACTTCATCCGCGAGATCCGGGAGGTCGACGAGATTATCGACAAGCACGGCTGCGATGAAAGCATGCTCATCCAGATTCTGCTCGACGTGCAGAAGCAGAACAACTGGCTCTCCAAGCCTGCCCTGGTGTGGATCTCCGAGCGGCTCAAGGTGCCGATGACCCGGATCATGCAGATTGCCTCGTTTTACACCATGTTCAGTCTGGAGCCTCAGGGGCGGCAGACCGTACAGGTGTGCACGGGCACGGCCTGCCACGTCCGCGGGGCAAATGAGCTTCTGACCAGGACCGAGTCGGTTTTGAACCTCAAGCCGGGCGAGACCGATCCGAACATGAAGTTTACGCTGAAGACGGTCAATTGCCTGGGCTGCTGCGCGCTTGGCCCTGTAATGACGGTCGGGGGCGCCTATCACAGCAATCCGTCGGTTGCCGAACTCAAAAAACTGGTCGAAGAGCCGGAATAAAACGCAGGGGATGCAGCAATGAAAAAACTCAACTCCGTCGAGGAGCTTAAGCAGTTCCAGAAGGAACTGTTCGCAGAGCGCGAAGGGATCAAACGATCGATCGCCATTTGCGAGGGCACGGGGTGTCATGCCTACAAGTCGGCAGCCGTAGCCGATGCCTTCGAAAAAGAGATAAAAAGTCGCGGTTTGGAAGGCCGGATTGCCGTTCGCCGCACCGGATGCCACGGGTTTTGCGAACGGGGGCCGATGGCCAAGATTTTTCCGGAAAAAATATTTTATTTCCAGGTAAAGCCCGAAGACGTGGCCGAGATCGTGGAAGCGACTCTGGTGAAAAACCAACTGGTGGAAAGACTGCTTTTTCTGGACGAAAAGACGGGAAAGCGGTGTGCCTATCAGCACGAGATCCCCTTCTACCAGCTTCAAAACCAGGTTGTTTTCGGAAACAACTACCAGATAAGCCCGAGAAACATCGAAGACTATATCGCTGCGGGCGGCTATTCGGCCCTTGCCAAGGCGCTTTCGACCATGACCCCGGTCGATGTGCTCGAAGAGATCAAGAAGTCGGATTTGCGAGGCAGAGGCGGGGGAGGATTTCCCGCGGGGGTGAAGTGGGAGACGACCCGCAATGCGCCGGGCGAGCCCAAGTACGTAATTGTAAACGCCGATGAGGGCGATCCGGGCGCCTACATGGACCGCTCGATTCTGGAGGGGAACCCCCACAGCGTGCTCGAAGGCCTGATGCTTGGCGCCTACGCCATGGGCTCGACCCAAGGGTTTGTCTATGTGCGCCAGGAATACAGCATCGCCATCGAAAACCTGCCGATCGCCATTGCGCAGGCAAAACAGCTGGGACTTCTGGGCGAAAACATCCTGGGTTCGGGCTTCAGCTTCGACGTGATGATTCACCAGGGCGCGGGCGCCTTTGTCTCGGGAGAATCGAGCGCGCTCATGAGCGCCATCGAAGGGCGCGTGGGCGAACCCCGTCCGAAGTACATCCGGACGGCGGTAAAGGGCGTATTCGATAAGCCGAGCAATCTCAATAACGTGGAGACCTGGGCAAACGTTCCCCTGATCATCAGTAACGGCGCGGAGTGGTTCCGTTCGCTTGGCACCGAGGGCAGCAAGGGCACCAAGATCTTCTCCCTGGTAGGCAAGGTGAAATACACCGGATTGGTCGAGGCGCCCATGGGGGTGAGTCTTCGCCAGATCGTCTACGACATCGGCGGGGGGATCCGAAACGACCGCAAGTTCAAGGCCGTCCAGACGGGAGGTCCTTCGGGCGGGTGTATTCCCGAGCAATACCTGGATCTGCCGGTGGATTTCGACGAACTGAGCAAGGTCGGCGCCATGATGGGTTCGGGCGGTATGATCGTCATGGACGAAGACACCTGCATGGTGGATGTGGCCAAGTACTTCACGAATTTTCTCGCAGACGAATCGTGCGGAAAATGTGTGCCCTGCCGGGAAGGGCTTCGGCAGATGAAGCGGATCTTAAATAACATCACCGAAGGGAACGGCACTCAAGAGGACCTGGCCACCCTGGAAGAGTTGGGCGCCTTCATGAAGGATGCCTCCCTGTGCGCTCTTGGCCAGACGGCGGCAAATCCCGTGCTGAGCACCCTTACCTATTTCCGCGACGAGTACGAGGCGCATGTGCTCCACAAGCAGTGTCCTGCCCGCGTCTGCCGCGATCTGATCGTCTTTTATATCGACCCGGAAAAGTGCAGCGCCTGCGGCACCTGCCGCAAGCAGTGCCCGACCGATGCAATCGCCGGAGACAAAAAGGTCGTCCACATCATCGACCAGGAAAAGTGTATCAAATGCGGGACCTGTTTCCAGGTATGCCCTGCGCGCTTTAGCGCTGTCACAAGGCTCCCGGGAGGTCCGGCGCCGGCGCCGGTTGCCTACGGGACCCCGGTTGTGCAGAAAGCAAAGGGGGAAAGTAAATGAAAACCGTTACCCTTACGATAAACGGACGGGAAGTAACCGCAAGAGAAGGGCAAAGCGTTCTGGATGCGGCAAGATCGGTCGGGATAGACATCCCGACCCTGTGCGCCCACGACCAGCTGGAGCCTGCGGGAGTGTGCCGGTTCTGCATGGTGGAGATCACCCAGGGGAAAAAGACGCGGCTTGTGACTTCGTGCGTCTTCCCGGTGGAAAACGGCCTCGTGGTGCAAACCGAAACCGAGCGGGTAAACAATATCCGAAGAATGCTGATCGAGCTGTTGTTGCCCGTAGCGCCTTCGGGTCCGCTGAACGCTCTTGCGAAGCGCTACGGGGTGGTAAAATCGCGCTTCCAGACCGCCGCCGAGGAGCCCAGCAACTGCAGTCTCTGCGGCCTGTGCGTGCGCTATTGCGAGCAGATTAACGGCGAACATGCGGTAGGCTTTGTCGGCAGGGGGGTAAACCGGAAGGTGGCTCTTACGGCCGACAAGGGCGATGAGTGCGTCTTTTGCCGCAAGTGTTACAGCATTTGCAATTCCGGCCGGTTCGTCGAAATTGCCGAAGTGTTTCCGGAACAGCCGTAGACGGAAGACGGAAAAAGAAGAGGGAAGAGCCTCTTGCGATAACAGGCGCGGGCGGTTGTTCTTCCCCCTTTTTAAAAGGGGGATCGAGGGGGATTTCGAACACTTCGGCGGGCGCAGAAAACCGAAATCCCCCCCGCCCCCCTTTGATAAAGGGGGGATTTTGTTCCCGTCATCCTGCTTTCCGCAACGTTTTGAAAGAGGTTCGGAAGATGAAAAACAGAGGACGGAGGATGGGATTTTCCATCCTCCGTCCTCTGTTTTTTACGGTCTGATATGTACGGGAGTCCCGATCGAGGCGACCTGAAAAAGCTCTTTCATGTCGCTGCTGTAGAGCTCGATAGCGCCGTTTGTGAGGGGATCGGGTCCGTTTTCGGCCTGGATGGAGACTTCTTCTCCCGATTTTGGAGAATCAATAACGAGAGACTCCTGCGTGGAGGGTCCCCCGGGGGTTTTCCCGGAGATGGAGAAGTTGCCATCCGGAGCGCCGAGGTCGCCCGAGGTTTGTTTGTCGCCGACCGGGCCGAGCCCCAGGGTGATCGGATAGTCGCGAACCACCACATTGGACTGCACCACGTAGAGGCGTCGTTTTTCCTTGTAGATATAGATCTGCGGACTCACAACGTTAGAGAGAAGAGTCAGATAATCGACTCGTACGGGCTCTTTTTCCGGTGCAACCCCTCGGTACGTTGCGGCTTTTTCGGCTTGCCCCTTCCCCTTCGAACCGGAGGAATCCAGGGCGGCGTCCGGCCTTTGCATCGAACATCCCGACATTATGCCAGCAATCAGGCAGAGGAAGACAATCCCCCCCGGCAGAAATTGCCTCCGCATAAATTGTTCCCCTTCCGCATGTTTGTCTTACACCCATTGGTTCCAATCAGTATTGCACAGCCCTCTCGCCCGGGGCAAGCGCAAAATCACTCTTGCGCTGTTTTGGCGTAACCTGTCGAAGGTTGAACTATTTTGGGGCTGATGAAGATCAGCAGCTCATTTTTCTGGTTGTCGGCCGTGTGGGTTTTGAAAAGCGCCCCCAGGAGCGGTATGGAGCTAAGCCCCGGGGTAGACTGGTCGGAGTAGGTGTACTGGTTGTCGATGACTCCTCCGATAACGACCACATTCCCGTCGCCCACGAGCAGTTCGGTTTGGATCTTTCTCGTATCGATCCCCGGCGCGCTGCTGGTCCCGACCGAATAGGTGGTTGTGGAAACGGTATCCTGTTTGGCGTTTATGAGCATTCTTACTTTGCGGTCCGGAGTGATGTGAGGGGTGACCGCGAGTTGGAGCACAGCGTCTTTAAAGGCCGTATTGGATACGGTGGAATTGGTGCCGTTTACCTCCAGGTAAGGCACCTCCTGGCCCTGAGTGACTTCGGCCTTGACGTTGTCGAGGGTGAGGACGCGCGGGGCGGCCACCACTCTTGCCATGGAGAGCGACTGGAGCGCCTGGATCTGCAGATCCACGTTGACCATTGTGCTGCCTATGAGCTGAGTGAGTATGGCCCCGAACTGGTTCTCGCCGGGAATGGGAGGATTGATGAAGAAGTTTTGTCCCGTCGACTGGTATTGCCCGGTGCTGCCCCCGGTCTGCGCATTGCCGTGCAGCGAGGAGAAGCCGAAGTTGACGCCCAGTTGTTTGTTGAGCTCACTCTTAAGGGTCACGATTCGCGCTTCGATAAGGACCTGAGGGGTCGGGCGGTCGAGTCTTTCGAGCAGACTCCTCGCCGCGGCAATTCGCGCCGGGTAATCGGTATAGATGATGAGGCTGGTTCTTTTGTCAACCGACACTTTGCCCTGCGGGCTTTTGCCGTCGGCTATCTTGGCGGCCAGATCCGTCGGGGTGCCGAAATTTACGGGAAGATAGACGGTGGTGAGTTCTCCCTCGTCCTTGCTCGTTTCCGCAAGGCTTTGCCTCGCCTTTATCTCCGCCATCTTCTGCAGGTAATCCTGTTGCAGCTTTGACTGTTTGGCTATGAGAATTACGTTTCCGTTCCGTTCCTTGCCCAGGCCGTTCATGGAAAGCACCATGTCGAGCACCTGGTCCCAAGGGACGTCTTTGACCTTCAAGGTCACTTTGCCGCTCACGTCGGGGTCTACGACGATATTTGTGGAGGTGAGCTGGGAGATGAGCCGCAAGACATTTCGGACATCTGCGTCCATGAGGTCCAGGCTGATCTTTTTGCCGGTATATTTAGGCGACCCGTCCGGTGTGATAGTTCCCCCGGACAGGAGCGAGGCGGGAGTGGCCAGGGTCGATGGGACAGCCGCCTGCGCGCGCGCGGCCACCGAGGAGCCGAGGAGAAGCACCAGACCCAGAATGAAAGGATAAGAGCCGGTCCAAATGTTTACCTGCCTTCGCATGCGTTCCCCCTGACGAACCATCCCGGTTCCAAATTGACGAGTTAAAGAATTACCGATCGCAATTGCTGACGGACGAACCCGGCGCATGTACTATCTCCTTTTCGGGGCCTTCTGGGGAATTGGGTGTTTCAAAAACCGATACGTAACGATCTCACAGTCGACCTGGAGAAGCGGAGTCTGTTGCTTGCTCTGTCGGACGAGCTTCAGGGCCTTGACTTTGAGGATTCTGTCGAGTTTGGAGACGCTGTCCAGAAAGACCCCCAGATCATCGAAGGTGCCAACCAGATCGAGTCGGACGGGAATCGTTGCGTAGAACTGGTGAAGCACCTCGGGTTCGGGTTGAAAGAGTATGTTTTCAAGGCCCACGTAGGCGCCCAGTCGCGAGACGCTTTCCAGGAGGCCGGGGATTTCCTTTTTATCCGGAAGGAGCATGAGGAGCTTTACGAACTCCTTTTGAGATTGGGCGATCTGTTTTTTGAGCACGGCGACCCTGGCTACGGCCACCTTGAGAGAAGCGAGCTGATTTCGCTGGGAGGTGATCTGGGAATCGAGTCGGGAGACCGTGTTGAGCTGGCCCTGGAATTTGAGAAAGTAGAAGGCGGCGCCCAGGAACAGCAGTGTGCCTGCGAAAAGCAGCACCTTGTGTGCAACATCGAGATCCGAGATTTGTTCCTGGAGACCCGCGATTTTTTCCTGCAATTGCGCAAGTATATTTTTCATGGCATCTACTTCTTCGCTGGTTTGTGGAGTTCGGAGTAGGTGTGAAATTGATAGGCGAGCTGAAATTTTCTCAGCTTCATATCATTTACGGCAAACTGTTTGGAAAGCACGAGGTTGGTGCTTCCGGCCACTATGTAGGGGGAAGACTGGAGATTGCGCATGAATTCAACGATTGCCTCGTTGCTTTCGGCCACCCCTTCGAGGGTGATACCGTTGCCCGTCTGGCTGAGAGTGTCGAACCATATTTTCCCGTTCGGCACCTTTATGGACAAAAGGGCGAGCATTCTGACCACTGCATCGCGGTCTCCCCTGAGCCGTTCTATTACCTGGCGCTTTTGGTCTATGAGATTTTTGCGCTCCGTGAGCTCTTTGAGTTGGACCTGGAACACCTGATATTTTTTCACCTGCGTCTGGAGCGCAGACAACTGCTGCTGCCGGCTGGAGATCGCATGATCGTAGGTGATGCTCAGATACCCGATGATGGTCAGGGCCAGAACAATGGTGAGCAAGTAGATGGAGGCGATTTGCCTCGCGCCTTCCTTGCGCTTCTGGACTCTTACGGGAAGCAGGTTTATCTGAATCATTTCTCTCTGCTCTTTCTTAAAGCCAGTCCAAACGAGATGGCCATTTGCGGCCCCACATACTCCACATAAGCCGGATCGAACAGTTTTGCATCGTGTTGAATGCGCGAGACGGGGTTGAAGACCTCGACGGGAAGATCGAGATGTTCGCGGAGCACTTTGTCAAGGCCCGGGATCTGGCAGGAGCCTCCGCTCAAATAGATCGAGCCGACCTTGTCCTCGGGGAAATTGTGGTAATAAAAGTCAAGGGCGCGCTGGCATTGGGTGACCCAGCCGCTCACCGTAGAGACGAAGACTTCCTCGAGGTCCTTTGCGGGATATTTCCCCTGCGACTCGCCCAGTTTTACCGATTCGGCCTCGTCGAACCCTATGTTGAATGTGTCCTTTATGGCGTCGGTAAGCTGGTTTCCCCCGATGGAGATGCTTCTGGTAAAAACGGGCAAGCCTCTGTGGGCGATATTTAACAGGGACTTGTTGGCGCCCAGGTCGAGCAGGGCGACTCTTTGCTCGCCAAAGCCGCAGGTGGCCTCATAGGAGTTGCTGAGGGCGAAAAAGTCCACATCGACGACCAGGGGCTCGAAGCCGGCGAGCCGCAGCAGGTTGTTGAAATCGGAGATCGATTCCTTTTTGGCGGCCACCAAAAGCACGTCCATGAAGTTGGGGCGGTTTTTGGAAACGTCGATCACCTGGTAATCGACGTCGACCTCCTCGATGTTGTAGGGGATATACTGGCCGAGTTCGGATTGCATCCTTGCGGCCAGTTCGTCCTCGGTCATGGTGGGCAGCTCTATTTTTTTTATCATCACGTCGTAGCCCGAGATGGAAACGGCGACCGACTTGCGCTTGACCTTGAGGTGGGTGGCAAGCGAGCGGATCGCTTCGGCGACGAGTTCGGGTTTGGCGAGCCGGCCTTCGACAAAGGAGTCGCGGGGCAGGGGGGCTACCCCCATGTTGATCAGTTTGGGGGCCTCCCCGCTGCTGTTGACCTGCACAAGCTTTACGCTGTGGGAGCCCACATCGAGGCCTACCAGATTTTCGGATTTGGAGAATAATGAATTCATATCAAAGGTTTTCCCCGGTTGTTTTCGTTTGTCCGGCCCGCCGTGGCATCTTGTCCTTGAAAAGGACCGGCAATGGGACCATAATGAAGATTTGGCCCATAACTGCATCCAAGGAGTCCGTGTTGAAAAGAGCCGCCAAGCTGTCGGGGGAGAGACCGGCGCAGAAATCGGTCGTGCGCGAGTATACTGAAGTATTGGTCATTGCCGTTCTCCTCGCCCTGTTTATTCGCGCTTTCGTCGTTCAGGCCTTTAAGATCCCTTCGGGTTCCATGGAGCCGACCCTTAAGGTCGGCGACCATATCCTGGTAAACAAATTCATCTATGGCATCCGGGTGCCCTTCGCCAACAATGTGATTGTCCCCATCAGTTCGCCCAAGCGGTTCGACGTGGTGGTCTTTCAATATCCGCGAAACCGCTCGGTGGATTACATCAAGAGAGTAATCGGCCTCCCCCTGGAAAAAGTTGAAATTATTGACAAGAAAATCTACATCAACGACAAGCTTCTCAAAGATCCTTACGGCCACTACAGCGACCCGCGCATTGTGCCGGGTCCCAGGGACAATTTCGGTCCGGTGGTCGTTCCGGCCAACCACTACTTCGTCATGGGCGACAACCGAGACAACAGCAGTGACAGCCGTTTCTGGGGCTTCATGCCCGCCAGGGACCTGGTGGGGGAAGCCTTTGTCATCTACTGGTCCTGGAGGCGCGACGGGGTCCTGAGCATGAATCCCTCCAAAAGCCTCATCCGTTGGAACCGGTTTGGCAAAGTCCTGCTTCCTGCCGGATAGCCGCCCCGGGGTTCCCGCCTATTCGGGGTAGAGCAGGAGCGGTTGGCGCATTTGCCGATATTTTTCGAGATCATCCTGCCAGTTCGACTCGATTTCTTCGATGCCGTGCCCCTGTTCGAGCCTCTGGCGTATGGCCTTGCTTCCGATCAAAATGTCTATGGGCAGCTTTTCCGTTTCGTATTCATACGGGGGATCGAGCCAGGAAAAGCTGTCCGGATGCGTCAGGCAAAGGGCTCGCAGAAGAGCTATCCCCAACCTGTAGGGCCTGAACCTGTCTTTGTCCGTGATGTGGATCTGAAATCCGGCGCACGGACGCCCCTGGAATTTGTCGAAAGCCGGCTCGAAGGTGACGGGCCGAAACAGAGCCCCCTCCACGTGGGGTTTTAGTTCGGAAAGAAGCCTGTCTCTATCGAGAAAAGGGGCCCCGAAGAGTTGGAAGGGCATCGTGGTGCCTCTTCCTTCGCTCACATTGGTGCCTTCGAGCAGCACCATGCCCGGGTAGAGAAGAGCGGTTTCCACCGTCGGCATGTTGGGCGAGGGGTACACCCAGTGCATGCCGAGTTCGTCGAAACCAAAGGACCTTTTCCACCCTTGCATCCGAACCACCTCCAGATCGCAGTCGACTCCGGCCGCCTGGCGGGCAAAGAGCCCGAATTCTCCGGCAGTAAGCCCGTGTCTCATCGGGACCGGGTATCTTCCCACAAAGCTTCGAAACGTTGGTTCGACCACATTGCTTTCAATTTCCATACCATTTATCGGATTGGGCCTGTCCAGGATGACCACCCGTTTTCCCGCCGGTCCGCAAGCTTCGACGCAGAGACCTATGGTGGTGGTGTAGGTGTAGACACGCGTGCCAACGTCCTGGAGGTCGATCAACAGTACGTCTATGGCCTCGAGCGCCTCGGGGGCCGGTTTGCGGCTCTCCGCATAGAGGCTCACAACCGGCAGGCCCGTTTCCGGGTCGCGGAAATCGGCCGACTCGATCATGTTGGCCTGTTTTTCCGAATAAAACCCGTGCTGCGGGGAGAATATGCAGCGGAGGTTTCCCCCTGCCCCCAGAATCAATTTCTTGACACTTTCCAACGATTTGTTGACAGAGGCCTGGTTGGCCAAAAGCCCCAGGCGTGCCGTCCGAAACCAATGCGGGGGCGAGTGCAGCAACACGTCGCATCCCGGGCTGAACTCTTCGTTTTTTTTCGATCCGATTTGGCTGTTCATAGTATTCCGATTCCTCGGTGAAAGTTGTAGTATGGTCTTGTGGATCGTTAGATCCGCTCCCGAAATGGACTCTTCTATAACGGATTAGCAACTGCGAGGCTATCAAATTACAAATCCGTTATCAAAAGGTAAAAAGGAAAAAGGAAATGTCTCTGCCGTTTTCACTCATTGAGGCGATCGTGGGGAGAGAAAATTTTCTCAAGGCCCCCGAGGAGCTGCACTGCTACAGTTTCGATGCGAGCAGGATGCGCTCGGTACCCGAAGGGGTGGCCTTCCCGGCCGATGCGGCCGAGATTTCGGCCCTCGTCAAGCTCGCCAACACACATCGATTCGCTGTCTACCCGAGGGGAGCGGCGTCGGGAATGGTGGGCGCGTGTCTTCCGCGCGGCGGCCTCACGATCGTTACCAACCGGTTAAACCGGATCGTGGAAATCGACGGCGACAACATGACGGCAACCGTCGAGCCGGGGGTGATCACCGGCGAGTTTCAGAAGGCGGTGGCACAATACGGCCTCTTTTACCCCCCCGACCCGGCAAGCCTTGCGTTTTCAACCCTCGGGGGAAACGTGGCGATGTGTTCGGGGGGCCCCCGGGCAGTCAAATACGGAGTCACGCGCGACTACCTGCTGGGGCTCGAAATGGTGCTGCCGACCGGGGAGATCATACGAACCGGGACGCGGACCATGAAAGGGGTCGTCGGCTATGACATGACGCGCCTCATGGTCGGCTCGGAAGGAACGCTCGGGATTTTTACCTCCATCCTGGTGCGACTCATTCCCGCCCCGCAGTCGGTGCGCACTCTGACAGCGGTTTTTCCCACCCTGGAAAGCGCTGTGGAGGCGATATGCGGGATCCTCAAGGCGCGCATCATCCCCTCGACCATCGAACTGATGGACCAGGCGACGCTTTGCGCGGTCGAAAACCACCTGCACATCGGGCTTCCGGTCGAAGCCGAGGCGATGGTGCTGCTCGAAGTGGACGGACCCGAGATCGTGCTGGAGGGCGAGGCGGCCCGGGTCGAGGAAGTCTGCCGGGCGGCCGGCGCCACCCGGACCGAGGCGGCGCGCTCCGAGGAGGAAAGGTCCCGCCTGTGGCAGGCGCGCCGGGGGATTTCTCCGGCCCTTGGACGCATCCGGCCCGGTAAACTCAACGAGGACGTAACGGTCCCGCGCACCCGGATCCCGGAACTCGTCCGTTCCATCCGCACGCTCGCCAAAAAACACGACCTCACCATAGTCTGCTTCGGCCACGCCGGAGACGGCAACATTCACACCAACATAATGTTTGATACACAGGATGAAAACGAGCGGCGAAGGGCCGCCAAAGCCGTCGAGGAGCTCTTCGGAATCGTGCTCGCGCTCCAGGGCACCATTTCCGGCGAGCACGGGGTGGGAATAGCCAAGTCGCCCTTCATCGAACAGGAAGTGGGCGCCGAGGGGCTCGAAGCCATGCGAAGAATCAAAAAGGCCCTCGACCCGCTCAATATCATGAACCCGGGAAAAATGTTCGTCCCCGACCGCACCTTCCTCGACGGCGGCGTGTCGCCGCGGCCGGGTTGCCTCGCCCAAACGGAGGGGTAATTTCGGGGCGGCAGGTTGACGAGGGTCGGAGATCAGGACGGAAAATTGACGGGCGTATGCCAAAGGAGCGTTTATGAACATTGCGGTAACCACGGTCGATTCCACCCTGGAGAGTGCAGTCTTTTGCGAGTTTGCAAAGACGCCCTGGCTTCTCATCAACCCGGACGGTTCTACCACCTGCTCCGGCGGCCATCATGAGGGGCTGGAAATGTTGTCTTGCGAAAGCAAACACCATCACTGAACCGAAGCGCCACATGAGCCGCGTAGCGGCGTGGGGGCGCAGGGGGCGCTAGCCCCCGCGCTTTTCCCGTATCTATATCTGCCCGACGGCTTTCTCGATTCCCTCCAGCGCCCGGGTCAAAATCTCTTTGGGGCAGGCAAAATTCAACCGGACAAATCCTTCCCCCTCGGTTCCGAACCAATCTCCGTAGTGCAGGGCGACTTTTGCCCTGTTGAGCAGTAAATCGCGCAATTCTTTCCTGTCCAGGCCCAGTTGACGAAAATCCATCCAGAGCAGGTAGGTGCCTTCCGGTTTATAGGTCTTTACCCGTGGAATCCTGCGGTCGATGAAATCCAGTGCATGCCCGGCGTTATCTTCGAGATATGCCAGAAGCTGCTCCAACCACTCCTCGCCATACCGGAAAGCCGCTTCAGTTGCTGCCTGACCGAAACAGTTGCCGCTTTTGAGATCCAAAACATCCATGGCGCGGGAAAATTTTTCGCGGTCTTCCGCGTTCGGCGCTATGACGCAGGAGGTGTGAAGACCCGCCAGATTGAATGTCTTCGTCGGGGAAATCAGCGTAATGGTATTCTCCAGGAACTCTTTTCCGAGAGAGGCAAAGGGGATGTGCGTGTGATTTTTGAAAACGATATCGGCATGGATTTCATCGGACAAAACCCTTATGCCGTTTTTGAAGCATATCTCCCCCAGGCGCAACAGTTCGTCCCTCTCCCAGACCCTGCTGACAGGATTGTGCGGGCTGCAGAGAATGAGCATTTTGACATCCGGGCCTAAAATTTTCTCCAGATTTTCAAAATCCATGACATAGCGGCCATCTCTGATTGCCAGAGGATTGGGGACGAGCGTACGGTCGTTTTGTTGGATAATCTTGAAAAACGGGAAGTAGACCGGCGTCTGGATGACGATCTTATCCCCGGGGTTAGTAAATTCTTTGACGATAACGCTAAGCGACGTTACGACGCCGGGGCTGTGCAGAAGCCAATCCTCTTTCACCTTCCAGTGATGACGCCTCTCGAACCAGGAGGTGACGGACTGAAAGTAGGACTCGGGTCTATACTCGTAGCCGAATATCCCTTCATCGACTCTTTGCTGCAGCGCCTCGATAATCGGCTCTGCTGCGCGAAAATCCATATCGGCAATCCAGAGAGGAAGTACCTCTTCGGGATGAACGGCATATCTCAGATCCATGCCGTCCCATTTCACGGAGTTCTTTCTTTTGATTATCCGATCGAAATCGTATTTTTTCATTCCATCCCCTTGGGAGCGGTGTAAGGGTTGTTCCAGAGCGGGTTATGGTATACGCTCCCGAGCCGTAGCCAACAAGAATTATTTGAAGCGGGAAGCAGGAAGGGCAAAATCGCGGGGGAATGTTTCCCCCGCACCCCCCGGGATCAGGAGATAGTATTATGAAAATAGCCGATTTCAAGCTTGAGGGCTTTTTCAATCAGTATGAGTTTTCGGCGCCCCATTTGCTGGCCCAGTCGGACTGTGAGTCCATGACGGTTCGGGAGTTGCTCTCTTTGGAGGAGGGCGCGGCCGAAAGGTTCCAGGAGTGTTGGCTGGGCTACACGGAGGTCGAAGGCGGACTCCCGTTGCGCAGGGAAATCGCCGGGCTCTACACGTCTCTTTCGCCGGAAGACATACTGGTTCACGTCGGCGCGCAGGAAGCGATCTTTGCGTACATGAACGTGGTTCTTGAGCCCGGAGACTACGTCATTTGCCAGTTCCCGACCTACCAGTCGCTCTACGAGGTGGCCCGCGCCATCGGCTGCCGCCTCTCGCGTTGGGAGCTGCGGCAGGACGAAGGCGGCTGGCAGGCCGATGTGGAGGAATTGGCGGGACTGATCCGGCCCGAAACACGGCTTATCATCATTAATAGCCCCAACAATCCCACCGGCTACGAACTGAACACCGAGGAGCGGCAGGCAATCGTGGAAATTGCCCGAAAGGCGGGCATCGCGGTTTTCAGTGACGAGGTGTACAAGGACCTGGCCTATGACGGCAAGAGGCTTCCCTGGTTCGCAGACCTCTATGAGAATGCGGTTTCTCTTGGCGTCATGTCCAAGGCCTACGGCCTTGCCGGCCTGCGCGTCGGCTGGGTCGCCACCCGCAACCGCGAACTCTACGAAAAGATGGCGCGCTTCAAGCACTACCTGACGATATGCTCCAGTGCGCCAAGCGAATTCCTCGCGACCCTTGCGCTCCGACAAGGCCCCTGCCTCCTGGCGAGAAACCTCGAAATCATACAGGCGAACCTCGCAGAATCGGACCGCTTCTTTGCCGAGTATGCATCCCTTTTTCAATATAATCGGCCTCTTGCCGGACCAATAGCCTTCCACCGGGTACATGCGCCCGTCGAAGAGTTCTGCTCCGACCTGCGCAAGGCAAAAGGCGTCCTCCTCTTGCCGGGCTCTGTCTACGATTACCCGGGCAACTATTTCCGAATGGGCTACGGTCGCAGGGATTTTCCAACCTGCCTGGGTCTCCTCCGGGAATACCTGGCGGAGAAGGGCCTCGGGTGAGCAAACAAAAACAGGGTTCACGCTAAGCCGCGAAGACGCGAAAAAGTTGCTTTTGCAAAGGAAGGAATGCAGTCCCGATCCTCTTGCCTCAGTACATTGGCTGTGCTATCGCAAAGACATAAGGCATTTTGCAGGAGGAGATCGAAATGGCGAATCTGACATTGAGAGTCGATGACCAACTCCTGAATAAAGCGCGCCGTCTTGCTCTGCGCAGGAATACATCCATCAATGCCATTGTGAGGGAGAAACTCGAGGAGTTTGTTGCAACCGATCTCAGTCGCGAGGCCGCGCTTAAGGGTATCGATGCTTTCTTCACACGGAGCCGGGCGCAGATCGGAAAGAAGACCTGGAGCCGCGACGAGTTCCATGGGAGGTAAATCTTTCTGAACACCAACCACTTTTGTTTATTCGACGATCTCTCCGTAAATTAATCCCGTTGTATCATAGACGACTTCTTCGCGCCTTCGCGGCTTCGCGTGGAACAAGCTTTCCGACGCGGTCCGATTGGTTCCCAGTTGAAGGAATTTCACTGCTGGACCGGCAATTCGCCGATTGCCGGTTGAATGAAGGCATCAAACGGGTGTATTGATTTTTTACACTCATGACATTTTACGGGAACCGCTTTGTTCTCACCACACGTGTAGTATGGCCGTGATTGCATTGAACCGCAGGAAGAGGAGGGCGGACCATGGAAAGGTCCGGCGTGCTTCCGGGGCTCGGTCGTATCTATGAAGAGACCAAGCGCATTTCGCGCATCCTCGAACTCATTCGGATCATAAACGCAAGGCCCGACCGCTACCGAAGGCGCGACCTCGCGGCGCGCTTCGAGATCAGCGAGCGGATGATCCAAAAAGATCTGGACGTCATCAGAAACGGACTGAAGCTTGCCCTGGGCAGATCGGCCGAGGGGTACCGCTTCGAGGAAGTCCCGAAGCTTCCGGCGGTGGGGTTCAGTTTTGCGGAAGCCGTATCCGTACTGCTCGCCGTGGAAGCCGGGCGCGCCAACACGGGAATCGGGGCCCTCGACCTGGACGCGGCGGTCGAGCGACTCCTCGGGCTTTTTCCCCCGGAGTTCGCAAGCCGGGTGAGTTCGCTTGGTAAAGCCGGTGCCAGGAGAAAGCCCGTTTCCGGAAGACACCGACCGCAAATGCTTGCGTTTCTCCAGCGTGCCGTCCTCGAGGGGAGGAAGATCCGCATCCGCTACAGCACCAGTTCGCGGGACGCGCAGGAAAGCCTCCGTATAGTCCACCCCTATCATCTGTTGTCCTACGTCCGGTCCTGGCATCTCGTCGCGTACTGCGAGAAGCGGGGAAGACCGCTAACGTTCAAGGTCGACAGAATCCGCAGGGCCGAGCCTCTTTCCGAACGTTTCGAGATCCCGGCCGATTTTTCACTCGAGGAACACATCGGAGACGGCTGGGGCATTATGAGCGGGAAGGGAGAAGAGGCGCAGGAGGTGGAACTGCTCTTCGAACCCGAGGCGGGGCGTTGGGTGAGCGAGGAAGAGTGGCACAAAAGCCAGAAGGTCGAAACGCTTCCCGACGGCTCCGTGCGTTTCCGTCTGCGCCTGCCGATCACACCCGATTTTGTGAACTGGATTTTGTATTACGGGTCACGCGTGGAGGTGGTGAGCCCCGAGGGGCTGCGCGAGCGGGTGGCGGGGGAGCATCGGAGGGCTGCGGAGAGATATCCATCGGCTGCGCAATGAAATGTGTGGGTATGTGCATTTATTCTGCCAGGGGGAAACTGCCTCCGGACGTGGTGAGGAAGGGCGTGAATTGAAGGGGGAAAACATGAATGATGCCTGTTTTTTGGCTCATTACCGAGAGTCTGATGGGGCATGTCAGAGCCTCGAAGATCACCTGGAGGAGACGGCCCGGTTTGCGAAGAGATTTGCCGGTAAGATCGGGCTGGACTTTATCGGAGAAATTCTGGGGCTTCTTCACGATATGGGCAAGTATGGATCTGAATTCCAGCGTTACCTGAAGTCGGCGGTCGGACTGCTTCATCCTGGCGACAAGGATTATCTGGACCCTGGCAAATATAGGGGCAGAATAGATCACTCGACTGCGGGAGCACAGTTGATTTGGGAGACCTTCAGGGATCAGATCAAAGTCGGCAGGATCATGGCCGAGATTCTGCCGTTATGCCTGGTTTCCCACCATTCCGGCCTGATCGATATGTTCAGCATTTCCGGGGAGGACAAATTCTCCGTTCGGCTGGCGAAAGATAGCCATGAAACACATTTGCCAGAGGTCAGGGCTAAAGTTTCAAAAACTGTTCTGGCTCGAATCGACGAGTTCTCCAGGGCCGGGGTTGGGGCCGATCAATTCAAGAAGCAGGTGGCGATCATTTACGGTCTTTCAAAGGGGCTGACCTTTCAATTTTCAATGGGGTTGCTGGCACGTTTTCTTTTCAGCTGTCTGGTGGATGCCGACCGTCTCAGCACGGCTGACTTTGAGTGCCCCGAAGGCGCCCAGCTGCGCTATCTAGGTGATTACCCGGATTGGCAGAAGCTCATTGACTGCTTTGAGCGCGTATCTTTCGAGGCCAGGAATGACGTTGACCGATTAAGAAACGATGTTTCATTATCTTGCATGCGAAGAGCGCTGGACGGGAAGGGGCTTTACTATCTTACCGTGCCAACCGGCGGCGGTAAGACACTCTCCAGCCTGCGCTTCGCACTCTATCACGCAAAGAACCACGGCTTTGACCGTATCATTTACGTCCTTCCTTATACGACAATAATCGACCAGAACGCTTCGAGAGTTGCCGAAATATTTAGCCCGTTTTCCAGGGAGATTGTCCTGGAGCATCACTCGAATCTTGTCCCTGAGAAGGATACCTGGCGAAATAGAATTTTGTCCGAAAACTGGGATGCGCCGATCGTATTCACGACCTCCGTCCAGTTGCTGGAGGCGCTTTTCGGAGGAGGAACACGAAGCGTTCGGCGAATGCACCAGTTGGCGCGGTCGATCATTATCTTTGATGAGATTCAAACGCTTCCGGTGAAGGCTGTTCACCTCTTTAACAACGCGATCAATTTTCTGACGAATATCTGCTCGTCCACAGTTGTCTTTTGCACGGCGACTCAGCCGCTTTTGCATGGGGTCGATCCGTGCAAGGGCGCTGCGCCTTATTCAGAAAGTATGGAGATCGTGGACTATCCCGCGCTCTTCAAAGCGCTGAAGAGGGTAGATGTCAGAGACTGTGTGAAGAACGGAGGGTGGACCGATGATGATTTGATTGGGAAGGTGAGGGCGCATTTCGATGAAATCGGGAGCGTGCTGGTCGTTACGAACACAAAATCGAGTGCGAAACGGTTTTACGAATCGTGTCTGGATTTGCCTGGAAACGTGTTCCACCTGAGCACGAGCATGTGTCCTATGCACAGGAAGGATGTTCTGAAGAATGTCCATCGGTGCCTGGATCCTTTGCGTCCGGAGCCGGTTATATGCATCAGCACCCAACTCATCGAGGCCGGGGTTGATGTAGACTTCGGGGTCGTTGTTCGGTGCCTCGCCGGTCTGGACTCGATAGCTCAGGCTGCCGGGCGGTGTAATCGAAATGGCCTGCGTGACATCGGGATTGTTGAGATCGTCAATCTCCGTGACGAAAATCTCGACCGATTGCCGGAAATAAGGGTGGCTCAGGATGTGACGTTGCGAGTTCTTAACGAGTTCAAGCGAGCCCCGGGGGATTTCGACGAAGACCTGATCGGGCCCAAAGCCATGAGACGATTCTACGAATATTATTTTTATAAAAGGGCCGATGAAATGAGCTACGGTCTCTCTGCCCGAGAATTGGGCCGCGACGATGACCTCTTGACCCTGCTTTCGACAAATCATTTGTCCATAGAAGAATACAAGAGGCGGCACATGTCGCCTGAGTTGTATACCCGGCAATCTTTCATGACGGCCGGCGAGCATTTCCAGGTGATCGACGCGCCCACGGAGGCGATTCTCGTTCAGTATGACGATGAGGCAAGATCGATCATTGGAGGACTTTCGGCCGGTCTTCCCATCGGAGAGGAGTCGGAACTGCTCAGACGAGCACAGCAGTACTGTGTGAATCTCTTTCCACAAACCATTAGCGCCCTTCGCGGTAAAGGGGCGCTGTTTCAAACGCATGAGGGGAGCGAAATGTGGTACCTGGATGAAAGATATTACAGCAAAGCTTTTGGTGTGAGTCTTGAGCCGGTTTGCGAATTGAAATTTCTGAGCGCATGAGGGGGGCGCTATGAGAAATGGTGTAGAGGTAAGGGTGACAGGGCGGCGTGCTTTATTTACCGATCCGGTGACACGGATGGGTGGAGAGAAATGTTCCTACCACATTCCAACCTATGAGGCTCTTAAGGGGATTTTAAAGTCAGTTTATTGGAAACCGACCTTCATCTGGGTCATCGATGAGCTGAGGGTGATCCGGCCCATACGAACCGAGGCGATTAGCGTCAAGCCTTTGAACTATGGTGGAGTTTATCCTTCCGTGCGTGATCATGGTAAAAAACAGGAGCCATTCAATACGTTAGCGATGTACACGTATCTGGCTGATGTTGAATATCAGGTCAGGGCACATTTTGAATGGAATCTCTTGAGGCCGGAATTGGCCGAAGATCGTATAGAGGGCAAGCATTTCCAAATTGCGAAGCGGATGATCGAAAAAGGTGGCAGACAGGACATATTTTTGGGCTCCAGGGAGTGTCAGGCATATGCCGAACCGTGCAGTTTCGGCGAGGGAGAAGGCGCTTACGACGCAATCGAGCGACTGGATTACGGGGTCATGTTTCATGGGTTTGACTATCCGGATGAAACCGGAAAGACCGATGAGAAGGGCATGCCTGCCGATGATGGATCATTTAGGCTTCACAGCAGGTTCTGGAGGCCTGTGATGCTGAGAGGTGTCATACGGTTCGTACGACCCGAGGAGTGCGTGATGCGAAAATTTGTTCGCGAGATGACTCCGCAGCCACCCCGATCATTGGGGCTGAACGAGGAGGGGCTGCAAGATGAGTTGGCTTGAGAAGCTTTATCGCACCTATGAAAACAACGTCGCCGGAATAGGCGATTCTCACGACCGGACCCCATTGTTTCCAATTTGCCATACTGCGCAGAATGCGCAGGTTGAGATAGTGGTTGACGGTTGGGGGAATTTTTTGCGAGCTTCGGTTATCCGCAAAGATGACGCCCTTACGATCGTTCCATGCACCGAGGCCTCTGCGGGGCGTGTTGGGATCAGACCGGTCAATCATCCCTTGTGTGACAAACTGCAGTATGTCGCCGGCGATTTTTTCAAGTTCGGTGGAGAGGTTACGGTCGGTTTTAAGGATAAGCCGTCCGAGCCCTACGAGATGTACAGAAAGGATTTGCTTGCCTGGTGCTCATCGAGCCATGCTCACCCGAAGGCCGTTGCTGTTTTTGAGTACATTGACAAGGAGCGGACGTTATCAGATCTGATCGATGCAGGAGTCTTGCACACCGGATTACGTTCGGACGGGCCAAGCAGGCTTATCTACGAATGGGAGGACGGCGACAGCGACAAGCCTGAAATATTTAAGTTATTGACAGGGAAAATGTTGAAGGGTGGGATACGGAGCCCCTGGCAGGCGGATGCCTTTGTCCGCTGGGCAGTGGAGTCTCCGGGCGAGTTGAATTCTTCTCTGGTTGACCCGTCACTGCAGAATGCCTGGATCAGGTACTCGATGGGCTTACGGGAGAAGAAAGGCTTCTGCTATGTGACAGGTGGGAACGTCCTGTTGGCTGATAGCCACCCTGCGAAGCTTCGCAATTCCGGGGACAAGGCAAAGCTCATCTCATCAAACGATACATCCGGATTTACCTACAGGGGACGCTTCACGGATGGATCCCAGGTCGCAGGGGTGGGCTTTGAGATAACGGAAAAGGCGCACAGTGCGTTGCGTTGGCTCCTTGGTCGTCAGGGGAGGGTGTTCAGCGGGCTTCTTGGTGTTGTCGCCTGGGCAGTTTCGGGGGCGGATGTCCCCGATCCTCTGGCCAACACCGACGATTTGTTCGAGGATGGCGCCGCAGATTCTGCGGTCACGGTGGCGCCGAGCGGTCGTTCATTTACCGCGCAGGAATTCGGTATCCGGCTTTCCAAATTCATTTCGGGCTACTCAGTGGAACTGGGCCATACTGAGGAAATCATAGTCATGGCTATCGACTCGGCTACGCCCGGCCGGATGGCGATCACCTATCACAGGCAGCTAACAGGGTCCGACTTTCTGGAGCGGATCAGTTCCTGGCATCAGGAATCCTCGTGGCTTCAGCGTTTCTCGAAGGATAAGGTGTTTTACGGGGCAGCATCTCCGGCGGACATCGCTGAGGTAGCTTACGGGCATAGCCTCGACGATAATCTGAGGAGGGCAACGATTGAATGTTTGATACCCTGCATAATCGATGGCGCACCGATTCCCGGGAATATTGTCGCTTCCTGCGTTCGGATGGCGACGCGCCGTGAAACCTTGCCCGCGTGGGCATGGGAGAAGGCTCTGGGGGTGGCTTGCGGCCTCTACAGGTACAGCGCCAGTAAAAGGGAGAGATACACCATGGGACTAGACAGAGAGCGCAGAACAAGGGACTATCTTTACGGGCGGTTGCTCGCAGTTGCGGATTGTATCGAGAGCTGGGCCTTGCGTGACGCAAAAGAGGATCGCCCGACCAGTGCCACTCGCCTTATGCAACGTTTTGCAGATCGGCCTTTTCAGACCTGGCGAACTATTGAGCTTGGTCTGTCGCCGTATATAGCCCGCATGGGGCATCGCATCAGGAGGCATTTGGGAGCGGAAGAAGAGATAATGAACCTGTTCGACATCGATGACTTCAAGCTCGACAGGCCATTGACGGGTGAATTTCTGCTGGGGTTTCACTGCCAAAGGGCTGAACTGCTGAATACAACCAAGGGCAATGTTTCAGAGAAGGGGGACGGGGATGAGTCTGATGAATAAGGTAGATTTTGCTGTCGTGTTCAGGGTCAAAAACGCCAATCCCAATGGCGACCCTTTGAACGGGAACCGTCCGAGGACAAATTACGACAGGATCGGGGAGGTTTCGGATGTTTGTCTTAAAAGGAAGATCAGAAACCGTCTCATGGAGGGTGGAGAGGAGATCTTTGTTCAGTCTGACGATAACAAGGTTGACGATTGCAAAAATCTGCGTGAGCGTGCCGAGAAGGTTTTGGATCCTAAAAAGCCCGCGAAAGTGAATTCGGAGCTCGCCTGCAAGAGGTGGTTCGACGTAAGGGCATTCGGGCAAGTATTCGCCTATGGGGGCGAGACCAAGGGCGCGGGTGTGTCCATAGGTGTCAGAGGACCTGTTTCGGTACATACGGCTTTTTCTCTGTCACCGGTTGAGATAACCAGCACGCAAATTACGAAGAGTGTCAGTGGTGAGGGCGACGGTACAAAGAAGGGCTCGGATACCATGGGAATGAAGCACCGTGTTGACCACGGAATATACGCCTTTTACGGAAGCATAAATCCGCAACTGGCGACTAGAACTGGTTTTAGCGAGCAGGACGTTGAAAAGATCAAAAGAGTTCTGCCGAGGTTATTCGAAAATGATGAGTCCGCTGCACGACCGGCCGGCAGCATGGAGGTGCTGAAGGTTATCTGGTGGCGGCATGCCTCCCCGAGTGGGCATTGCTCGTCTGCAAAGGTTCACCGAAGCCTGAGAGTTGCTCCCGAAGGCGAACTTGTCAGCATTTCATTTGAGGAGATCAAGGGCCTGGAGCCTGAAGTGATAGATGGCTACTAGAAACTACCCGGTGGATAGTTACGCTCCAGCCCGTGGTCCGTTTTGGCGGAGATGATTTACGATAAAGCGGGTTGAAGCCTGATGGGACGGTTGGGTGTTGCGAAGCTTGGATGTGGGAGATGGTGGTTATTTGGGCGGGTAGAGCCCGGCAGCAAGAGCAAAGCAACGAGAGAATGTCATGAGTTGTACCGAAAACGATCTTGTTCCCCTTTCGGCGCTGCAGTTATTAGCAGGAGCGCAGTATTCGGTTTTCGAGTGATCGGTCGAGCCTGCCCAATGGACATTCTTTCGAGCCAAGTTGGCGGCGGAGATAAACTCGGACCCGGACTGTCTTAGATCTTACTTCCTCGGGCGTAACTGGAGGCGCAGAGCCGAGAATGTGAGCCAACAATCCCTGCGACCCCGGTGAACCTTTTGCTATTTGAGCTGGCGCGAACCTAATGCTCCCATTTCGGGAGTTTCGGCTCAAAGTCTTATGTAGAAACGTTTTGCGTTATTTTTGGGCACGGGAGGTTCGCGGACGCAGGATGGACTGTAATTTCAGTGAGTTAAGAATCCTGATCTTTGATAACCGAGTGTCTTGAGGATTCGAGTTGTGCCCTTCGCGGAAAAGAGTATAAAAAGCTTTTGTCGACGGAGGTTTAGCAGTCGGCAGTCGCCCCCCGCGCGGGGGCGTGGATTGAAACATAATTTTAACGAAATATCGTAATTTAAGAATGATGTCGCCCCCCGCGCGGGGGCGTGGATTGAAACTTCTTGCATGCGTTATAAGTTATAAGTAAAGCTAGTCGCCCCCCGCGCGGGGGCGTGGATTGAAACCCACTCATCAAGGTCTGGCCGATCACCCGCATGGAGTCGCCCCCCGCGCGGGGGCGTGGATTGAAACGTAGGAATGAATCTGGCCAAAACCGATAGCAGCTGTCGCCCCCCGCGCGGGGGCGTGGATTGAAACCACGAAAATGTTAGTATGAACACGTTAATAGTTGTCGCCCCCCGCGCGGGGGCGTGGATTGAAACAAGACGCACGGAACAGGAAAAGGTTTTAACGATCGTCGCCCCCCGCGCGGGGGCGTGGATTGAAACAACACGGAGTGAGACATGAAACCTGAGACACTTGGTCGCCCCCCGCGCGGGGGCGTGGATTGAAACAATAACTTAGCTTTGCGTATAACGAAATATAACGGTCGCCCCCCGCGCGGGGGCGTGGATTGAAACTCATTTCCGGCATGTAGGGCGCTCCCCGCACTCCGTCGCCCCCCGCGCGGGGGCGTGGATTGAAACAATGCCGATCATGCCAATATATT
>JBMFWU010000057.1:0-30509 GCA_049964955.1 Syntrophobacteraceae bacterium
TGCCCCGGATTTATGGCACAAATCGCCCACGGGGTCAGGTGTGTCTAATTGCCAGCTTTTCTAAAGGGGGGAGATTGAGGTCCCTTTTGCGCGGCAGACACATCCCATGGTATTGCGTGATAATAACCGACTCTTTTGCTACAATCGATTATAATTGGGCCTACATTCGCATGGAGGTGAAAAATGGTTGCGCGGGAGAGCTCAGCAAGATTCACCGAAAGGGCCAGGTCGGTCCAGGCCGTCGTGGTGGAGGCAAAGGACCTGGCCGCCGTCTTCGAATATGCCGCAAATCTTACCGTAAAGCAGGGAGGCTCGTCCATTGCGGCTCCCGGCATCGAAGGAAAGGACCGGGCTGAGCTTTCCGAGTTGTGCAAGGCCCGAAAACTCGAACTCCTCACCAAAGACCTTCGGCAGAAAGCCGGGATGATAAGTACCGGCCTTACCGGCGCCGACTGGGCAATCGCCGAGACGGGCACCCTCGTTATCGATTCGAAATCCGAAGACCTTCGACTGGCAGGCATGCTCTGCGACACCCACGTGGCATTCGTTAAAAAATCCCGGATCGTCCCGGATGCGGATGCGATCGAAGATGAGCTCTCGCAGATGTTGCAGGCCTCCTCCGGATATCTTGCCTTCGTTAGCGGGGCAAGCCGCACGGCCGATATCGAACGGGTGCTCACCATAGGCGTGCACGGCCCGCGGGAACTGCACGTGCTGCTTCTGGGGGAGGACGCGAAATGAAAGATACCCCCGGCGACGTAAAAACATACAGGAAGGATTTACAGCGCGCGCTCTCCGACAAATTCCTGGGGGCAACTCTCGACGCTTTTGCAGGCAGCTACCCGGCATCGAGGGCAAGCGCCTTTTCGGGAATCGATTTCGAGGCCCTGGCGGGTGAAATAGCGAGGGGAAAAGATGAATCGATCCCGAGGCTTGCGGAGCTTTTGGAAGAATTCACCGCACGGGCGCAGGAGGCCGGAGCTGTCGTCCATTTTGCCCGAACCGCCTTCGAGGCCAATTCCATGATTGCCTCGATAGCCGAAGAAAACGGCGTGCGGCGAATCGTCAAGAGTAAATCCATGACCGCCGAAGAGACCTTTTTAAACGCTCACCTCGAAGGAGCCGGCTACGAGGTGACCGAAACCGATCTGGGCGAATGGATCATCCAATTGCGGGGGGAAGGGCCCTCGCACATGGTCATGCCCGCCATTCACCTCTCCCGGGGAGAAGTTGCCGAGCTCTTCACTAAAGTCACGGGCAAGCCACAGGACCCCGACGATATAGGCGGCATGGTGACGGTGGCAAGAACCGAGCTTCGCCGCAAATTTCTTGAGGCCGACATGGGCATAAGCGGTGCTAACTTCGCCATCGCGCAAAACGGGGCGATCGGACTGGTGACAAACGAGGGCAACGGGCGCCTCGTGACGACCCTTCCGCGTGTTCACGTAGCACTCGTGGGAGTCGATAAGCTCGTCCCCGACGTAAAAACCGCCCTGAAAATCCTTAAAGCGCTCCCCCGCAACGCCACGGGACAGCTTATCTCGACCTACGTCACCTGGATCACCGGGGCTGTGGAATGCACCTCGACGCCCGATTCCAAAAAACAGATGCACATCGTTTTCCTCGACAACGGAAGGCTCGCTCTTTCCAAAGACCCGGTCTTTTCCCAGGCGCTGCGGTGCATCCGGTGCGGAGCCTGTGCAAACGTCTGCCCGATCTACAAGCTCGTTGGCGGTCACAACTATGGGCACGTCTATATCGGCGCCATAGGACTCGTTTTGACCTGGTTCTACCACGGGCGGAAAAATGCGCGGGCACTCGTCAAAAATTGTCTCAACTGCCGGGCCTGCAAGTCGGTGTGTCCTGCCGGAATAGACCTGCCGCACCTGATAAAGGAAGTCCACCGAGCGATTCTCGATGTCGAGGGCCGAAGGCCGGCCAAAAACGTACTGCTCAAAACCGTGCTTCAAAACCGCCGGCTGTTTCACTTTTTGCTGCGAAGCGCCTCCCACGTCCAGGCCCCTGTCGCGGAAGGCGGATACCTGCGGCACCTGCCGCTGATTTTTTCCGAAGAACACGATTTTCGAAGGCTGCCCGCACTGGCCAAAGTCCCGCTGCGGGATAAGTGGGAACACATAAACCCCGCTACTCCCAATCCCCGCCTCAAGGTGGCCTTGTTCGGGGGGTGCCTCACCGATTTCGTCTATCCCGAGCAGGGCGAGGCGCTCCTTACCGTCTGCAGGGACCTCGGCGTCCGGTTCGAATACCCCGTGGGACAAACCTGCTGTGGCCTGCCCGCGCTCATGGCGGGAGAGAAGGAAACCGCAAGACGGGTCGCCGTGCAAAACATCAAGGCGCTCGATCCGGCGGATTTCGACTTTGTCCTGACGCTTTGCGCCTCCTGCGGCTCGCATCTGAAGGATTACGCAAATCTTCTCGCCGCAGAACCGCTCTCGGGCGTCAAGGCCGCGCAATTAAAAGACAAGGTGATCGATTTCAGCTCCTTTATCACCAGAGTGCTGAAAGTCGGCCCGAACCAATTCCGCACCGGGGGCGCAAAAACCGCCTATCACTCTCCGTGCCACCTGTGCCGCGGGCAGGGAGTGCGGGTTGAGCCGCGGGAGCTTATCTCCACGGCCGGCTTCGACTATGTGCCGACAAAAGACGAGGAGGTGTGCTGCGGGTTCGGTGGCTCCTATTCCCTCGATTTTCCGGAAATATCGGCCGAACTGCTCAAGCGGAAGCTGGACAATTACGAGGCTTCCGGCGCCGAAGTGCTGGTGACCGACTGCCCCGGGTGCGTTTTGCAGCTGCAAGGCGGGATGGAAAAACGAGGCGGCCGGATCGCGGTAAAACATATCGCACAACTCGTCGCAGAAAACAGGAAAGGATAAGAGATGGCGCCGGTAAAAAAGATCCGCATCGACAGGAACGAAGAACAGTTAGGGACGGACCTGGAAAGGTACAGACAACTGGCCCTCGAATTGGGCGCAACAAAAGCGTGCGTCGTTCAGGCCGGGCAGATTCCCGTGGACGAGCGCATCCCGATGAAGTGCCGGATACCGAGGTGTTTCGGCTACGGCACGGGCGCCCAATGCCCGCCCAATACGATGAAGCCCGCCGAACTCCGGGAGATCCTATCCAAATACGAGTGGGCAGTGCTTTTTATAAAAGATGTCCCTTCCGAAGTGATCATAAGGGACAAGGCCACCATAAAGGAGAGAGTGAAAGCCTACCAGGACGTCTACTCCATCGTATCGGAGGTCGAATCGGCGGCCTTCTACGATGGGCATTACCTCGCATTCGGGTTTGCCGCCGGGTCCTGCCGTCACACATTTTGCGGTCAAATGGACGATTGCCAGGCAATGACGGGGGGAAAATGCAGGTTTTCCCTTAAATCCAGGCCCTCGATGGAAGCAGTCGGCATCGACGTCTACAAGATGGTTGCCATGGCAGGCTGGGACATCTATCCGATTGGAAGCGGGGCCAGGGCGGCCGATGTTCCCAAGGGGACGCTCGCGGGGATTATCATCGTTCAGTAGGTCCCGGCATGTCACAAGCCGGCTATCAGGGCCGTAATGTTGTCCCGGCCCCCGGCCTGGAGGCAGGCGGACACCATCTGGGCAAGTTTTTCGGCCAAATCGGCCTCGGTCGATAGAATGGCGGCGATCCGGCTGTCCGGGATGAGATCGTGGAGTCCATCGGAGCTCAGCAGGACGACATCGCCCTCCCCCGGATAAAAGACTCCGGAATCGGGCTCATAGCGTTCACACCCCATGCACTGGGTAAGAACGTGTGCATAGGGATGGACCCTCGCCTCCTCCGCTGTGATTTCGCCTTTTTTCAGGAGCCTCCCGGCCATCGTGTGGTCTTCGGTCATGCGAAGGAGCGTGCATTCCTGATAGAGATAGATGCGCGTATCCCCCACATGGGCCCAGAAGGCCGTTTTGCCCGAAAGCATCAGGGCCGTGAGTGTCGTCCCCATCCCCCGGCAGGAAGAGTCGATGCGCGCCCGTTCCACGATGGATTGCTGGGCTTTCTGCATGCGCGCCCGCAATTGGGCGCAGATATCGGAACCGGTCGGACGGTAGCCTTCAAAACACGAAACGGCAAGCTCTGCCGCAATTTCTCCCGCCGCATGCCCGCCCATTCCATCGGCGATGACCAAAAGGGCGCGCTCCTCATCCAGGACGTTCACCAGGTAGCGGTCCTCGTTATTTTCCCGGTATAAACCCACGTTTGTAATCGACTCGATCCGCATATTCCCATCCCGAATGAAAGATTCACAGGTATGAGACCTTGTAGCATACAGCGATATGCATACTCCCTTAAAAGGTAATCTTTATCGCAAGCCTGTGTTGGAGCTAAAACAAACAGCCCAGCCAGGGAAAACAACGGCCAAATCGGCCGGAGCGGTCCGCGCGCATGGTCTGCCCGCCTCCGGCCGATGCCGCGCCAAAGTCCTGCACCCAGAAATATCGGTAGCCGTTTGCGGTATTTACGGCATTGCCCACCCCAGTCTGTGTAAAGCGGGAGTTCAATATGTTGGCGCGATGTTCGGGGCTGCTGAACATTGCTTCGAATGTCTCCTCGGGCGAGGCGAACCCGGCGGCAAGATTTTCTCCAACCACCGAGGAGGGATATCCACAGTCGAAGATATTCTCGTAGAAAGTTTTCCCGTCGCTCAACACATGCGAGCAGATGTCGTGCCCGGCCATGTCCATCGCGTGTCGCCGCGCGGCCTCGGCGAGCCGCCGGCTGTATTCCAGGGGCCGCAGTCCGTCGGCTTGCCTTTCCAAGTTTATGAGCTGGACAACTCTTTTTGCGTCCGCCGCCCCCTTCACCGGCTCGAACCTTCCGCCGGTCTTCCCCGGGGAATCGTTTCTCCATGGACAGGCGAGTTGCCTCACAAGGTAGCTCCTCGAATATTCGCCCGTCATCGCCTCCACGGGGCGTATCTGAACGATGGACGTCGGGAGGTAGATCGAGGCGAAAAGCAGTTTGTCTCTGACCGCCAGGATGAGTCTTGCGCCCCGGACTCCCTCAATTGTACCGGCCCACAGGAGAAAACCGTTGGAATCGTTTTGTTCCTCTCGTCCCAGGGCCGTAAGGCGCAGATCGTCGAATAAGTGCAGCCGAATCGATCGCGGATTTGAGCGGCGAAAGAGACTCTCGGGGTCGAACCGAACAACGCGCTGCCGAGGGATCTCGCAGCGGAGCGACTGCCGGTCCGAGCGGGTCTGCGCCTTAGCCACACCGGCGCCATCCGAGAGGAGCGCAGCCGATGAGCGGGCGGTTACTGCCGGCAAAAGCGCTACGAGAAACATTACGACTGCAAAAAATCCGGATCTGATGGTCATGCCCCCTGCCCCGCAAATCTTGTCCGAAATCCAATGGGCTTCGGAGCTGTTCCCATCACCATACAATTTCCAAAATTAAATTTAAAGCTTTTCATCCGATCTGCCGACTGAGGAAATAGGAGAGAATTGACTCCATTTTGTAAAGGGTAAACCATCCGAAAGGGTGGGACACAAAGCCACTGGCCTAAGTCCGTCCACGGACGGATATGGCGGCAGGGTTGCCGGATGGGTGCAAATTCGGATGACGACCTTTATCCGTGGCCGTCGCTCCACCAAGTTTCCCCCACATTGCATCTTTGCTCCAGGCGCCCTCAACAACCAGAATCCCGTAGCAACGGGAACCAAGGAGGTGAGTATTATGGCAACCGGAATCGGGGGAATCACCAGTAACAACGCCCTGAGCGCCCTGCATGGTATCGAAGCACAGGCGAAAAAAGGAAGCAGCACCGGGGCGGCCTCAACAGCGGCAAACGCTATCATGACGGAAGATAAGGTTTCCATCAGCGCGGAGGCGCAGCAGATGGCGGGCAGCCTCTCCCAGGCGAGCACGACACAACCACAGCCTGAGAATGCGCAAACTCAGAGTGTGAAGCAAGCCGATACAGCAAGGCTTGCCCAGCAACTCAGTCAGAATCTCAATGCTTTAAAGCGGTTATCGAACTAGACAAGGAAGTGATATTTGCATGATAACCGGGGTCTTCGGACCCCGGTTTTTTTTGGAAATCCTGACCACGAGGGCCTTGAGCGAAAAAAGCGCCAACCGCTTAGTCTGCAGGTTGGCGCCATTTCAGAATTTCGTTGAGGGTGAGTGATCGGGCTCGAACCGACAGCCTCCGGGGCCACAACCCGGTGCTCTAACCAATTGAGCTACACCCACCACAAAGTTGAAGTTGGCAACATACCACCGGACGGAAAATAAATCAAGAGCGGGAAACACCGTCCGCAAATCAGAACCGGTTCGGGCCCAGCGCCTGTTTGGAAGCATCGCTCCCGCGATGCAGCGCTGATTTGCTCAATTGCAAACGCTCCCCTGCGGAGGAACCCGGGTCCAGCAGGAACAGTTCGTCGGATTTGGCAAAACATAACATGAAACGGTTCAGGAGCAGCATCTGCGAATGATATTTCTCGATCGCCTCGCGTTTGCGATTCACTTCAGCGGGTTTGAGATTGAAGGTAATCCACTTTGTTCGCGGAACCGGAAAGCCCTCCGGAGGGTCGAGACGCGCCCCGGAACTTGCCTCCTGATTGACGGGCCACCCGTCGAAATGGATCACGAAGGTAAGAAATACCGGCTTTAGCAGGGGGAATTTCCTGCCAAGCCGGCTAAGCGCATCTTTGACAAAATAGTATGTGGTCTTGTGGTCCGGATGCAGGTCTTGCGGTCCCGTTGTGACCACCAGGGTCGGCCTGAAACGAAGAATAACCCGCTCGATCTCGCTGGCCAGGTCCTGGGCGCAGTAATCGGTGCGCGGAAGGATGAGCTCGAACCTTGGCGGGCGATTTTTTTGCGTAAAGGGAGACCTGTAGGGATCGCCATGTACGCAGGATTTCAAACGCAAATCAGATAATCCGCCATCGGGAAAACCAAGAAAGATAACGTTATGGGCCTTCACACCCAGGGTGGCCAGGGCGCGTTCGGCCTCGTGGCGGCGAATCTGCCCGTACCTGTCGTACTCCGATGCAGTCGGGTGAGAGGTGTGGTCTTCCAGTTCCACCCCCTCCAGATAGCCGTCCCCATTTGTCATGAATACGACCTTTACCTTACCGCCGGCCTCCAGGACACGCTGGATGAGGCCTCCGGCCCCGAGCGTTTCGTCGTCGGGGTGGGGCGAAAAGACCATGAGGCGCGTAGAAGGCGACAGGAGCGGTTCTATGGCCGTAAGTTCCGCCGCCTGCGTACAGGCTGCAAACAGAAATAGAGCAAACAGCGCAACTGCGCATAAGATTTTCACCCGCAAACCGCCCTCCTCGCCTTCGCCCCCCTCGGGAGAATAATGACAAAAGACTTCTCCCCGCAAGACGTCCCGGCACAAAATTCCCGACAAAGTCAAACCGACAATTATGAGCGGGCTTTTTCTACACTAAATCTACCAAAAGGCAAGATGTATTCTCGATTCTCTGCAACCCTTTCCGACATTGACTTCAAAGCTGCCCATACGCAAGATATTTGTAAGGAAAACCGCAGGAAGGCTTTCCCCCGGTGGTCCGAACGTAAATTAGGAGGAGAAACCACGATGAATGGTCGTTATGGTACAACCGCACTTTCGAGATTTGAAGTTGGAGGTCCCCTGGCCGAAGCCCTCGTCGGTATGGCCGTTTTGGCTCTCGCCATCATCGGACTGGCCGGCGTTTTTCCCTGGGTGCTGGCCTCGGCGGCAACGATTGCACTGGGGGCCGCTTTTATCTTCGAATCGGGCGCGCTTGCCAGGCGGTTTACACTACTGGCCCAAGAGGCATGGGGCGGCATACCCGCAGGGTTTCCGGCCGGATGCGCGGGCGCCGCACTGGGAATCCTGTCGATACTGGGAATCGCTACCGCAGTTCTCGTTCCCGTTGCGATAATCGTCTACGGGGTGGCTCTGGCAATGGACGGCAGAACGAGGTTCGTCCTTCGCCAAATGGAAAGCGAGAACGCCGGCTTTTCGGGAATGTCCCTGAAGGTTGCCACAGAGTCGGCCCGGATGTCTGCCGGAATCCAGGCGCTCGCTGGTCTGGCCGCCATCATACTGGGCGTGCTGGCGCTCATCAGGATATTCCCCCCGGTGCTCAGCCTGGCTGCGCTCCTCGTGATCGGTGCTACGGCAGCTTTCTACAGTTCTCCAGCAGGCAGAATTTTAAATCCTCGCTAATGCCCGTCACTCACCGATCTTGAAGGTTCCCGGCGCTCATGGTACGTTTGAGGTCCCCGGAACATCAAAAGGAGCCTCACGTGCCGGTGAATTGGGATAAGGCGCTACAAGACGCCGATGCGATCTTCCACGCAGCCCTCGAACGCGTGGACCCGCTCGCAATGATGGGCCGCTGCCTGTCGATCGAGGCCGGGCGTCTCCTCATCCGCACCGAATATGACCAGGCGGAATTCGCCCTTTGCAACTACGACCGGATCGTCGTTGCGGGAATGGGCAAGGCCGCAGCGCGCATGGCTCTGGGAGTTGAACGGGCGCTTGGCGATCTGGTGACCGGAGGTCTCATCGCCGTAAAGGAAGGGTGTACTGAGCCGCTTCTAAAACTGCCCCTCATCGAGGCAGGACATCCGCTGCCCAATATCCGCTCGGCGCGCGCCGCAGCCGACCTCCTAGCACTGGGCCGCGATTTGGGCGAGCGTACCCTGGCCCTCGTTCTCCTCTCCGGAGGAGGCTCGGCAGTCGCCTGCGCTCCCGCCGAAGGACTTTCCCTCGAAGAAAAGATTGCCACCACCGCACTGCTTCTCTCCTGCGGGGCGACCATCCAGGAAGTCAACTGCCTCCGAAAGCATCTCTCAACAATAAAAGGCGGCCGCCTCGCGAAGGCCTTTGCGCCGGCGACGGTGGTCTCGCTGATTCTTTCCGACGTGATCGGAGACGATCTGGACGCCATAGCCTCCGGCCCCACAGTTCCGGACCCCACGACCTTTTCCGATTGCCTCGAAATCCTTCGCCGCTATGAACTGGAGGAGCGCATCCCTGCAGGAGTCCTGCGTTTTTTGCGTATGGGCGCAGCCGGAAAGACACCCGAGACCCCCAAACCCGGCGACCCCGCCTTTACCCAAACACGGTCAATCCTTCTTGGAACCAACCGGCAGGCTCTTTTTGCTGCTCAGGCGCACGCGCAGCAGCTTGGCTACCAGACCCTGGTTCTCACCTCGCGCCTCACCGGTGAGGCCAGGGAGGCCGCACCCGTGATCCTCGCCATAGGCAAGGACATAGCCGCCTCGGGGTTTCCCCTCGCACGGCCTGCCTGCCTCCTTTCGGGCGGCGAGACCACCGTGACGCTGAGAGGCGCGGGCAAAGGCGGGCGAAACCAGGAGATGGCCCTGGCGTTTCTTGCCGCCCTCCAAAGATCGCCCCAAAAGGGGGAGGGGCTCTTTTTTTTCTCGGCTTCCACCGACGGCTCCGATGGACCAACCGATGCCGCAGGCGCCTTCGCCTCCGCGCAGATTCTTTCCCGCGCCCGCGCCGCCGGTCTAAACCCGCACGTCTTTCTTTCCGAAAACGACTCGTATAATTTTTTCGATTCCTGCGGAGGCCTCATTCGTACGGGCCCGACCAACACCAACGTGTGCGACATTCAGATACTTCTGGTTCCCTGAGGCTTTCGGGCGGAGATGCCACCTACACCGAAGGGCGGAGCAGACGCGCAAGGGTGAGAAATTCTGACGGAGAAAGTGTCTCCGGGCGCCTTCTCGCATCGATCCCCGCCTGCTCGAAACCGCTTTTGAGCACTTCCGGCCCAAGGCCGAACACGCCGGAAAGACTGTTTAAAAGGGTCTTTCGACGCTTCTGGAAGGCCGCGCTCACCAGGTTTCTCAAAAAATCGAAATCCGGCCCCTCTGGAGGGGCGTCGAGAAAATCGATCCGAAGCACGATGGAGTCAACTTTCGGAGGCGGATGGAACTGGCCGGGCCCCACTACGAAAAGTTTCTCCACCCGGGAGTAGAGACCGAGCAGTACCGAAAGCACCCCGTAGTCCTTCGACCCGGGAGATGCGGCAAAGCGAACTCCCACTTCCTTTTGCACCATGAAGACGGCGCGATCGATCGCCGGAAACGCTTCGAGGAGACGAAAGAGAAGCGGGGAACTGATGTTGTAGGGAAGATTTCCCAGGACCACCAACCGCTTCCCCAGTGTGCGGGAGAGGTTTTCAAAATCGAAGGAAAGCACGTCCTGGCGGTAGATTTCCGCTTTTTCCGCAGGCGCCCGCTCGCGCAAATATTCGGCCATCGCCGGGTCCACTTCGATCAGGTGGACCCTTTCCACCTGTTGCAAAAGAAACCGGGTAAGCGCCCCGAGCCCCGGCCCTATCTCGACGACGGCATCCTCGGGTGCCGCCGCGGCGCTTTGGACGATTTTTGCCGCCGTTGCCGGCTGGGAAAGAAAATGCTGCCCGAAAGCCTTCAGGGGCCGCGCATCGCGCCTCCGTCTGAAGTATTCGCCGGGCGTAAGGAAATCTTCCATTGTAGAATCCCGGGGGTGAAACCCAAGAGGGGCTAGCGCGAAAACGCGTCCAGCTCGAGCATTCCGGGCTGTTGCCCCACGCGCTGCCAGGTGCGGTATGCGGCCGCCGCTATCATCACGGCATTATCGGTGCAAAACCTCACCGGAGGCAGATAGAGGTGCAGATCGGAAAGAACGGCGGCCTCGCCAAGCCTTTCCCGCAACCTGCCGTTTGCCGCCACGCCGCCAACGGCGGCAACACCCGAAAGGCCGGATTGCCTTGCCGCCGCCACTGTTTTTTCGACCAGCACATCGACCACGGCTTCCTGGAAACTCGCCGCGAAGTCTTCGAGCGAAATGGAACCTGCCTCCCCCGAACCGCCGGATTTCGGCACGCCATGGGTACGGATGAAGTTGGCGGCCGCAGTTTTTAGACCGCTGAAGCTGAACTCGAGAGAATCCTTTTCAAAACGGGAACGGGGAAACTGAATCGCACGGGGGTTGGCACCCACCGCCAGCCTGTCGATCGCGACCCCTCCCGGGTATCCTATGCCCAATATTTTTGCCACCTTGTCGAACGCCTCGCCTGCGGCATCGTCCCGCGTAGCTCCGAGAAGCACGCTGCTTCCCTCCGCACCTACCCGGTAGAGCGCGGTGTGGCCCCCGGAGACCACAAGGCACACGAAGGGCTCGCAGGGCATATCTGCTGCCAGAAACGCCGCCTGGATATGCCCGTTGAGGTGATTTACCGGGATAAGAGGCTTCCCCAGGGCGTAGGCCATCGCTTTTGCAGCGCTCACCCCTACAAGAAGCGCCCCCACAAGGCCCGGGCCCTGCGTAACGGCAATCGCGTCCAGCTCCTTTGCTCCAACCGACGAGTCGGCCAGCGCCTTTTCCACGACGGGAATTATGTACTCCAGGTGTTTCCTGGATGCCAGTTCCGGGACCACCCCCCCATAGGGGGAGTGCACGGGCACCTGGCTCGCGATCACGTTCGAAAGTATCTCTTTTCCATCCCGTACGACCGCCGCCGCGGTCTCGTCACAGGAGGTCTCAATGCCAAGAATGACCATTCGCTTTTCCCGATCGATCCGGATTACCGAGTCGCAGTGATACTCTCCGAACCTTTTTCCTTTTTAAATTTGCATTTTGTATCGCCATATACACTCTTTACGGTTTTAGAGGAAGGCCCAAAAATTCTCTCAAATTCCTCTTTCCAAACCCTTCGTTTCTGGTCATAATGCCGCACTTTGCAATTGGTGACACCCACTGCCCTCTTTCTGGATACTATTATGAATGCCGCACTAACCGACCCGATCCATTATTTGCTGACCCATTCCCTGCTGCTTCTGGGACTCGCCGGCCAGGCGATCTTTTCCGGCCGGTTTCTTATCCAGTGGATTGCGAGCGAGAGGCAGCAAAAAAGCGTCGTGCCCGTCGTTTTCTGGTATTTCAGCGTCGGGGGCGGAACGCTTCTTCTCATCTACGCGATCCTTCGAAAAGACCCGGTCTTCATCCTCGGACAGGCCGGAGGCCTTCTGATATACTCAAGAAACCTTTACCTCATCTATAAAGAACGCTCCAGATTTAAAGAACCCTCCAAACAAGCAGCCTGATCCGGCGGCGGGCCGCCGCTGCCGAGTTGCCCGCCTGCTTCGCGGGCGGGCGGGTAAATCTTTCCCTTTTCCCGGGCTACAGTCTTCTCTCCATTCCTGCGCCAGAAAATAGCTCTTCCCGAAACTGAAACAGCGCCAATAATCCCAGTCCCCCCTCTTTTTTGGAGCGGTCAGGGGGCAATCGGCCATTTTTGCGATAGCCGTGTCGTCCGCCTGCCTTCTCACAACTTGTGTCCGTCTTCTTTTCAAAATACACCGGAACAGCCCACGGGGTTTTTCCCGTTACCCCCCCGGAAAATCCACCCCCTACCCCTTTTTTTGCGGTTTGGCCGAATCATTTGCCTTGACTTACTCGCCGAATTGCCCGATAGGTGAGGGGGTCAACTGGCACCTCACTTTCTTTACAAGGGTTACGGGATGAAATTCTGGCGTGTCCCCCTCGATACCGAACAGATCGTCGTCACCAGGGGTGTGGTTTACATCCTGGAGGAGCGGTGCAAGGGGTGCGGCTACTGCATCGACTATTGCCCGAGGGGGGTCCTTGAAGCCTCCGGGCGGTTCAATCGGAAGGGCTATCATCCCCCGGTGGCGGTCCATCCCGATTTGTGCGTCAACTGTCACTACTGCGAGGCGATCTGCCCCGATTTTGCCATCTACTCGGTGGAAGCTCCAGCGCAGCCAATCGCCGAGTTTCCGGCCAAGTGAGTCAATTTATGGAACCTGCCGTTCTCACCGGGGAGCATTTCCTCAACGGCGACATGGCGTGCGCGGAAGGCGCGCTGGCCGCCGGGTGCCGTTTTTTTGCGGGCTATCCCATCACTCCCGCCACCGAAATCGCCGAGCACATGTCCCATAGGCTTCCGAAAGTCGGCGGGGTCTTCATCCAGATGGAAGACGAAATAGCCGCTATGGCGGCAATCCTTGGCGCCTCCTGCGCGGGGGTAAAGAGCATGACGGCGACCTCCGGGCCGGGCTTCAGTCTCATGATGGAAAACATCGGTCTGGGCATTGCGATGGAGACTCCGTGCGTGCTGGTAAACGTGCAGCGGACCGGCCCTTCGACGGGGCTTCCGACCCTGGGCGCCCAGGGCGATATGATGCAGGCCAGGTGGGGCTCTCATGGCCATTACGAGATCATAGCCCTCGCGCCCGCATCCCCTCAGGAGATTTTTTACCAGACCATCACGGCCTTCAATCTGAGCGAAACCTACCGACTCCCCGTTCTGATCATGGCCGACGAGATCGTGGGCCATCTGAGCGAGCGGGTGATCATCCCGGAACCATCGAAAATCAGGCTCACGAGCCGGCCTCGTCCCAAGGGGAGAAAGGACCGCTTCAAGCCGTTTCGGCCCGGCGCAAACGGGGTGGCGCCGATGGCCCACGCCGGCGAGGGCTACAGGGTGCACTTTACGGGCCTCACCCACGACGAGGGGGGCTATCCGGTAATGACCGCCGAGGCCCAATCCCAGATGGTCGATCGAATAACGGGAAAAATCCGCAAAAATCTCGATCACATCATTCAGGTGGAAAAATATCGGCTGGAAGATGCCGACATCGCCCTGATTTCCTACGGAATAAGCTCGAGGAGCAGCCTGGCCGCCGTTGACGAAGCGCGCGAGAAGGGAATAAAGGCGGGACTTTTGAGGCTGCTCACGGTTTGGCCATTCCCGGATGCTATAGTGCGAGAGCTGGCCAAACGGGTAAAGAGCCTCATCACCGTGGAGCTCAACCTGGGGCAGATTCACCTCGAAGTGCAACGATGCGCGGAAGGCCGCGCCCCTGCCCTGCTCGTCGGAAGTGCCGGGGGCTCGGCGATCACGCCCGAAGAGATACTGGAAAAAATCCAAGAACAGAAATAGGTCCTATAGGACCTATACGACCTATAGTTTTTGCTTTTTTTTGCTTTTCCCCGGAACCAGGATATTTCATGAACGCCACACCCCCCAAACACCCGCTGGACGACCTGCTGCGAACGGACCGCATACCGCACATCTGGTGCCCCGGGTGCGGAATCGGCACCGTATTCTCCTCCTCTCTTCTGGCGATCAGGGCAACGGGAACGGACCCCATGAAAACCGCCGTGGTCTCCGGGATAGGCTGCTCGGGAAGAGGCGCGGGCTATGTCAAGCTCGATTCCTACCACACCACGCACGGAAGGGCCATTCCGTTCGCAACAGGCATGAAGCTCGCCAATCCCGAGCTCACGGTGGTCGTTTTCAGCGGTGACGGGGACCTGTTTGCCATCGGGGGCAATCACTTCATCCACGCGGCTCGGCGTAACATGGACCTGACTGTCATCTGCGTAAACAACCTCAATTACGGGATGACGGGAGGCCAGGCCGCGGCTACCACCCCGCAGATGGCGAAGACAACGACCACGCCTCTTGGCAATCCGGAAGCGCCGTTCAGCCTTCCGCTTCTGGCCTACGCCAGCGGCGCCACCTACATCGCCCGCTGGACGATGCTTCACACACGCGACCTTACCCAGTCGATAACCGAGGCACTTACCCACACGGGGTTTTCCTTTATCGAGGTCCTTGCCCCCTGCCCTACCGGGTACGGCCGCAAAAACAGGCTCAAAGCGAGCGATATGCTGAAGGTCTACCAGGAAAAGGCGATAGTCAAAAACGGCGCCAACCCTGCCGAGACGATTCTCGATTTACAGCAGGGAATAACGCTTGGCAAGTTCGTCGAATACGACAGGCCGACCTTTGCGCAAAACTATGAGGCAGTGAATCGTGATTAGAAAAGAGATCCTGATAACGGGCCTGGGAGGTCAGGGCATCGTGCTTGCCGGTCAGGTGCTCGGTATGGCCGCCTGTCTTGCGGATCACCTGGAGGCGAGCTTTACGCAGTCCTACGGTCCGGAGGCGCGCGGCGGCGCCTGCAGCGCCCAGTTGATCATCTCCGACAGGCCTATCCATTACCCGTACGTGCGCGAGGCCGACATCCTGGTGTGCATGTCTCATACCGGATATGAGAAATATCGGCATATGCTCAAAGAGCATGGGACGATGATAGTCGACCAGGACATGGTGCGCCCCGGCGAGGAAGCACCCTGCGACATCTTCTTTGTTCCGGCGACCCGTATGGCCGAAGAGCTTGGCCGGAAAATGATGGCCAATATCGTCATGCTGGGGTTTGTGACTTCGGTTACCGAAGCAGTCTCTCTCCAGGGGATGCTCTCCTCGGTGGCCGATTCGGTCCCCAAGGGAACGGAAAAAACGAATATTGCGGCCTTCAACAAGGGCTACGATTGCGGACAGGCGAGCCTAAAGGCCAGGATGAAAAAGGCAAACAAATGAAAGACCCCGGGGAACGCCTTCAGAAGGTGTGCATACTAGGCGCAACGCCCGCCGGAATCGCCGCAGCCAATAAGCTGGGCGAGTTGGGCATACCGGTCACGCTGATCGATACGGCTGCCGACTTGAACGGGAAGCTGGCGGCGGAAAGCTGGCGAATGGACTCGGGAGTGGGCTTTAACTACGCGTTTCGTCCCGGGCTTCTCCGGATCATGAGAAACCCGCGGATAAAACTCATTTTGCCCGCTTCGGTCAACTCGATCAAGCACACCCCCCAGGGGTTTTCGATCCGTTACACCAAGTCGCCCACCTACATAGACGGCGAGCGGTGCACGCTTTGCGGCCTCTGCTCCGAGGCTTGCCCGGCGATCGACCCGGAGGGGAAAAAAGCGCTCCGCTACGGCGGAAGACACGCTCTTCCGGGAAGGCCCGTAATCGACAAGCGCAAGAAGCCGCTTTGCCAGGCCAACTGCCCGCTGGGGGTAAACGTTCAGGGCTACATGGCTCTTACGCGTGCGGGCAAATACGGCGAAGCGCTCGAACTGATACGAAAAGACAACGTCCTGCCAGGAATTTGCGGCAGGATCTGCACCCACCCCTGCGAGGCCGCGTGCCGAAGAAGCGAGGTCGATGAACCCCTCGCCATACGAGATATCAAACGGTTCCTTGCCGACAATGCGGTGGTTGCGCTGCCAAAGCCGCCAAAGAAGCGGCCCGAAAAAATCGCTGTGGCGGGTTCGGGACCTGCCGGACTGGCTGCGGCCTCCGATCTCGCCCGGCTGGGCTATCAGGTCACGGTCTTTGAGAAAGAAGAGGCGCCGGGGGGGCTTTTGCGCTACGGAATCGGCGCGCACCGTCTCCCGCGGGCGGTTATCGACCAGGAAATAGATTTTCTCCACTGGCTCGGAGTTCGGTTCCGACTGGGTAACGAGTATACACCACGCGACGCCTCGGAATTTTCCGCGGTCGTCCTGGCAACGGGCCTATGGGAAGATAGAAAGCTTACCGCACCCGGAGAAGAACTCGAAGGGGTTTTCGGATGCGTATCGTTTCTTTCCGATGTGCACCGGGGCAACATCAAATCGGTATCGGGAAGAGCGGCCGTTATCGGCGACGGCAATTCGGCGTTTGAAACCGCGCGCACCCTGGCGCGCCTTGGCGCCCGGGTAACGGTGATCTCGTGGTTCCCCAAGGAGATGATTCCGGCAGAGGCTCACGAGGTCGAAGAGAGCCTGAAAGAAGGAATAACGATAAAGACGAGCCTTCGGGCCGCCGAGTTCCTGGGTTCGGACGGAAGGCTCAAGGCCATTCGTTTGGTTCCCACCGTTCCCGGCCCGCCCGATGCGAACGGTATCCCCTGGCCCGTTGCGGTAAAGGGTGCCGAACCCGTCGAGATCGCATTCGATTCTGCCGTCGTGGCCATAGGCCAGAGGGCCAACCCGGTATGGTTCGGCGCCTATGGAGAAGGGTTTACCACGGCTTCCGGACTCATACGGGTCGTGGAAAACGCAGCAACGCGCGCGCAAAAGGTTTTCGCCGCAGGAGATGCGGTCATGGGCCCCTCGACGGTTGTCTCCGCCATGGCCTCCGGCCGCGCCGCCGCAAGGGCCGTCCACAGGTTTCTTGCGGGCGAAGAATCTCTTTCCGAAGAGGCTGTTTTTTCCAGGCCGAAAGATCTGGAGTATGCGGAGATTGGCCCGCAGATCCCCGTCTGTACGCGCGAAAGAGGTGCCGAGGGGGCTCAGGCCTCTCGCTTCGGGCTTTGCACCGAAGTGGAGCCGGGCCTGACCGAAGAGCAGGCTCTCTCGGAGAGCTCTCGATGCCTCCAGTGCGGGGCGTGCTCCGAGTGCGGCCGGTGCGTGGAAGCGTGTTCGGCGGCCATGGCCGTCTCCCACACGGATGAGATCCTCGAAGAGATCGAACATACCGGTGTGATCATTATCTCCGACCCCGCATCGGCGCCCGGTATAAAAGGCGAAGACGTCATCCGCGCCTACAGTTCGAAGGCCATTCAACCCGACGTTTCCGCCATGATACAGCGAGGATTCGCAGCAGCAGCCGAAACCGCTCTTTTGCTCGGAGACGGCGCAGCACGCATGAAGGGCGGCGGTATTCTCTTTTCGCCTCCCGAGCCGCAGTTGAGTCCCGAGCTCCGAATCGGGGTTTTCGTATGCCGCTGCAACGATTCGCTCGGCTGGGACCCTCGATTGGACGCCTTGATAGCCTCGCTTCCCGAAAGTTCCTCCGTGGAACACGCCGAGTCGATCCCTTCGGCCTGTACCCCGGAGGGCGCGGCCAACCTTTTGAGGACGATTCGGGAAAAGGGCCTCACCCGGTTCGTTCTAGCCTCCTGCGTCTGCTGCCCGCTCGACCTCTACTGCGGCGCCTGTACGGACCAGCGCAGCAGGTTGAAGGCCGCCCTTTTCCAGGGGACCAACGTTCCGCGCGCGATGGCGGAGACCTGCAATCTCAGAGGCGAGGTACTCGCCCTCTTAGAGAGCAGTCGGGCCTTGGCCATAAACCGCTTCGAAGGGCTCCTCCACAGATCGATCCAGCGCGCGGCGCGTCTTAAGTCCCAACCAGCTCCGGCACGCCGATACAACTTCACGACCGCGGTGATCGGCCAATCGGAAGCAGCGCTCAAGAGCGCGCAGACCTTGGGACAAATGGGTATGGAGGTCTTTTTGTTCGGCGGCCGCGACAGGCCCCTGGGTCTTGTGGACGCCTACCCCAACGTTCATGCGTTCCCGGGATCGAGCGCCCGGTCTTTAAAGGGCACGGTGGGAGATTTTCGCGTCATCGTGAGCATGCAGGATTCCACCCACCAGGTTTTCAGCGCAGGCGCCGTGATCCTCGGGGAAAGATCGCGAAAAACCATGGCCTACATGCCTCACCCCGACATGCCTCCCCATGCGTTCGAGCACCTCATGCAAACAAAGGGGAGCATCGGAATCCCCTTTTTCGTTCCCGGCGCCACCTCCATCCCGGGGCTTCTTCTGGCCGCCCCGCCCGGCGTCAACCTCTCCGAGAGGCTCAAGGGCACGGCCGCGGCAATTCTGGCTGCCACCGTCATGCCGCGCGGCCCCCGGCAAAACAAGGGATATACGGTTTCCGTCGATCGGGACCTGTGCAGAGGATGCGGCCGATGCGTACAGGCCTGTCCCTATAAGGCCATAAGCTTTCACGCCAATCCTCCGCTCTCCGGCTACGCGGTTGTCGACGAAGCCCTTTGCAAGGGTTGCGGCAACTGCATTTCGATTTGTCCGTCCAACGCGGCGGACAGTCCCTATCGCGACAGGTTTTTCCTGGAGCAGGCGATAGAAGAAATAGTCCACTGATGAATGACGAACTCAAAATAATTCTTTTTCTATGCAGCTGGAGTCCGCACGCCGCCTTCCAGACACTTCAGGACACCCTTGCGCCCCTGCCCGGCGAGGTCCGCATGATCAGGATTCCGTGCAGCGGACGCATCACGAAGTCGCTGCTCTTCAAGGCGTTTGAAACAGGCGCCGACGGAGTCGTTCTCATCGGGTGCGAAGCGGGCGCCTGCCGCTACGGGATCGGAACTCCGGTCGCCCGCAGAAATGTCGACGACACCTGGGGGATTCTCAATCTGCTGGGGTTGGGGGAAGAACGGCTCGGGTTTGCCACGTTTGGTCCCGACCAGCACCCGGAGCTGCTCGACTATTTGACCGCGTTCAAAAACAGGATCGAGAGGCTGGGAAAAACCCCCGTCGTCGCGGCAGACCATGGAAAAGAGCACGCCCTTTCGAGGCAGACTGCGGCCTCCATTTCCGCTGCCCACAATGTGAACGTTTGCCAGGATTGCGGGAAATGTTCCTCCGCTTGCCCGGTAGCCCTTTCGGGTAAGGATTTTTCGCCCAGGGCCATCGCCGGGGCTGCCGCCGCCGGAGACCTCGACTCGCCGGCTCTCCGCGAGGAGATCTGGTCTTGTCTCACCTGCGGCCTGTGCTCCGACCGATGTCCTTCCGGGGTCGGATTCCCCGACTTCATCAAGGAGATGCGCTGTGCCACGGGCGCCAATGGAAAGTTCAGCGCCCATGAAGGGTTTTTCCATTCGCTCATGCGCGCCATGGCATCTCCCGGGCTTGCCGTCCGACACTGGGACTGGCTCCCCCCCGATATTCAGACCGACCCGGAGAGTAAAATTCTTTTCTTCGGAGGATGTGCTCCCTATTTCGACACATTTTTCAAAAATCACCTGGGGATCAGCACAAGCGACATTTTGGTCGATGCGCTCCGGCTCATGAACTTTTTCGATATTCGCCCGGCGATCCTGCAAAACGAGAGGTGCTGCGGCCACGATCTGTTGTGGTCCGGCGACCGCGAAAATTTTGTAAAGCTTGCCCGGTTGAACGTCCAACTCCTCTCGTCGATGGGGATCGAAGAGCTTGTTACGGCGTGTCCGGAGTGCTACCGCGCCTTCTCCCGCGACTATCCCGAAAACGGGATAGAAACCGGGTTCAAGGTAACCCACCTGTTCGAACTGGCCGAAGCCGAAATCGGCAAGGGCGCCGTCGGATTTAAAAGGCTCAACAGGAAGATAACCTTCCAGGACCCCTGCAGGCTCAGCCGCACGCAAGCCGGGTGCGAATTGCCGCGCAAGTTGATAAATCGCCTCAAGATCTCCGATTTCACCGAGATGCGGGACCGGGGAGCCTCTTCGCTTTGCTGCGGAAACTGCGCCTGGACCGGGTGCGACAGCCATTCCAAGGCCATGCAGGTAACCAGGCTGCGCCAGGCAAGAGAAACCGGGGGCAATCTCCTCGTGACCGCATGCCCCAAATGCCAGATTCATCTGCGCTGCGCCATGGAAGACCCTTTTCTCGAAACGGAAATCCGCATGGAAATGGTGGACCTGACTTCGATTCTGGCCAAAACGATACAATGGGAATAACGATGAAAAAATCTCCAAATAACGGCGAAGCTCCCCGAATCGGCGTCTATATCTGCCACTGCGGGTTGAATATTGCGGGAACGGTGGATTGCCGGAAGCTCACCGCGCAAAGCACCGGGCTCGAAAACGTGGTCCACGCCCGCGACGTTCAGTATGCCTGCTCGGAGCCCGGCCAGCAGACCATAACGAAAGATATCGCCGAACTGGGGCTCGACCGCATCGTGATCGCCTCCTGCTCTCCGAGGCTCCATGAACCGACCTTTCGGAAGATGCTCGAGAGTGCGGGGATGAACCCTTACCTGCTCGAGATGGCCAACCTGAGGGAGCAGTGCAGCTGGGTGCACATAAAAGAGCCTTCGGCCGCAACGGCCAAAGCCTTCGACCTGGTGCGCATGGCGGTAGCCAGGGCAGGTCGGCTCGAGCCGCTCCTGAGTAGAAAAATAGCGCTGAACAAACGAACCCTGGTCATCGGGGGAGGCATCGCCGGCATCCAGGCGGCGCTCGATCTCGCCGATAACGGCTACGAGGTGGTCCTGGTGGAAAAAAGTCCCTCGATCGGCGGCAACATGGCGCGCCTCGACAAGACTTTTCCCACCATGGACTGCTCCATTTGAATCCTCGGGCCGAAGATGACGGATGCCGGTCGGCATCCCAATATAAAGCTGCTCACGCTCTCCGAAGTCATCGATGTAAAAGGGTATGTCGGCAACTTCGAGGTGAAGATCCTCAAAAAAGCCAGGTACGTAGCGGAAAAAGAGTGCACGGCCTGCGGCGAATGCGCCAAGGTCTGCCCGGTCGTGCGCCCCGATGAATTCAATTCGGGCCTTTCCTCCCGGAGGGCCGTCCATTCGCCCTTCCCCCAGGCGGTGCCTTCGGCCTACGTGATAAACATCAACGAGTGCCTGGGCCATAACCCCGTGGTGTGCGCCAAGTGCGCGGAAGTCTGCGACAAAAAGTGTATCGACTTTCACATGTCCGATGAGGAACTGGTCGAAAGCGTGGGCAGCATCGTCGTGGCCACAGGGGTCGAGGCCTACGACCCGACAGAACTCGACGAGTACGGCTATACACGGTACGAAAATGTGCTGAGCAGCCTGGAGTTCGAAAGGCTGACAAACGCGGGCGGTCCCACCGCAGGCAGGCTGATACGCCCCTCCGACAGGAAAACCCCGAAATCGATCGGGTTCGTTCAGTGCGTGGGCTCCCGTTCCGCCCAAAAAGGCGCCCCCTACTGCTCCAATGTCTGCTGCATGAATACGATCAAGAGCACGCTCGTTTTGAAAGAACACCACCCGGAGATCGAAATCAAGGTCTTCTATATCGATATCCGCGCCTTCGGAAAAGGATTCGAAGAGCTCTACAGGAAAAGCAGAAGCCTTGGCGTGCAGTACATACGAGGGTTGCCGGGAAACGTCATCGAGACGCCCGAAAAAGGTCTGCAGGCAGCCGTCGATAACGGTGCACGGGGAAAGATAGCTTTCCACGACCTGGATATGCTGGTGCTGGCGGTCGGAGTAACACCGTCAAAGACGACCAAAAGACTGCAGGAAATGCTGGGACTCCAGCTTACGCCCGAGGGGTTTTTCCTGGAAGCTCACCCCAAGCTTCAGCCGGTCGATGCGGCCACCCGGGGCATTTTTTTCGCCGGCTGCGCCGAGGGACCCAAAGACATAAAGGAATCGGTGACGCAAGGCTCGGCCGCAGCCGCACGGGTCGCGCGTCTGCTCCACCGGGGCGAGATGCTCTCCGAGCCCATTACCGCCGAGGTGGATGCCGAAAGGTGCAAGATCTGCGGCAAATGCGCCGAAGTCTGCCCCTACGGGGCCATTTCGGTCGATGTCAAACGCAAAATCCCGGCCTCGGTAAACCCGGCCGCCTGTGCCGGGTGCGGCACTTGTGCCGCCGAATGCGCGTTCGACTCCATCGTCATGAACCATTTCACCGACGAGCAGATCCTGGGGCAGGTTGACAGCGCCCTTTCCGAAAGCCCCCAAAACAGGCTCCTCGTCTTTGCCTGCAACTGGTGCTCCTACGCCGGGGCCGACTACGCGGGCGTATCGCGCCTGCAATATCCGCCCAGCGTCCGCCTGGTGCGCACCATGTGCTCGGGCCGCGTGGACGAATCCTTCATCTTGGAGGCATTCGCCAAAGGCGCGCCGGTGGTCCTCGTGAGCGGCTGCCATATCGGCGACTGCCATTATATCGATGCGAACCGGTGGACCGTCAAACGGGTCGAAAAGATCAAAAAGAAGATGGAAAAGCTGGGAATCCGCCCCGAGAGGCTTCGCCTCGAATGGGTCAGCGCAGCCGAAGGAACCCGGTTCGCCGCCCTGATGCAGGAGATGGAGACACTCAGAGTCGGGGTAAGCTCAGAGGAAATCGCAGAGACGATCCAGATCCTGGGGAAGCAGAAAAAAATAGGCTCCCCCTCTGCATAACCACATTCATGGCCGGGCTTTTCCGGATAGACACCGGATAGTTGCCATCCGGAAACCCCATGTAAGCCACGAACAGGATTGAATCCCCCCTTTGCAAAGGGGGCGGGGGGGATTTCAAAGGATTATACAACCGATTTAATTGCAAAATCCCCAAAGTTGCTTTTACAAAGGGGGACTTTGGTTCGAATCCCCCGATACGTTCCAGGATTTCCCGACGGAGACCGGATAAGGTTATCCCGCCCCGGTTCCGCATCTATTTTCTTTGTGCCCGTCCCAGTCTGTGCTACAAGATAACGTAATATCCGGAAACAATAATCTTTCGTAAATTTTTTGATCGCCGGCCATGGTGTTGCCGATTCTTTTGATAACAAGAGATCTGCCTTCCCTAAACACCGGGAGCTTTGTATCGCCATGCTGCGTTTCTTAAAACCCGGGTTCACCGGGCGCAAACAGGCCGAGGAGGCCAGTTCCAGGCTGGCAGCAATCGTCGACTCCTCTGATGACGCCATCATCGGCAAAAATCTCGAAGGAATCATAACGAGCTGGAACAAGGGGGCGGAAAAGATCTACGGCTACTCCGCAAAGGAGGCGATCGGAAAACCGATTTCCTTCCTGATTCCTCCCGGATGTGAGGACGAGGCGCCAAAGCTCCTGGCCAAGATCCGATCGGGGGAACCCGTTCACCATTATGAGACGATGCGGCGCAGAAAAGACGGCCGCACGATTCACCTGTCTGTCACCATATCGCCCGTCAGAAACGCCGAAGGCCTGATTATCGGGGCATCGAGTATCGGACGTGAGATCAGCGAGCAAAAACGCGCCGAGGAGTTGCTTCGTGAGAGTGAGGAGCGCTACAGGCTGGCGATGGAGGCCACAAGCGACGGCGTTTGGGACTGGGACCTGGTGACCGATGACGTCTATTACAGTCCGGCCAATTTTCGCATGCTCGGATATGAGCCTGAACAATTTCAAGGCAAAGCAAACACCTGGTTGCACCTGATTCATCCGGAAGACCGCGAGAGGGCTCTTGCCGCCAACAAGGCGTGTATCCGAAACGAATCGCCTTCTTTTAGCGTTGAGTTTCGCATGCGCTCGAGTGACGGCTCCTGGCGCTGGATTCTGGGGCGGGGGAAAGCCGTGAGGCGAGATGCCAACGGGCGTGCGCTACAGATGATCGGTACCCATGTCGATATCACCGAGAGCAAGCACGCCGAGGAAGCTCTTCGGGAAAGCGAGGAAAAGTTCTCCATCGCCTTCCGACACGCCCCCATCATGGCCGCCATTACCTCGCTGGAGGATGGAACCTATATTGACGTGAATGACAAGTTCCTGGAAGTCCTGGAGCTTGAACGAGACAAAGTGGTCGGAAGGACCTCCACCGAGGTGGGGTGGCTCACTGCGGAGGACCGGAAAAAAATCATCGCTATCGTCAATCGGGAGGGGAGTCTTTCGGGAGCCGAGATTACCTCATACGACAAAAACGGCGAATCGGTTGAATGTCTCTATCATTGCAATGTCGTGCGTATCGGCGGAATCCGGCGCCTGCTCACGACGGTGCTCGATGTCACCGCGCGCAAGCAGGCCGAGCAAGCGGTCAGGGAGTCGCGAGAGAGGCTGTCCCAGATTCTCGATTTTCTGCCGGATCCGACTTTTGCGATCGACCTGAACGGAGAAGTCATAGTCTGGAACAAGGCCTATGAGCAGATGACGGGTGTCAAGGCCGAAGACATTCTGGGAAAAGGAGACTATGAATACGCCTTGCCGTTTTACGGGTACCGAAGGCCCGTTTTGATCGATGCGGCAATTGCGAAAGACATTGAAACCCTTCGGCACTACTCTTCGATCCGAAGAGAGGGAGACATTCTTTTAGCCGATGCCGAGGCCACATTGAAGGGGGGAGAAATTCGCGTTCTCTCCTGCAAGGCAAGGCCTCTTTACGACAGTACCGGCAAGATTATCGGCGCTATCGAGTCGATCCGGGATGTCACCGAGATCAGAAAAACCCAGGACATGCTCCGGGACAGCGAAAAGCGTTACCGAAGCGTAGTGGAAAACATGCAGGACGTTTTCTACCGCAGCGATAAAGACAACGTTATAACAATGATAAGCCCCTCTGCGGCCAAAATTCTCGGAATTCCCTGCGACGAAATAACAGGCAGGAAAGTCGAGAGTTTCTGGATGTACCCGTCTGAGCGTGAAAAAATGATGGAAAGGCTTCGGCGGGATGGCTTTGTTCGGGATTACGAGATAACGCTTCGAAAAATGGACGGTTCGCCTGTTATCGTTTCGGATACGTCCAGTCTAATCAAAGATGAACAAGGCCAAATTCTCGGCATTGAAGGGTTACTTCGCGATATAACCGAACGTAAGCGAAGTGAGGAGGAGAGACAGAAATTGCAGGCACAGCTCAACCAGGCGCAAAAACTCGAGTCCGTGGGAAGGCTTGCCGGCGGAGTAGCGCATGATTTCAACAACATGCTGGGACTGATCCTCGGTCATGCGGAACTGGCTCTGAAGAAAGTCGACCAGTCGCACGCACTTTCTGCAAATTTGACCGAAATCAGAAAGGCCGCCTTGCGCTCCGCCGACCTGACCCGACAGTTACTCGCGTTCGCCCGCAAGCAAACCATCTCCCCGAAGGTTCTCGATTTGAACCAAACGGTGGAAGGAATGCTCAAGATGCTGCGCAGACTCATCGGGGAAGACATAGACATCACCTGGCTTCCCGCCGCGGATCCATGGCCGGTCAAAGTCGATCCCGGCCAGATCGATCAGATCCTGGCCAACCTCTGTGTCAATGCCCGTGACGCAATTTCCGGCGTGGGCAAGGTCACCATCGAAACGGGGACCGCATTCTTCGACGAAGAGTACTGCACACAACACCCGGGGTTTGTACCCGGCGAGTTCGTCATGCTTGCGGTAAGCGACGACGGTTGCGGGATGGACAGGCAGACCCTGGGCAATATATTCGAACCCTTCTACACCACCAAAGCCTTCGGCGAGGGAACCGGGCTGGGGTTGGCGACCGTCTACGGCATCGTGAAACAGAACAACGGCTTTATCAATGTGTACAGTGAACCGGGGCGAGGAACGACTTTCAAGATCTATATACCCCGCGCAGAGAAGCGCAGGACGCAAAAGGTTTCTGTGCCCGTGAAAAGGGAATTGCGAGGAAGTGAAACCGTGCTTCTGGTCGAAGACGAAGAACCCATGCTCGACCTGGGAACGACCATACTACAGGAGCACGGCTATGAAGTCCTCTCAACCCAAAGCCCCGCCGAGGCGTTGGCGATAGCCCGAAGGCACAGCGGCCCCATTCATCTTCTCATTACCGATGTGGTCATGCCCGAAATGAACGGCAAAGAACTGAGAGACAGACTCGCGGAAGTAAAACCCGGGCTCAAAAACATTTTCATGTCGGGATATACGGCCAATGTCATAGCCCATCACGGCATCCTTGGCGAGGGCATCGATTTCCTGCAGAAACCGTTTTCCATACAGACTCTGCTCGAAAAGGTCCGGGACGTGCTCGATACGTGACAACTAGTCCAGGCCGAGCGTTCCTCCGGGGTTCATAATGGACCGGGGATCGAAATGAGCTTTGAGTGCCTTTAAAACGGCCATCTGTTCCTTCCCGAGATGATGTTCGAGAAACGGCGCCGCCATTTTCCCCACCCCGTGGTGATGACTGAGCGAACCGCCGCTTCGTACGATCTGCTCTACAATTCCCGTCTGAAAAGATTTGTATTCGGCAAGGGTAGCGAATTTGCCGATAAAGATGAAATAGAGGTTGGTCCCCTGCGGGTAGAAATGGGAGCAATGCGTAAGGCACACGGTTTGCGGCCTCGATTTAATAAAGGTCCGGACCTCCTTATAGACCTTTTCGAACCCGGCCCAGGTGACAGCGGTTTCAAGCGTATCGAGCCAGATCCCGAAATCATTCAGATCATCGCGAAGATAGGGAGTCGAGAATTTGCTTTTCTCCCACGCTCTTGCCGGATAGCCGGTAAGAGACATCGCGCCGTGAGCCTTGCAGATTTTTCGAATATTTCTGCGGACGTTTTGCGAAAAATTCTTTTCGCCTTCGGTATGCCCCATCAGAAGAGAGCGCTTGCCGGGAGCATACCCTTTTCGAACCAGAAACCGGTCCGGAAGCGTGTCTTCGATGTTGTACTGCCTCAAACCCAATTGGGTCTCTTCTTCATCGGAGAGCCTCAGAAGAGAGGGCATTCCGAATTCGCCCTGACAGATTTCCCGACATGCTGCGGCGCCACTGGAAAAGGAGGGAAACAGGTAACTGAAGCGATATCGATTCTCCGGCTGGTGGCGAAAGATTTTTAACGTAACGCTCACCAGAACGCCAAAGGCGCCCTCGCTGCCCTTCAAAATGTCGTTCACCATGGGTCCGGTTGCCGTCGAGGGATAGTCGAGGGTTTTAAAAGAACCGACCGGAGTGACATATTCCTGGCTGATCACCAGGTCACAGGCATCGCCGTAGTAGGTGGACATCTGGCCCGATCCCCTGGTGACAATCCAGCCGCCAACCGTTGCAAATTCGAAAGATTGGGGAAAATGCCCGCAGGTAAAGGAATGTCGGGTTTTATAGAACGCCGGGGCCTGGTTGAGGCAATGTTCGAGCACCGGCCCCGCGATACCGCTTTCCACGGTCACCGTCTGGTTGATTTCGTTCAAGTCGAGGACCCGGTTCATGTGGGTGGCCATCACCAGAGTTACACCCCCTTTTACAGGCCTTGTCCCCAGAGTCACCGAGGTGCCCCCGCCATAAACATAGATCGGGATATGCTGTTCGTGGGCGTAGGCCACAATCTTCTCTACGTCGGCTTTGTTTCGCGGATGAACCACCAGATCGCAGATATCTCCGGTCGTGTTGTCCCGAAGCTGCTGAATCTCCTCCATGGTTTTACCGGTTGAATATTTCACCCGTGCGTAATCGTCGGAGTCGATATTGTCACTCCCGACGATGCTTTCAAACATGCCCACCTGATCGCCTGAAAGGTGTCCGGGAGCCTCGGACGTAACGACGACCGGTTCGTCGCCCTCGTCGCGCCTCGTTTGAAAATCGGCCTCGCTCAACCCCAGGGTTTCTTTCACCACGGAGCAAAAACCACCGTTCGGATGCTCGAAAATCTCCGGCGCCCCCCATTTGAAGATCGATCGAAACGAGAAGGCTTCGGGCGCCCTGTTTCTCCACTGCGGTTGAAGTCTCCCTTTTTTCATCACCTATCATTCCCCCGCCGTTGTTATCGCCTCTATTTGCCTGTAGAGCTTTCTAAGAGACGGGTAGATTCTCAGGTACACCCGTTTGAAGAGCATGTCATAGATCGATGCGTTTCCGGCGTCAGGCAAAAAAGTATCGACATAGGTTACCATATTTTTCATGGCCTCGTTGATGGACGGGTAGATTCCAACTCCTGCGGCGGTAACGATCGCCGCTCCCAGCCCCGAGGTCTCGGTTGTTCTGCCGCGCACCAGGGGGCGGTTGAATATGTCGGCCGATATCTGGCAGATTTGATTGCTCTGCGATGCGCCGCCCGATACCGCGAGTTTGCGGATGCTGGTCTTCCCCCGCTTTTCCAGTACCTGAACGCCTTCTAAAAGGGCATAGGCCAGCCCTTCTATTACCGCTCGATATACATGGGCTTTGGTGTGGACGTCTCCAAAACCGATTATGGCGCCTTTGGCGTCCGGGTGATTCAGCCCGGGGCCCCAGTACGGCTGTGCGATCAACCCTCCGGCCCCCGGCGGAGACTGCTTTAGCAGCGCATCGAGCTCACTTTCCGCAGATACCCCCTTTTGGTTCGCCTGTTCGACTTCCTGGTGAGCGAACTGGTTTTTGAACCAGGTGATCATCCAGTAGCCACGAAAAATTTCAATCTCCGGATTGTAATGGCCGGGAATCGGTGCGGGATAAGGCGGCATCATGGGAAGAGGCTCAAAATAAGAAGAGCTCGTGAGCTGCACGGTGGCGGTGGTTCCAAAACTAAGGCTCGCCGTCTGTTTATCCACAACCCCCATGCCCAGCGTCTCGCATCCCTTGTCCGAACCGCAGGCGATGACAGGCAACCCTTCTTTGAGGCCGGTTTCTTCGGCGGCCCGGCTCCATATCTCCCCGATCGCCTCTCCCGGTTTCACCAGTTCGGGCAGTTTTTCCCTCTCCACCGGATACAGTATAGATGCCGCACCCAGGCGGCCGCTCCAGCGCATCTTTTTGTAATCGAAAGGAATGTGGCCGATCTGCGAAGCGACCGAATCCTTGAATTCTCCGGTAAGGCGATAGTTGAGAAAACCCGACACCTGCACGTACTTGTGCGTTGCCTTCCATATCTCCGGTTGATGCTGCCGGATCCAGTTGCACTTCCCGTCCCGGTACAACCGCGAGACCTTCCGCCTGGAACCCGCGAGGCTCAAAACCGGATAAACAAACGATTTACACGGGAACAGGTCGTCGGCTTTTCTCCTGTCGAGCCAGATGACGGCAGGTCGTAAACCCTTTCCGTCACTGTCCAGGTTGATCATTGTCGCACGCTGGGTGGCGAGACCGACCCCCTCGATGGCCTCAAATCCGACGGGATTTTTTTCCTTCAAGCCTCTGCATCCCTTGACCAGGCTTTCCCAGAAAATTTCCGGATCCTGTTCCGCCCACCCCGGACAGGGACTAACGTAGGGTTCATAGTCGATTTTCACCGAATCACAAAGCTCTCCGGACTCGGAAAAAAGAAGAGTTCTCAGACTTTGCGTGCCGCAGTCAATGGATAACAGCATGCGTTTCAAGCCTTTTTCTCCTGTAGCTTGACAATCGGGGGAGTGATGTGGTAAGACCTCTTACCACAAATCGCCGGAAATAAAAACCCTTTTCGGCGCCCACAGGATCTAAAAGCATGATGTCACCAAAACCGATCAAGCCCGCACAGCATGCGGAGAGTTTTCTTCTGAGCGCCATCCTGCAGGGAGACTATCCGCCGGGAAGCGCCATTCCTGCCGAACGGGAGCTTTCCGAAAAGATCGGTGTCACCCGCCCGACCCTGCGCGAAGCACTCCAGCGCATGGCGCGCGACGGGTGGCTCGATATCCGTCACGGAAAATCGACGATAGTTCGCGATTACAGAAACGAAGGCGGCATGGGGGTGATCGCCGCCATGACGCGGCTGGCCGATCGCCTGCCCTCCGACTTTATCAGCCACTTTTTGGGTGTCCGCGCGGTTCTGCTCCCGGCGATATCAAAAATGGCGACCGACAATCGCCCACAAACCTTCGAAGCCTGCCTTGCGCTGTCGCAACACCTTGCCGATACGCCCGAAGCTTTCGCCGAGTACGATTGGCATCTTCAGCTGGAGACGGCGGCCTGTTCGGGAAATCCCTTTTTTCGCGTCATACTGAACGATTTCGCAGCAATGTACAGCGAGTGGGGTCTGCGCTATTTTCAAGCTCGACAGGCGCGTCTGCTTTCGACAGAATATTACACCACACTTCTGCAACTTGTCCGCAAGCGTGATGGAGTCGCAGTAGAAGCCAGAGTGCGCCAAACGTTGACGGAGGTCACAACGCTATGGAAATCTCTTCTGGACGCAAGCGAAGATGAGGCTTGAATCTATCGAAAAAGAGTGGGACGTGGTCGTAGCCGGCGGCGGCGTGACGGGGGCCGGGATTTTGAGGGAATCCGTGCGACGTGGTCTGAAAACTTTACTGGTCGAGCGGAAAGATTTTGCCTGGGGAACCTCGAGC